>CALFZM010000082.1 GCA_937952235.1 uncultured Opitutia bacterium | reverse complement strand
CGCCGGCCGATCGCGTGGCGCTCGGAGAGATCGCCCGCGGCGAAGGCCGGGTCATCTCGCTGAACGGACACAAGGTCGCGGCGCACCGGCAGGAGGATGGCGGCCTGTCACTCTGCTCGGCCGTCTGCACGCACCTGAAGTGCATCGTGGCGTGGAACGAGGCGGAGCGCACCTGGGATTGCCCGTGCCACGGTTCCCGCTTCACGCCGTCGGGGGATGTGATCTCCGGACCGGCCGAGGCGCCGCTGCCGAAGATCGTCCCCTGACGCCAGCGGCGGAACTTTTCCCGGCCCCCGCGCGCCGCCATTCCGGGATGTCACGGTCGGGAGGACGGCAGACGAACCCGCCGAGGCACGGTCGGTCTGTTAGCTGGGCTCGTCGCCGCGCCCAGCAGGCGAAGGGCGGTGTCACCTCCTCTCTTTTCTTATGCCAAAAATCAGAACTCCACGCGACCTCCTGGTCGAAGAATTGAAAGACCTGTTCAGCGCCGAGAGCCAGCTCCTCAAGGCGCTTCCCAAGATGGCCAAGGCGGCCTCCGCCGAGGAACTCAAGTCCGCGTTCACCCAGCACCTCGCCGAGACGGAGGAGCACGTCGCACGGCTCGAACGCGTCGGGGAGGAACTCGGCGCGTCCCTGCGCGGCAAGAAGTGCAAGGCGATGGAGGGCCTGGTGGAGGAGGGGAAGGAGGCGATCGAGGAGGACGCGACCCCGACGATGCGGGACCTCGCGCTGATCGGCGCGGCGCAGCGCGTGGAGCATTACGAGATCGCCGGCTACGGCACGGCCCGGACGCTCGCCGAGCTCATCGGCGAGGACGAAGTCGCCGAGGTGCTGCAGGAGACGCTCGATGACGAAGGGCGGACGGACAAGGCGCTGACCGAGATCGCGCTCGAACTCGATGTCGAGGCCCTGGCGGCGGGAGGCGACGAAGAGGACGACGAGAAGTAAGGGCGCCGGAAATCCGGGGGATAAACTTCGCGGCCGGCGATGTGCCGTGGCCTGTTTCCAGGCCCGGGCGCGTCCGCCGGCCGCCTGGCGTCACCATGGCGAGGATACGAATCGGCATCTCCGGCTGGCGCTATGCACCGTGGCGCGGCGTGTTCTATCCGCCCGATCTCCCGCAGCGGCGGGAACTGGAGTACGTCGGCAGCCGCTTCGCGACGCTCGAGATCAACGGGTCGTTCCACTCGCTGCAGTCGCCCGCCAGCTATGGCGCGTGGCGCGAGGCGGTGCCGGAGGAGTTTGTCTTCGCGGTGAAGGGGCCCCGGTTCATCACCCACATCAAGCGCCTGCAGGACACGCGCGCGCCGCTCGCGAATTTCTACGCGTCCGGCGTCCTGCGGCTGGGTTCCGCCCTGGGGCCGTGCCTCTGGCAGCTCCCGCCCAGCCTCCCGTTTCGACCGGAACGGCTCGACGCGTTTCTCTCCGATCTTCCCCGGACCACCGTCGAGGCCCAGGCGCGGGCGCGGAAGCATGATGGCCGTCTCCGCCACCGGGCCTGGCTGCGCATCGACCGGCCGCGGCGACTGCGGCACGCGTTGGAGGTGCGGCATCCGTCGTTTGCCACCCCGGAGTTCATCGCGCTCCTGCGCCGGCATGAGGTCGCGGTGGTGGTGGCGGATACGGCGGGGCGCTGGCCGGTCATCGAGGACGTGACCGCGGATTTCATGTACGTGCGGTTGCATGGCGACGAGGAGCTGTACGCGTCGGGGTACGGCACGGGGGCGCTGCGCCGCTGGGCGCGAAAGCTGGAGGCGTGGGCGAAGGGGACCGACGCTCCGGGAGCGCGGCGGCACGGACCGGCGCTGCCGTCCCGCGGGAAGGGGCGGGATGTTTTCGTCTATTTCGACAACGACGTGAAGGTGCACGCGCCGTACGACGCCCGGATGCTGGCGCATCTCCTGGGGCAGGGACCGGCGCCGCGACGCCCGCGCGAAGCGCTGCGCGCCGTGACGGAGGTGCCGCGCACCCGCTGGCCCGGGTTCGGACGGGGCGCCAGCGCCCGGGTGAGGCAGGGAACCCGGACGATCAGAGCACATTCGATATTTCTGTAGCTCCAAACCAAGACGCCACGGCGCAAAGGAGGGCGAAGCTCCGCCAGTTGTCCTGGCGAGTCTTTGCTTTCCTTCGCGTCTTCGCGCTCACGACCCGCTTTGAGCGGCCACAACTTCACTCCATGTGCCCTAAGGGTGGAGCCGCTTGTGCCCACGCGGCTAACGTTCGGCCGAACCGCCCGCAGCGGCTTGAGGACAAGCCGCTCCACCTCTGGGTACGGCGGTCGTCGCCGGTGAGTTGAAGCCTAGCTGGAGGGTTCCGCCCGGGCGTGGCGGCGGAGGAAGCGAAGCACGCGGCCCTCGATCCATTGCAGCATCCGCGGGCCGTCGGGCACCGGCACCGGCCCGTTCATCCGCAGCTGCGCGCCGCTCAGGAAGGCTGTCGTCACGGCGGGATGCACGTAGCAGCGACGGCAGATCGCGGGGGTGTTGCCGAGCCGGCCGGCCACGGTGCGGATGACATCGGCCACCACGCGTTTCGCATCTCCTTCGCTCCGGCAGGCGGGGCGCCGCGCGAGTTCCACGGCGGCGTGGACCGTACCCGCCCACGTCCGAAAATCCTTCGCGGAAAACTCCTCGCCGGCGATCTCGTGCAGGTAGGCGTTGACGTCGTGCGACGAGATCGTGTGCGCGCGACCCTCCGCGTCCAGGTACTGAAACAGCTCCTGTCCGGGCAGGTGCTGCAGCCGCCGCACGATGCGGGCCAGCCGGGGCGCGTGCAGTTCCACGTCGTGAAGGCGTCCGCTCTTGCCGCGAAAGACGAAGCGCAGCCGGGAGCCGCGCACGCGCGCGTGGCGGTCCTGCATGGTGCTGAGGCCGATGGAGCGGTTCTGGCGCCGGTACTCCTCGTTGCCGATGCGGACATGAGTGGCTTCGAGCAACCGGATCATCGCGGCGAGCACGCGGGTGCGTCCGAGCCCCGGCTGGCTGAAGTCGCGGGCCACGCGCAGGCGTATCCGTGGGAGCGCCCGGGCGAACGCGAGGGTGCGATCGAACTTCCCGGCATCGCGGACCGTGCGCCACCGCGGGTGGTAGCGAAACTGCTTCCGCCCGCGGTCGTCGCGCCCGGTGGCTTGCAGGTGGCCGTCGTCCTGCGGGCAGATCCACACGTCGCGCCAGGCGGGGGGAATGGCGAGCGACTTGATGCGCTCCAGCGTGGCGGGGTCGGTCACCCGGCGGCCGGTCTCGTCGCGGTAGAGAAAACGCTTCCCGGCCCGCGCGCGTCGCAGACCGGGAGCCTGATCCGAGGTGTAGTGCAGCCCCGCGGCGCGCGCCGCCTGCCGGGCGAGAGCGGCGGCCGAGAGGCCACGCGTCTGGAGATCCCGGCGCGCGCTCACCCGGACGTCACGCGCGGGCGGCCGTCCGCCGCTTCCTGCCGCCGCCCGTGCGCTGGTTGACCGTCGCCCATGCGCGGGCTTTGGCCGTCTTCTTCCGGACGCCTTTCTTCTCGTAGCCCTTCTCGATGTGCGCGGCCTGACGCTTCTGCTTCGCGGTGTAACTGCTTTTGTCGCCCTGGGGCATGATCGTGGTGGGTTGAGGGTTTCGGGGATGAAGCGAGACTTCAGGATGGTCCGCGGGGCGGGCGATCGGTTCCGCGCGCGCCGCCGCAGGCCCGCCGGGAATCTTCCTTCCCCGTCGCACCGCCGCGGGCGCGAGCGGTCCATGAGAGGCGATTCGCCGTCCTGCTGGTATTCGAAGTCTGAATTCATGCCTGCCTCCTCCTCCCCCTCGCATGCCGTCGCCCGACGCCGCTGGCCGCGGTGGGTGGGGTGGTCAGGTGCCGTGCTGGTGTTGCTGGCGGCCGTCGCGCTGGCGGCCGGGCCGGTCGCCCGCATGATCATCAACCGGCAGCTTGCGACGCTGGAAGATCACGAGGCGAAGATCGGCGCGGTGCGCGTGGCGTGGTGGCGCGCGGGAGTCGAGGTGCGGGACTTCGTCCTGCGGGAGCGGGATAAGCCGGACGAGCCGCCGCTCGTCGAGGTGGGGCTGGCCCGTTTCCAGATCGACGTCCGTCCGCTCTTTCGCGGGCGTTTCGGCGGGAGCGGGCTCGTCGAGGACGTGGAGGTGTTCTTCGCCAAGCATCACGTGTTCGCGGGTCCGGTGGACGCGGCGGAGCGGGCCGCCGGCGAGGTGCAGGCATCGGAGGTGGCCGCCGGGCGCTGGCAGCGCAGCCTGGCCCGCGCGCTGCCGTTCGAGATCCGGCGCTTCGAACTGCGCCGCGCGCGCGTGCGTTACGTCGACCGGGCCCGGCAACCCGACGTGGGCGCCGAAATCCGCGATCTCCACGCGGTGCTGACGGGCCTGCACAACCGGCCGGAGTCCGACGCGGAACTGCCGGCGCGGGCCGAGGTGCGGGGCGTCACGACGGGCGGGGGCCGGCTGCACGTGACCGTCCGGGCCAACCCGGCGGCGCCGGCGCCGCGCTTCCAGCTGACCTTCGAGCTGAAGGACCTGTCGCTGCCGGCGTTCAATCCCTTCCTCCGGGCCTACCTCGGAGCCGACGTGTCGCGCGGCACGTTCGAGGTCTACAGTGAAATCACGGCCGCGGACGGTGCTTATGAAGGGTACGTGAAACCGTTCTTTCATGACCTCGACTTCGAGAACGTGGGGGACGCGAAAAAGGGCGTTCTCGCGCGGGCCAAGGAGGCCGTGGTGGATGCGGTGGCATCGGTGCTCGAAAGCCGGGAGGAGAAGGTGGCGACCGTGACGCCGTTTTCCGGCACCCTGGCGAAGGCCGAGGTCGATGTGTGGGAAACCGTGCACCAGCTCCTGCGCAACGCCTTCATCGAGGCCCTGCGCGAAGGGTTGGGGGCGCCGGATTGACGGGGGGGGCCGGCGCCGCCAGCCAGAACCGGAGCGCGATTCCGGGGTCGAAGCCCTCCCATGCCCCGTGCAAGCTCATCGGAGTCGCCGCGTGAGTTCGTGCCGCCGATGCTGGCGCAGTTGAGTGCGACGGTGCCGCCGGGGCGCTGGCATGCCGAGATCAAATACGACGGCTACCGTGCGATCGCGATCGTCGGCGGCCGGAGCGCGCGCCTGTGGTCCCGCAACCGGAACCGGCTCGAGTATCCGGAGATCGAGGACGCGCTCCAGCGGCTCGGGCTGGGCCGGGCGGTGCTCGATGGCGAGGTGGTCGCGCTCGACGCAAAGGGAAGAACCCGCTTCCAGCTCCTCCAGGGCGTGGAGCGGGGGGAACGGCCGCCGCTGCGCTACTACGTGTTCGACCTGCTGCGGGACGGCGCGACTTCGCTCCTCTCCGAGCCCATCGAGCGTCGGCGCGCCCGGCTCGAGCGGCTGCTGCGGGGCGCCTCCGGCATGGTGCTGCTTTCCCCCGCGTTTGACGTGAGTCCGGCGAAGCTGCTCGCGGAATGCCGGCGAAAAGGCCTGGAAGGCATCATTCTCAAACGCGCGGGTTCACGCTACGAGGCCGGCCGCCGCTCCGGGGCATGGCTGAAGCTCAAGCCGGTCGCCGAGCAGGAGTTCGTCATCGGCGGCTTCTCGCCGCCGCGGCGGGGCCGCCGGCACTTCGGCGCGATTGCGGTCGGGACCTACGAGCGGGGGCGGCTGTGGTATGCGGGCAAGGTCGGTTCCGGATTCAGTCACGAGCTGCTGGCCTCGCTCCACGCGGACTTTCTCGCGCGGCAGGTCGAGGTGTGCCCGTTCGCCAACCTGCCCCTGCCGCATCGCCCGCGCTTCGGCGCGGGCATGACGCGCTCGGCCATGGAAGAGATGACGTGGATCCGGCCGGAGCTGGTGGCACAGGTGCGCTTCGCGGAATGGACGCGGGAAGGCCTGCTGCGGCATCCCGTCTTTGTCGGCCTGAGGCGCGACAAGCCCCCGCGGGAAGTGAAGCGCGAGCGGGCCCGCTAGAGCAGGGATCGGTCGAAGATCAGCGGCTTGAGGACAAGCCGCGCCACCTTTCAGGCGTCGTCGCCGGTGAAGGGTAGGGCGGGCGCGGCAGTGCCGAACCGGCGCGGCCTTCTCCGGGCGGCTCAGGCGGCGCGGCGCTGGGGCCGCGGCGTGCGTTTGCGCGCACGGGGCGGGCTGGACATGCGGCGGGCCGAGGTGCGCCCGCGCTGGGACTGGCGCAGGCTCTTCTGAAGGACCGACACGAGGTCGATGACGTTGGTGGCC
The DNA here is from genome assembly GCA_937952235.1 of uncultured Opitutia bacterium. Lineage (GTDB taxonomy): Bacteria > Verrucomicrobiota > Verrucomicrobiia > Opitutales > Opitutaceae > ER46. The sequence goes on along the minus strand of CALFZM010000082.1, from coordinate 95,072 downwards.
GCGGGAGCGGATCGCGCGGAGGCGGGCAATTTCTTGCCTCCTCGTTTCACCTTCTGGGCGACGAGCTTCATGACGGCGTCGGTGTATTCGTCCTCGTACGCTTCCGGTTCCCAGCGGCCGGACATCTGCTGGACCAGCGCGATCGCCATCTCCTTCTCCTTCGCGCCGATCTTGTGCTCGGGGACCTTGATGTCGCTGGCCGGCGCGATCTCGGTCGCGAAATGCATGAGTTCGAGCACCAACAGCTTTCCGTTCGCCTTCAGCGCGGCGAGGTGCTGGCGTCCGCGCATCGCGACCTTGGCGATTCCCACCTTCCCCGCCTCGGCGAGGACCTCGCGCAGCAGCGTGTAGGCTCCGCCGCCGCCCTTGAGCGGTTCGAGGTAGTAGGGTTTGTCGAAGAAGATCGGGTTGATCTCGGCCAGCTCGACGAAGGTCTGGATCGCGATGGAATCCACGGATTCGAGCTCGACGCGATCGAAGTCCTGCTCGTCGAACGTCACGTATTTCCCCTTCTCGTACTCGTAGCCTTTGACGATCTCCTGCCAGGCGACTTCCTTGCCGTCCTCCGCGGCGACGCGCTTGTACTGGATCGGGCTGAGGTCGCCCTTGCGCAGCATCCGGAACGAAATGCGCTCCGCGTTCGCCGTGGCGGGCAGGACCTGCACCGGAATTGTCACCAAGCCGAAGGTGATCGCACCTTTCCAAATGGGGCGTGCCATGGCCGCTTTGACCGCGCGCTCGGCGGATGGAACGGCGATTGTGAATAACTTTTTGGCCCGACGGGATGGCTCGGCCTAGCGGCGCGCCGGCGTCGGGGTGGCGAGCGCCAGACGGCGTCCCCCGCGCGCGCGATCTGCTCCATCGTGCGGCCGCTCAGGACGGACGTCGTTTCCTGCCGGCGCGTGAGCGCGCGGGCGGCACGGCCGGATTTGGCGATGAGCCACATGGGCTGGCGGGCTTCCGCATCGATGCGAAACAGATGCCACTCGCCCGCGTATTTCTTGCCCGAGAGCCGCAGCTTGAGGTTCCCGCTCGCGTGGTCGCCGGCGAGCAGCTCGTAGGTGCCCTGGTCGAAGACCATGACCGTGCCGCCGCCGTATTCCCCGGCGGGGATGACGCCCTCGAACGTGGCGTACGCGAGGGGGTGGTCCTCCACCTCGATGGCGGCGCGTTTCACGCCGCGCGCGGTCGCGAGCCCCTTCGGGACGGCCCAGGATTTCAGGACGCCGTCCATCTCGAGGCGGAAGTCGAAATGCAGGCGCGAGGCGGCGTGCTTCTGGATCACGAACCGGGCGGGCCCGCCTGAGGCGCTGCTTCCGGCCGCGCCGGATCGTGGTTCGGCGGTGCGGGCGAAGTCGCGCTTTTCCTCGTAGGCGCGCAGCGCGGACGATGCGCGGGAGCGCGGGACGTCGCCGGCGAAAAGCGGTGGCAGCGACTGGCGCAGGGTGAGCACGGGCGCGAAGAGGTCGCCCCGGCGCTTGACGCGCCGCAACGTGTCGGCCGGAGAGAAGAACAACCGGTCGGCCTTGCGGGCACGCTGGGCGCGCTTCAGTTCGTCCCACGTGACCGGGACGGAGACGTAGGGCCGGTCGCGTTTCCCCCGCAGCGAATACACGCACACCGTCGTCTTGCGGGCGTGATTCTGGCTCCAGTCGATCAGGACTTTTCCGCGACGGAGGCGTTTCGACATGTTGGACACGACGAGGTCGGGGTGCTCGCGCTCCACCAGTTCGGCGAGCGTCCGGGCGAAGAGGTTCACGGCCTCGTAGCCGGCGTCCTGGTTGAGCGGCACATAGACCTGGAGGCCTTTCGAGCCGGTGACCTTGGGAAACGACTGGAGACCCAGCCGGGTGAACATGTCGCGCAGGATGAAACCCACCTTGATGCACGTCAGGAGGTCGGCGCCCTCGCCGGGGTCGAGGTCGAACGCCGCGTGCGTGGGCCGCTCCGGGTGGTCCACGCGGTGCAGGAACGGGTGAAACTCAACGGCGCCATAGTTGGCGCACCAGGCGAGCGTGGCGGGATCCTGGACCACGATGTACTGCGTCTTCCCTCCGCTCTTCTTTTTGACGGCGCTCGTCTTGATCCAGGCGGGGGTGTGACGCGGGGCGTTCTTCTGGTAGAACCGTTCGCCCGTTACGCCATCGGGCATCCGGATGAGCGTCACCGGCCGGTCGCGCAGGTGGGGAATCATCGTCCCCGCGATGGCGAGGTAATACTGGATGCCGTCGCCCTTGGTGAAGCCCGCCGCGGGGAAGTAGAGCTTGTCCGGGTTCGTGAAGGCGACCTGGGGCGAAGGCGAACGCGCGCACATGCCAGGTTCGACCGCGATTCGGCGGCCGCGTTCGATCACCGCCGCCAGCGGGCGCGCTCGAGCGCGAAGAGGTCCGCGTCGCGGCTGGCTCCTTCGCAGATCAGGTCGCGGACGATTTCCGCGGCGACGACGCTGAACGGGATGCCGTTTCCGCCGTAGCCCAGGGCCACGAACGTGTGCGGGCGGCGCGGGTGCCGCCCGATGTAGGGCAGGCCGTCCGGGGTTTCGGCGAATGTCGCGCCCCAGCTGAAGGCGATCTCGAGCGGGGCCGGCCGCAGCCAGCCACCGAGCCGGCGCGCGACGCGCCGTGCCTGCCGCCCGGTTTGGGCATCGCGCCGCGCCGCGTTGTGCCAGGGCACATCGGCGCCGCCCGCGAGCAGCCGGTGGTCGTCGGTCAGGCTCGCATACGTATAGGGCCGCGCCGTTTCCCACACGGTGCGCGTGCCCGGCCAGCCGGGGGGCCGCGGGCAGGGCTCGCTGACGAACGCGAAGGTGGAGGTCAGGCGGGCCGCTCCGGCCGGGAGCTCGCGGCAGGCTTCGTAACCCGTGGCGATGACGACCTGCCGGGCCGTCACGCTGAAACCGCGATCGGTGGAGAGCCGGACGCCGGAGCGCAGGGCCTGACGGCGGACCACGCTCGTGCGGTCCACGATGTGCGCCCCCGCGCGCGCCGCCGCGGCCAGCAGGGCATGGGTGAGCCGGTGGGTGTCGACCTGGCCGGCCTCGGGGGTGGCGATGGCGGCCGCGAATGGCAGGCTGCTCTCGCGCGCCACGTCCCGGCGGTCCCACCACTCCAGCTCGAAACCCGCCAGGCGACGCGCGGCGGCCTCGGCGCGCAGCGCGCCGACGTGGGCCTCGCGGCTCGCACCCTGCACGCTGCCGGTGCGGCGCAGGCGGCCCGCCCCGCCGAGGCGCCGGTCGATGCGCTCGAGCTGCAGCACGGCGCGGCGGCAGGCCTGGTAGGCGCGGACGGCGTTGGCGGGGCCGATGCGTTCGCCCAGCGCCGACAGCGGCGTGTCCAGCTCGTACTGCACGAGCCCCGTGCTGGCCACGCTGCTGCCGGTGCCGGCATCCCGGCGGTCCAGGACCACCACCTCCCGGCCGGCGCGGGCGAGGTGCCACGCGATCAGGGCTCCGCTGACGCCGGCGCCCAGGACCGCCACGTCGCATTCGCGCCGGCCGGACAAAGGAGGAAAGCTGGCCAGCAGGCCGTTGCGGAGAAGCCAGTACGAGGTGCCGGAGACGAGGTCCATGGAAGTGGTTTTCGCCGGCGCGTGCGAGAGCGGGAGCGTGGCGGCGGGGCGAGCAGGGGACCGGGATAGTCAGCTGCGGAACCGCGCAGTTGCATCACGCGCGTCCGGGAAGGTGATTTTGCCCTACGCCGAAGGGGAGAAGGGATTACGCCGGGTCGTGGAGGCGGCCTTATGGCGCGGTTTGCCGAAGGCGCGTATGCTCCCAGGGCATGCAAACGAGTCATACGTATCCCGCCCTCCGCAGCGATCATCCCGAGATGCGCAGCTGCATCGCCGCCTGCACCGAGTGTCACGCCATGTGCGAGCAGATGCTGTTTCAGCACTGCCTGCGCGTCGGCGGGAAGCATGTCGAGGCGCGCCACGTCACGCTCATGGCCGATTGCGCGCAGGCCTGCCAGACGGCGGCGGCTTTCATGCTGCGCGGGTCGGTCCGCCACACGCTCGTCTGCCGGATCTGCGCGGAGATCTGCGAGGCGTGCGCGGAGGATTGTGAGCGGATCGGGGGCATGGACGCCTGCGTGCGCGCCTGCCGCCGCTGTGCGCGGGAGTGCGGGGAGATGGCGGCGTGACGGGGATGAGTTCCCTGCCGATCGCCGGACGCGGTGCACGCGGCCGTTCTTCCCTTTCACCCTATGCCGACATGCGTCGGGAAAAACCTGACACTCGCGCTCCTCATGCTCGTTGAACTCTCCGTCATTCCCGTCGGTCGCGGCACGCATATCGCGGACGATATCGCCGAGGTGGTCCGCATCATCCAGGACTCCGGCCTTCCGTTCCTGCTCACCCCTTCGGCGACGTGCCTCGAGGGCGACTGGGCGGAAGTGATGCCGGTGATCCGGCTCTGTCACGAACGCATGCGCGGGCGCTGCGCGCACGTCGTCACGCTGATCAAGATCGAAGACGACGCGGGAGCGGGCAACAAGCTGCGCGAGAACGTCGCTTCCGTGCAGGCCAAACTGCAGGGCGGCTGAAGCGAAACGCGAGCCCCGGGCCGGCGGGTGCGGGCCGCGGGCGGTTCAGGGCCGGGAGGCCTTGAGCCGGTAGACCCTGTGGCCGAAGTCGTCGCTGAAAAGCAGCGAGCCGTCGGGCGCCTGGACGACGTCGACGGGCCGGCCGAGGATTTCGGTTCCGCCCTTGAGGAAGTTGACGACCTTCTGGTCGCCGTAGGGACGGCCATCCTCGAAGAGCACGCGCGTGACGCAGTACCCGACCTTCTGCGTCGCGTTCCAGCCGCCGCGCTGCGCGACAAACGCATCGCCGCGGGCGCCCGGGATCCGATCGCCGGTGTAGAACGTGAGCGCGTTGGCGGAGGAGTGGGCGGGCAGCAGCCACTCGGGGACGATGGCTTTTTGCGCGTATTCCATCAGCCGTGGCTCGGCGAGGAGGGCGAGGTTGGGCTGGTTCTTGCCGACGAGCCAGGGGTGGCCGTAGAAGCCGCCCTCGACGTAGCGGTTGAGTTCGGCCGGCGGGTTATGGTCGGTGATCGCCTGGCCCAGCTTGCGGTCGCCTTCGAGCTTCGCGGCCATGTTGTCGATGTCGTGGTCGACGCCCCAGAGTTCCGACGTGCCCGGGCGCACCACCAGCTTCTCGGTGTTCCGGACGCCGGAGGCGAAGAGCTTCTTGTCGGAGCCGTCGAGGGCGAAGCTCCAGATCTTCTTCCGCTCCGACGCCTCGATGGGCTCGTCGGTCGCATTGGTCTGGTCGCCGACGTGCGTGTAGATCCGGCCACCATGGATCAGCAACGCGCGCCACATGTGTCCGCCGCGCGCGCCGGTGGGCAGCTGTTCGGGCCCGAGCACCTGCACCTCCTCGTCGGCGGTGCCGTCGCCGTTCGTGTCGCGTGCCTTCGAGACGGCGTTGAGCTGGGCAAACCAGAGCCACCCGTCGTGCCACTGCACGCCCTGCATGATCACGGTCGGCGGCTTGCCCGCGATGAAGTTCGTCTGCGTCTCGTACACCCCGTCGCCGTCCCGGTCGCGACACGCCACGATCCGGCCTTCCTTCGGCACGCTCACGTACAGGGTCTGGTCGGCGCCGAAGGCGAGGAAGCGTGGCGTCTTCACGCCGTCGACGGCGACGGACAGGCTGAAGCCCGGCCGGACCCATACGCCGGCGGGCACATCGGCGGCGGCGACGGGGGGAACCAGGGCGGCGAGGAACGGGACGGCGGCGAGCAGGGGGAAACGGAGCGGGTTCATGCGGGAGTTACGGGGTGGAGCGGGACGCGGGGAGATGCTGCGGGTGCGGCAGCCCATCGCAATGCCAACCCGCGCGGGCGCGGCGCACTTTCGCGGAACACTTCCGCGCCGGTCGTTTCCTTCTCCGGGCATGAAACCCGCGCAGCCCACGCTTCTCTCCGGTGAGGATGACGACGTGCTGTTTCGTCTCGAATTGATGGTGGCGCGCCGCGCCGATGCGCTGGCGCGGGAGCCGCAGGCCGGCGGCCGGTCGGACCGCCAATCCTGGCAGCAGGCCGAGGTCGAGGTGTTTGGCGATTCCGGCGAGCTCGTGGCTTCGCGCTGATGGCGCCTGCGCCGGGACGAAGGCGGAACGATTGACCGAAAGGTGGAGCCGCCTGTCCCCAGGCGGCTGACGTGTGATGGACCGGTCCGCCGCCGCTTGAGGACAGGCGGCTCCGCCGCTGGCGACGTAGCGCGGGGACGACACGAGGTCGCCGGGTCGTCCCGCCAAGGGCGGTGGCTGCGCCGCGAGCGCCTCGCGGGTCAGCGGTCGGCCGGCGCTGGCGCGGCTGCGGGCACGGCCCGCACGGGCAGGTCCGACCGCGGCACCACGACGAGGGCCCACGGCTGCGAGAGTGCCTGGGTCACCACCGCGCCCGCCGGCGGCCGGGTCTCCTGGTAGGTCACGCGAAACTCACCGTTGACCGGTGCCGCCGAGAGGATCCGGACCCCGTAGCCGCCGCGGCGACGTTCCCCAAGGAAAACCGCGATCCCCATCTCGCGCCCGGGATCGAACGCACGCGGCGGAGCCTGGCCGACCTCCTCCCAGAAGGCGTTCCATGCCGGCCCGTCCCTTAGGACGCGATGCGTCCCTGCGGTGGTTGCGCTGTATGGACCGGACCACTGGGTCGGTTGCGCCGGCGGGCGGTTTTCTGAAGCGGCCGGGGCCAGGCACGCGGCGAAAGCCAGCGTGATGAGCGGGGCGGGTCCGAGGCGGAGCAACGTAGCGAAGGGAAGGCGGGCCATGCGGGTGGCACCGTGGCCCGTCCGGGGCGCGGGCGCAACCCGGTCGCGTCCTGGATGCGCCCGGGCGTGTCGCGGAAGCCGGGGCGGCGAATTCATCCGCGTTAATGGTCGCAGGGAGGAGCGGCGATGAGTGCGCGGGACCGGTCGACGGTACTTGCGAAAGTGCGTCCACGCTTCGAATATGGCCGCATGAACGACGGCCGGACCTCGCGGGCGCACGACGGGGAGGAGAATTGGCGTGGAACGGCTTGGTGCGGCGGCTGTCGCTCGGTGTGCCCGCCTGGCGGCGGCAAGGCGCGTCTCCAGTTGCCCAGTCAAACTCAACGAAAGGAAATATCATGGACGTTCACGTTAGCACCCTGACCCGACCCGACAGCAAAGTGGCGCGCGAGCGGCTCGTGGCCGATCTCCAGGCCGTCATGCGCGATTCGGAGGACCTGCTCAAGGCGACCGCGCGGGACATGAGCGAAGCGGCGCAGCAGGCGCGGGCGAAGCTCAGCGCGGCGATCGACAAGGCGCGGGTGACGTGCTCCGAGTGGCAGGAACAGGGGCTGGCTGCGGCCAAGGAGGCGGCGCGTTCGACCGATGCCACCATCCGGGCGCACCCCTACGAGTCCATTGCCGTGGCGTTCGGCGTCGGCGTCCTGATCGGCGCGCTCTGGAAGAGCCGCTGAAGCGGGGCGGACGGAAGCAGCGTGATCCCACGCTGCTTCTTTTTTTGCGTGGGTCGGAGCGTCGCGCGCGGGGCGTCAGGGGACGCCCGGGAAACGATAGGTCGTGTTGAAGATGAGCTCGATCCGGCGCGACACGAAGACCCGCACCTTGAGCTTGCCCGAGGCGGCATCGGCCGGCGTCGCCCGGCCCTCGATCCGACGTTCGTCGCCGTCCTCGTTCACGGCGCGGCCGGAGAAATCGACGGCCTCGCCCCGCGCGAGCCGGGCGAGCTGCGCGTCGGCGATCGAGACGCTCAGCCGGCCGCGTTCGCTGGCGAAGAAGAATGGAAAGACGCGCGCCTCGTACCGCGACGCGTAGCCGCCCGGATCGCGGACGAACGCCGGCATCGTCATGGTCACGGTGCCGAGGTAGATGGATGTCTTCGTGGTCGCGACCTCGACGCGTTCGAAGCGATCCGGGGCGGCGTCCGCGGCCCGGCCCGCTGCGGCGGGCAGGAGCAGCAGGCCGGCGAGCGCGAGGGAGCGGCGGAGCATCGCCGCACTGTGCCGCGGCGCCGGGCCGCGGGGCAAGTGCGGAGGCGGCGGGCGCCGCGCCATTTCCCCATTGCGCGGGTGGCGGCGGACGGTGATGTCTACCGGCCATGGCCAAGCCATCTCATGCCACCTGGGGCGGGCGGTTTTCCGCCGGTCCCGCCGAGTTGATGCTACAGTTCAGCGAGTCGGTCTCGTTCGACCGACGGCTGGCGCCGTTCGACGTGGCGGGCAGCAAGGCGCACTCGGCGATGCTCGCGCACGTCGGGCTGATCACGCGGGCCGAGCGGGACGCAATCCACACCGGGCTCGACGCGATCCTGGCGGAGATCGAAGCGGGGACGTTCGCGTGGGAGACGAAGCTCGAGGACGTGCACATGAACATCGAGCAGGCGCTCACGAAGCGCGTGCCCGCGGCGGCGAAGCTCCACACCGCGCGGAGCCGGAACGACCAGATCGCGACTGACATGCGGCTCTTCTTCAAGCATGCGTGCGGCGTGCTCGCTGCGAAGGTGAAGGCGGCCGGGCAGGCCCTGCTGGCCGTGGCGGACGCGAACCGCGACGTCCTGATTCCCGGTTACACGCATCTGCAGCGGGCCCAGCCGGTGTACCTGGCGCATCACCTCTTCGCCTGGCTGGAGATGCTGGAGCGCGATCGCACCCGTTTCGGCGAGGTGGCGGCGCGGGCCAACTGGTGCCCGCTCGGTTCCGGGGCGATCGCGGGCACGACGCTGCCGATCGACCGCGAGTTCACCGCGAAGGCGCTCGGGTTTGTCGACGCGAAGGGCAGGCCGCAGGTCACGCAGAACTCGATGGACACCGTGGCCGACCGCGACCTCTTCATCGAGTTCGCCGGCGCGTGCGCGCTTTTCGGGGTGCACCTCTCCCGCATCGCGGAGGACCTGATCCTGTGGAGCAGCGCGGAATTCAAGTTCGTCGAGCTGCCGGACGCGTTCTGCACGGGCTCGTCGCTCATGCCGCAGAAGAAGAATCCGGACTCGTGCGAGCTGCTGCGCGGCAAGTCGGCGCGGCTGCAGGGCAACCTGCACACGCTGCTGACCCTGGCGAAGGGTCTGCCGCTGACGTACAACCGGGACCTGCAGGAGGACAAGCCGCCGGTCTTCGACAGCTTCGACCAGACGGCGCTCTGCGCGGACGTGCTGGCGGGGACCGTCGGGGGCATGACCTTCAACCGCGAGCGCTGCGCCGCGGCGGTGAGCGACCCGGCGCTGCTGGCGACCGATCTGGCGGACTACCTCGTGACCAAGGGCGTGCCGTTTCGTGATGCGCATCACGCGATCGGGGCGGTGGTCCGGCTGGCGGAGAAGAACAACGTCGCGCTCGACCACCTCTCCACGGCGGACGTGCAGGAGGTCCACCCGGCCTTTGCCGCCGACTGGAGCGACGTCTTCGACCTGAAGCGGGCGCTGGCGAAGCGCGAGGGTACGGGCATGCCGGGCCCGAAGCAGGTGGCGCGGCAGTTTGCGCGCTGGCGGAAGGCGCTCCGGTAGCGCCGGGCGCCGCCGCGCTCCCGGAGTGACTCATGACGTCCCTGTTTCCGAGCGCGAAGCACGACCCGGAGCTCGCACCCTTCCGGCCGGGGCTGGTCTTCGCGTTCTTCAACGCCCTGGCGTGGCAGATCGGCATCGGCACGCCGATGGTGCTGTTTGCCGAGGAGCTGGGGGCGACGCCGTTCCAGGTCGGGCTGGCGTACTCCTTCGTGTTCGTGCTCACGCCCGTGCAGATCGTGGCCACGGCGCTGCTGCCGCGGTACGGGTTCAAGGCGGTGATGCTCGGGGGCTGGCGCACCCGGAGCTTCTTTCTCGGCGTGCCGGTCGTGCTCGCGCTGCTGGCGCTGCGGGACGGGTCACGCGCGTGGATGATCGACGCGCTCGTGTGGAGCGTGTTTTTCTTCTGCCTCTTCCGGTCGATCGGCGCGGCCTCGGGCACATCGTGGTTCTACGCCATCCTGCCGGAGAAGGTGCGCGGGCGGTATTTTGCCAGCGACCAGTTCGTCTCGGCCGTGGCCGGCGTGGGCACGCTGCTGGCCAGCGCCGCCCTGTTTGCGCTGCTGCCGGTCTTTGCCGCGCTGCTGGTCCAGTACTTCATCGCGCTCGCGGGCTCGACCGTGAGCTACTTCTCGCTCAAGCGGCTGCCCGACGCGGAGCGGCCGCGTTCGATCAGTGTGCGCACGGTCCTGCGCGACACGCCCCGGCACCTTTTTGCGCCGACGCCGTTCCGGCGCTACGTGTGGCTGGCGGTGGCGTGTGCGGTGCTCGTGACGCCGATCCCGCCGTTCACGGCCTACTACCTGAAGGTCGCGGCGCAACTGTCGACGGGCCAGATCATGCTGTTCGAGGTGCTCCGGTACGCCGGCGTGATGGTGGCCGCCTGGGCGATCCGGCGCCGGATCGACGTCACCGGCGCGCGGCCCTATTTCCTGCTCGCGCTCGGCCTGTACGCGATCGTGTGCGTGTACTGGTGGTTCTACCTGCGCAACGGCGCCGGCGGCATCGCGGGCATCTTCGCCGCCTATTTCATCCTCGGGCTGGGTGCGGCCACCTGGGCGATCGCGAATCTCAACTACCTGCCGAAAGTCGTCTCTTCTGAGGAACGCACGCTTGCGGTGTCGGTGCACGGCGCCGTGACCGCGTGCCTCGGCGGCCTGTCGCCGGTGCTGTGGGGCCTCTTCCTGAAGACCGAAGCCGGCGTGTCCCGGGGAATCGACGTGCAGGTATTCCAGTGGTTCTTCGTCAGCGTCGTCGTGGGCGCGATCCTGCTGTTCTCGCTTTTCGGCCGGATGGCGGAGGAAAAGGGGCAGTCGGTCGAGCCGATCCTGATCGGCAACGCGATCCTCCGGCCGTTCCGCGCGATGACCTATCTCGTGAACCTCGTCGAGGTGCGCGGCCCGGGACGCGCGGGGGCGAAGGAGCCGGCGGACCCGCGTTGAGCGGCGGGTCGCGAGGCCGCGATCACGGGGCGGCTCGCCCGTATTGACGCCGCGCGGCGAAACTCCGACGAACAGCGCTTCCCTCATGGCCAAAGTCCGCATCCTTCACGACCGGGTCGCCAACCAGATCGCCGCCGGCGAGGTGATCGAGCGGCCGGCGGCGGTGGTGAAGGAGCTGGTGGAGAACGCGCTCGACGCCGGTGCCACGCGGATCGAGGTGGAGTTTCGCCAGGGCGGACGATCGTTGATGCGGGTGGAGGACAACGGCTCCGGCATGGGTCGCGACGATGCGCTGCTGGCGCTCGAGCGCCATGCCACGAGCAAGATCGTCGAGGCGGCGGACCTCGACCGGCTGGCATCCTATGGGTTTCGCGGCGAGGCGCTGCCCTCGATCGCGAGCGTCTCGCGTTTCCTGCTGCAGACGCGCGAGGCGGGCAGCGACGCTGGCACGGAGGTGCTCGTCAACGGCGGCAAACTCCTCCACGTGCGCGAGTGCGGCCGGCCGGTGGGCACGCGCATCGAGGTCTCGCAGCTCTTCAACTCGGTGCCCGCGCGGCGGAAGTTCCTGAAGACGGACCAGACCGAGGCGGCCCACATCGTGCAGTGCGTGCGGCTCTACGCGCTGGCGTGCCCGCGGACGGCGTTCACCCTGGTCGAGGACGGGCGCGTGATTTTCCGCTCGCCGGAATGCAGCTCCCTGGAGGAGCGGGTGACGGAGATCTTCGGCCGGCAGGTCGCGGAAGCGCTGCTGCCGATCCGGCAGGAGGAGCCCGGGCTGCGGCTCACGGGGCTGATCGGCCGGCCCGGGGTGGGGCGCTCGACGCGGCATGAGATGATCGTCTTCGTGAACGCACGCCCCGTCGACAGCCGCACGCTCAACTACGCGCTGATCGAGAGCTACAGCGAGTCGCTGCCGAAGGGACGGTACCCGCTGGCGTTCGTGTTCTTCGAATGTGATCCGGCGGCAGTCGACGTGAACGTGCACCCCGCGAAGCGCGAGGTGCGCTTTCGCAGCGAGCCCCAGGTGCGCAGCTTCGTCATCCGCTCGGTGCTGCAGACCTTGCGCACGGCGGCCGCGACCGCGCTCGGGGAAGCGGGCGGCGCGGCGCCGGAGCCGGGCCCCTCGGCGGCGGGCGCGGTGCCGCCCCCCGCGGCGTCGGCGCGCCTCCTGCCCGCGTGGACCGGGCCCGCCCCGATCGCCGCCCGGTCCGCGCCCGCGCCCGCGCCCGCGGCTGCGATCGCGGTGCCGGTCGCGCCCGTCGCGGTGGCGTCCCACCGCCTCGCGTCCTCCGTCCCGGTGGCGGGGTCCGCGCCGGTCGTTCCGGCCCGCGACGCGCTCGCGCTCGTGCGCGGCTGGCGCTTTGTGGGCGTCGCGCACGGGCACTACGCCCTGTTCGAGACCGCGGCCGGGCTGGTGCTGCTCGACCGGCGCGCGGCGCACGAGCGGGTGTGGTTCGAACGGCTGCGGGAGCAGTTTCGCGCCGGCGCCGTGCCCAGCCAGCGGTTGCTGCTGCCGGTGCCGGTGGAATTCGACGCGGTGGCGACGGCGCTGCTATTGGACCGGCTGGAGTTCCTGCGGGCGCATGGGTTCGACGTGGGGGAGTTCGGGCGTAACTTCTTTCGCATCGAGGCGGTGCCGGCCTGGATGGAGCCGGCCGAGGCGGAGCCGTTCCTGCGCGACCTCGTGGGCGGTTTTCGCGACGGCTCGATTCCCGATGGCGCCACCGATCTCGCCCGCGACGAACTGGCCCGGCGCGCGGCGGCGCGGGCCATCCGGCTGCCGGCGGCGGGCGAAGCCGAGGCGCGCGCCTTGGTGGAGGCGCTGTTCGCGACGCGGTCGCCGCTCACCAACCCGGCCGGACGCCCGACCTACCTCGAGCTGAACCATGCCGAGCTCGCGCGGAGATTTCAGCGGTGACCCGCCGGGAACGCCGCGCCGAACGGCCGAATTTCCTCAACCCGCACTCGCGCTGGCACGATTCGTTCTCTTAGCTCCCCGCCTTCACCACCATGCCGCCTGCCGCCCGCAACCGTGCCTCCCGTTCCGACAAGTCGCCCGCTCCCGCGGCCCTCGCCTCCGGGCCTGCGAGCACGGCCCCGTTCGAAGTCGCGCCGGCCCTGGGCGGCCTGCACCATCCGAGTGCGGGCAGCGACGCGCCCGAGGCGGTGATGCGCTCGCTGATCCAGCGGCACCTGGTCTCCACCCTCGCGCGGCACATCGCCTCCGCCACGCCGCGGGACTGGTGGATCGCCACGGTGCTCGCGCTGCGCGACTCGATCCACGAGCGGATGATCGAGACCCAGGCGGTGCACAACGCGCAAAACGTCCGGCGCATCTACTACTTCTCGCTCGAGTACCTGATGGGACGGCTGTTCGGCAACAACCTCCTCGCCACCGGCCTGTTTGAAGCCGCCCGCGACGCGCTCGCCTCGCTGGGCCAGGACTTCGAGCGCGTGCGCGAATCCGAGGTCGACATGGGCCTCGGCAACGGCGGTCTCGGCCGCCTGGCGGCGTGCTTCATGGATTCGCTGGCGACGCTCGATTATCCGGCTCTCGGCTACGGGATCTATTACGAGTTCGGGCTCTTCAAGCAGGCGTTCGTCAACGGCCACCAGGTCGAGCATCCGGACAACTGGACCATCTTCGGCGACCCGTGGGAGATCGTCCGCCCCGAGTACACGCAGGAGGTGCGGCTGTACGGCCGGGTGGAAAATGTCTTCGACGACCGCGGCAATTACCGGCCGCGCTGGGTCGACACCAAGACGATCCTCGGCGTGCCCCACGACATCCCGGTCGCGGGTTACGGCACCAAGACGGTCAACCTGCTCCGGCTCTGGGCCTCGAAGGCGACGGAGGACTTCGACCTCGTCGCGTTCAACAGCGGCGGCTACGTCGAAGCCGTGCGGGAGAAGGCGGTCGGCGAGACGGTCTCGAAGGTCCTTTATCCGAACGACAAGACGGAAAACGGCAAGGAGCTGCGGCTGGTCCAGCAATATTTCTTCGTCGCCTGCTCGCTGCGCGACATCCTGCGCCGGCATTTCCGCACTCCCGGCAATTCGTGGGACAACTTCCCCGAGAAGGTCGCGGTGCAGCTCAACGACACGCACCCGGCGATCGCGATCGCGGAGTTGATGCGCATCCTGCTCGACGAGCACCAGGTCGCGTGGGACCCGGCGTGGAGCATCGTCACGCGCACGTTCGCCTACACGAATCACACGCTCCTGCCCGAGGCGCTGGAGAAATGGAGCGTCGGGCTGTTCGAGCGCGTGTTGCCGCGGCACCTCCAGCTCATCTACGACATCAACGCGCGGCTGCTGCAGACCGTCGAGGCGCGCTGGCCCGGCGACAACGAGAAGAAACGCGTCTGCTCCCTCATCGAGGAGAATCACGGGAAGTCCGTCCGCATGGCCAACCTCGCCGTCGTGGGCTCGCACGCGGTCAACGGCGTCGCGGCCCTGCACACCGCGCTGCTGAAGAAGGACCTCTTCCCGGAGTTCGACGCGCTTTACCCGGGCCGCTTCCAGAACAAGACCAACGGCATCACGCCGCGCCGCTGGCTGCTCAAGTGCAACCCGCGCCTCTCGACGCTCATCAGCGCCCGGATCGGCGACGGCTGGGCCCGCGACCTGGACCTCCTGCGCGGGCTGGAGAAGTTCGCCGACGACCCCGCGTTCCAGCAGGAGTTCATGGCGATCAAGCGCGCCAACAAGGAGGAGCTCGCGGCGGTGATCGCGGCCGAGTGCGGCGTGACGGTGTCGCCCGACGCGCTGTTCGACGTCCAGATCAAGCGGCTGCACGAGTACAAGCGGCAGCACCTGAACCTGCTCCACATCCTCGCGCTGTACCGCCGGCTGCTGCAGCACCCGGAGCTCGACGTCGTGCCGCGGGTGTTCGTCTTCGCCGCCAAGGCCGCCCCCGGCTACGACCTCGCGAAGAACATCATCCGCGCGATCAACGTCATCGGCGCCCGGATCAACGGCGACACCCGGCTCAACGGTAAGCTCAAGGTGGCGTTCCTGCCCAACTATCGCGTGTCGCTGGCCGAGAAGATCATCCCGGCCGCCGACGTCTCGGAGCAGATCTCCACCGCGGGCAAGGAGGCCTCGGGCACGGGGAACATGAAGCTCGCGCTCAACGGCGCCCTCACGATCGGCACGCTCGACGGCGCCAACGTCGAGATCGGCGAGGAAGTGGGCGACGACAACATCTTCATCTTCGGCCTCACGGTCGACGAGGTCGAGGCGCTGCGCGCCCGCGGCTATAATCCGTGGGACTATTACCAGCGCGACGAGGAGCTCCGCGCCGTGATCGACTGGCTCGGCAGCGACTTCTTCACGCCGGGCGAGCACGGGGCGTTCGCCCAGGTGCACGGGAGCCTGATGCACGGCGGCGATCCGTACCTCGTGCTGGCCGATTTCCGCGCCTACTGCGACTGCCACGCCCGGATCGACGCCGCCTACCGCGACCGCGCGGGCTGGGCGCGTAAGGCGATCCTCAATACGGCGCGGGTCGGGAAGTTCTCCAGCGACCGCACCATCCGCGAGTACGCCGAGCAGATCTGGACGCTCAAGCCGGTCGCGATTCCCTGACGCCTCCGCCGGCCCGCCGGGGCGCGCACGAAAGGCTGGTTTCCCGCGCCCGGATCGCGTGTGCTGCGGCTGCCGCGTGGCTTCCCTCGCACGATTCCTCCGCCGCCTGCCCGGCCCGGCCGCCGCCGCCCTCCTGGGCGCGGTGGCGCTGCGCGCGGCCCCGGCGCCGCCGCGGCTGCCGCCCTTCTCCGGCGAACTCTCCGGCCGGCTGGCCCCGACGGTGCTCGGGGGTGCGCCCGAGGTGGAGTGGACGCTGCGGCTGCGCGCGGAGCGGCCGTTCGAGCGGCGCATCGGTTTCGACCTGAAATCCCGCGGCCTCGAGGCGCGGGGCGAGGCGGTCCTCGACGCCGCGGGCGATGGCACGTGGCACCTGGAGGAGGCGCGCGTCGATCTCGGCGAGTGGGCCGGCTGGGTGGCGCCGCAGCTTAGCCCGGCCTTCGCCGCCGTGACGCTGAGCGGAACGCTGACCCTGCAGGGACGGCTCGACTGGCGCGCCGGTCGCATGGGCGGGGCGCTGGAGCTGGCCGTGCGGGACGGCCGGTTCGACGATCCCGGCCGCCAGCTGATGCTCGAGGGAATCTCCTTCGACCTCGAAATCGCCGACCTGGCCGCGCGCCGGACCGCCCCCGCGCAGGTCTTCACCTGGCGCAGCGGGCGCTACGACGTCGTGCCGCTGGGGGTGGGACGGGTGGAGTTTCTCGTCGACGGCGACACGCTGCGGGTGACCAAGGCGGCCATCGACGTGTTCGGCGGCGAACTGTCCACGCCTTCGCTGGTGATGTCGCTGACCAAGCCCGAATTCTCCGTCCTCGCGCGGGTGGAGGGGATCGCGGTCGACCAGATCCTGTTTCTCCTCCCGTCGGTCCTTGCGGAAGGATTCGGCCGGCTCGACGGCGAAGTGAGGCTCGATCGCGGGCCGGACGGCCTGCGGATCGGCGACGGCCGGCTCGCGCTGCGGAGTGGGGAGACCGCCGACCTGCGGCTGGCGATCAAGCCCGGCTGGCTCTCGACCAGCCTGCCGCCGGAAATCCTGAAATACTTTCCGGGGTTCCGGAAGATCGAGACCGGCGAGATTCCGCTCCGGGCCCGCGTGCTCGAGATGACCTTCACGCCGCTGGGCGATGCGGAGGGCCGCACCGCGTGGGTGCACGTGGCCGGGGGCCCGAGCGATCCGGAACTCACCGCGCCGATCGACACGCGGATCAACGTCCGCGGGCCGCTGGACCGGCTGGTCAAGATCGGCGCCGACGTCGGCACCGATTCGCGCCTGCGCTTCAAGGGGGCGCCGTGAGCCGCGGCGGGGAGTTCCCCGGCGCCGTTCTTTTTTGAATGCGCCATTGCCCGGCATCGTCCCAGCGGCAGGATGAATTCACCATGAAGCGCTTCCTTCTCCTGGTGCCGCTCGCGTTTCCCCTGGCGGGCTGCCTTAACATCAAGACCCACCACACCGTGGATCCGATCCAGATCAACGTCGATGTGAACGTGAAGGTCGACAAGGCGCTGAATGACTTCTTCGGCGACCTCGACAAGAAGGCCGCGGCACTGCCGTGAGCCGCCTTCGCCTCCCCGCCACCTGAACTCCCATGGTCATGAAACGCTCACTCTTTCTCCGCCTCGTCTTTGTCGCCGCCGCATGGGCCAGCGCCGCCCTCGCCCCGGCCGCCGAGAACCTCCAGTCCGTCCGCGCCCGCATGGAGCAGCGGCTCTCCGCCCTCGATCAGTTGAAGGACCGGGGCGTTGCCGGCGAAAACAACCGCGGCTTCCTCGAGGCCCGCGGCCAGGCCGGCGCCGCCGAACAGAAGCTGATCGGCGATGAAAACACCGACCGGCGGACGGTGTACGCCGACATCGCCGGCCGCACCGGCTCCAGCGCCGACGCCGTCGGGCGCGCACGGGCGCAGCGTCTCGCCGAACTGGCCCGCCGCGGTCACTGGATCCAGGACCCGAACGGAAGCTGGCGGCAGAAGGGCTGACGCAGGGAGCGCGGACGTCCCCGTCCGCATCCGGGGTCGAGCCAGTCCCGTTGTTCAGATGAGCACCGCGGCCACGCAGGCCGTCAGAAAGCACGCGATGCTGCCGCCCAACAGGGCCTTCAGCCCGAGTTGTGCCAGCACGGGCCGCTGGTTCGGCGCCAGCGCGCCGATGCCTCCGATCAGGATGCCGATCGACGCGAGATTCGAGAACCCGCAGAGCGCGTAGGTCAGGATCACCTGGGCGCGCGTGTCGGTCAGCACGCCGGTCTCTTTCAGCTTCGCCAGCGTGCCGTAGGCGTAGAATTCGTTCAGGATCGTCTTTTCCCCGATCACCTGGCCGGCGACCATCAGGCTGCCCGAGTCGATGCCCATCAGCCAGGCAAGCGGCGCGAAGACCAGTCCCATCACGTATTGCAGCGACAGCTCCGTGTAGCGTCCGCCGGTCGCGCCGGCGATCCAGCCGTTGAGTCCCGTCCAATGGCCGACGCCCGCCGCCAGGATCCAGTTCATGAACGCGATCAGGGCGGTGAACACGAGCAGCATGGCGCCGACGTTCACCGCCAGCTTGATCCCGTCGGTCGTGCCGTTGGCGATGGCCTCCAGCGCATTGGCGCCGATCTTCTCGCGCGGCACGTGGATCTGCCGGTCGACCTCCGCGGTCTGCGGCTCGAGGATTTTCGCGGTCAGCAGCGCCGCCGGCGCCGAAAGCACCGAGGCCGTCAGCAGGTGTTTCGCGAACAGGAGCTGGCCCTCCTCCGTCGGCCCGCCGAGCATGCCGATGTACGCCACCATCACGGCGCCGGCGATCGTGGACATGCCGCCGACCATCACGGCCAGCAGCTCCGAGCGCGTCATCGTCGCGAGGTAGGGCTTGATCAGCAGCGGCGCCTCGGTCTGGCCGAGGAAGATGTTGGCCGAGGCGCTCAGGCTCTCCGCGCCGGAAAGCTTCATCGTCCGGCTCATCAGCCAGGCAAACACGAAGACGATCCGCTGCAGGATCCCGAGATAGAACAGCAGCGAGGTGAAGGCGGAGAAGAAGATGATCGTCGGCAGGATCTTGAACGCAAAGAGGAAGCCCCATGACTGGGAGGCATCGACCAGGTTGCCGAAGAGGAACCGCGCGCCGGCCTCGTTGAAATCCAGGATGCGGACGAAGAAGCGTCCCACCGCGTCGACCCCGATCCGCACGGCGTCGACCCGCAGCACGAGCAGGCCGAACACGAACTGCAGTGCCAGGCCCGCGGTCACGAGCCGCCACGGAATCGCCCGCCGGTTGGAGCTGAAGCACCAGGCGATGCCGAGAAACACCACGATCCCCGCGAATCCGCGGGCGAGGTTCAACAAGGAGTCCATGCAGGGGGATGAAGCCGGAAGGATGCCGAGCTTGCGCAACCCCCGGGGGCGGGCGAGAACCAAGTGACCATGACGATCCAGGAACGCCTCGCCCGTCACCTCGGCCGCCGTCCGGATGTCGCGCGAGCGGCTTACGTCGCGCCCAACGCCACCGTGCTCGGCGACGTCACGCTCGGCGCCGACAGCAGCGTCTGGTATGGCTGCGTGCTGCGCGGCGACATCAACGGGATCGTGATCGGCGAGGGCACCAACGTGCAGGACGGCACCATCGTCCACCTCGCCGACGATTACGGCGTCCGCGTCGGGCACCACACCACGATCGGCCACGCGGCCATCATCCATGCCTGCACGATCGGGGACGAATGCCTGGTCGGCATGGGGGCGACGATCCTGGACGGGGCGCAGATCGGGGACCATTGCATCGTCGGCGCCAACGCGCTCGTGACGCAGCGTTTCGTCGCCCCGCCCGGCTCGATGATCCTCGGCGCGCCGGCGAAGGTCGTGCGCCCGCTCCGGCCCGGGGAAATCGCCTCGCTGCGCCCCTGGGCGGAGAAATACATCGCGGTCGCCCGCGCGCACGCCGCCCGTCCCGCATGAGGCGCCGCGCCGGGCCGGCAGCGCCGCCGGCCGCGGGCCACGCGCCGAGGTTCAGGCCGCCGGCTCCCGCTCGAGCGTCAGGAACGTGAAGCGGAAGTGCGTATCCGCGCTCTCGCGACGCGACGTCTCCCGCCACGCGAGGTGCCGCCACTCCGGGAAACGCGTGTCGCCCTCGACGTCCGCGTGGATCAGCGTCAGGTGCAGCGTGAGCGGCCGGTCCAGCGCCAGAGCTTCCGCGTAGATCCGCTCGCCGCCGCAGACGCAGGGTTCGCCGGGCATCGTCTCCGCGCGTGCGAGCGCGGCATCGAGCGAGGGCGCGACCTGCACCCCTGGTCCGGCCAGGGCGGTGTTCCGGGTGATCACGATCGCCCGGCGGCCGTCGGCGGCGGCGCGGGGCCACGTCTCGTAGCAGATCCGGCCCATGATGCACGTCCGGCCGGCGGTCGCAGCGTGGAAGAAGGCGAGGTCCTCCGGAATCCGCCAGGGCAGGCGGCCGCCGCGGCCGATGACGCGGTTTTCCGCGCAGGCGACGATGAGGTGGACGCGCTTGGGCACCCCGCGGGCATGGCGGACCGGCGGCGGCATGGCGACGTCCGAATCCGGGCGGCCGTTCCTCGGTTGCGTTCGGATCCGCTCCGGCTTTCCTCCGCGGAATGACCATCGGCGTCCCCCGGGAGATCAAGATCGGCGAAACGCGGGTTTCGATGACCCCGAGCCTCTGCCGCCGCTGCGTCGGCCTCGGCGCCCGGGTGCTGCTCCAGAAGGGCGCGGGGCGCACGGCGGGATTTCGCGACGAGGAGTACCGCGCGGCGGGCGCGACGCTGGTCGCCGACGCGGCCAGGGTGTGGCGCGGCGCCGACCTGATCCTGAAGGTGAAGGAACCGCTGCCGGCGGAGTACGGCCACCTGCGCGAAGGGCAGGCCTTGTTCACCTACCTCCACCTTGCGGCCGGGCCCGAGCTGGCGCGCGTGTTGGTCGAGAAGAAGGTGCTCGGCATCGCCTACGAGACGGTCGAGGGCGCGGACGGCGGCTTCCCGCTGTTGAAGCCGATGTCGCAGATCGCGGGCCGGCTCTCGATCCAGATCGGCGCCTACTTCCTGCAGTCGCAGCACGGCGGCTCCGGCGTGCTGCTCGGCGGCATTCCGGGCACGATGCCGGGCCACGTGGTGGTGGTCGGCGCCGGCAACTCCGGCAGCCACGCCGTGCAGATGGCGGCGGGGATGGGCGCGCGCGTCACGGTGCTCGATCTCGATCCGCGCCGGCTCGAGGCGCTCGACATGGAGTACCGCGGCCGCGTGGTCACGCTGATGTCCAATCCCGCCAACCTGCAGAACGAGGTGGCCGACGCGGATCTCCTGATCGGCGCCGTGCTGATTCCCGCCGCCAAGGCCCCGACGGTCGTGACCAAGCGGATGGTGGCGCGCATGCGGCCGGGCAGCGTGATCGTCGACATCGCGATCGACCAGGGCGGGTGCATCGAGAGCATCCGGCCCACCTCTCACGAGCAGCCCGTCTATCTCGAGCACGGCGTGATCCACTACGCCGTCCCCAACATGCCCGCGCTCGTCGGCCGCACGTCGACCCTGGGTCTCACGCAGGCGACGGAGCCGTACGTCGTGACCCTGGTGAGCCGCGGGATCGAGCGGGCACTGGCCGACAACGAAAGCCTCCGGCGCGGCGTGAACACGCGCGGCGGCCGCGTCACCAACGCCGCCGTCGCCCGCGCGCTCGGTTACACCTGAGGTCCTTCCCGCCATGCCGTCCCGCGTCCTGCCCCCCGTTGTCCTCGCGGCCCTGCTGCTGCCCGCGCTCCTTGCCGCCGCCCCGCTTCCCGCCGGGCCCGGCCGCGAGGAATTCCCCAACGCCGGCGAGCCGCTCACCCTCTTCACGTACAAGCCGCCGACCTACCGCGACGGGCCGCTCGTGCTGGTGTTCCACGGCGTGCAGCGCAACGCCGAGGATTATCGCAACTACGCGATCACGCTGGCGGAACGGTTCAAGGCCATCGTCGTCACGCCGCTGTACGACCGGGACCGCTTCCCGCTCGCGCGTTACCAGCGCGGCGGGATCGTGGACGACGCCGGACGCGCGCAGCCGGCGGAAAAGTGGACCTACGCGACCGTTCCCCGCCTCGTCGCCTACCTGCGCGAACGCGAGGGACGGCCGGAGCTGCCCTACTACCTCATCGGGCATTCCGCCGGCGGACAGTTCCTGGTCCGGCTCGCGGCCTTCCTGCCCGGGGAGGCGAAGCGCATCGTGGCGGCCAACGCGGGTTCGCACCTCTTCCCGACGCGCGAGCGCGACTTCGGCTACGGCTTCGGCGGTCTGCCGCCGGAGCTGGCGGGCGACGACGTCCTGCGGCGCTACCTGGCCGCGCCGCTCACGTTGTATCAGGGGACCGGCGACGTGATCGTCACGAGCAGCCTCGACGTGAGCGAGCCCGCGCTGCGGCAGGGTCCGCACCGGCTGGCCCGCGGCCGGGCGGTGTTCGAATTCGCGGCGGAGCTGGCGCGCGCCCGCGGCTGGGCCTTCAACTGGCGCAAGGTCGAGACACCCGGCATCGCCCACGAGGCCGCGTTCATGTTTGCCGCGCCGGAGGCGGAGGATGCGCTCTTCGGTCCCAGGTGAGGCCGGCGGCCGGTGGCGCCCGGGATGGGTGCTGCTGGTGCTGCTCGGCGCACTCGGCGCGGGCGTCGCGACCGCGGCCGAGGAACGCTGGGTGAAGGCGGTGACCGACCGCTTCACCATCCTCACGACCGAGGGGGAGAAGGTCGCCCGCCAGTGGGCGGTGGAGCTCGAACAGTTCCGCCATGGGCTCCAGACCGCGGTGCCGGTGCCGGTGGAGCGGCTCCGCCCGGTGACGGTCGTGCTGTTCCGCAACGCGCGGGCGATGGAGCCCTACGTGCCGCTCGAGGGCGGTCGCCCGGCGCGGGTCGGCGGATTCTTCGTCCGCGCCAACGACATCAACACGATCATGCTCAGCGCGGCCCGCAATGCCGCCGAGACGCGGCGCGTGATCTTCCACGAGGCGGTGCACTGGCATCTCAGCGCCCGCGAGGGCTACATGCCGCTCTGGCTGGGCGAGGGGCTGGCCGAGGTGTACGCGACGTTCGAGCTGCCCGACGCGCGCAGCTACGCGTTCGGCGCGCCGATGGAGGAGCACATCAACCTGCTGCGGGAGGAGAGCCTGCTCCCGCTGCCCAAGCTGCTCGGCGTCGGCCGCGACTCCCTGCTTTACGACGAAGTCACGCGCAGCGGCATCTTCTACGCGCAGTCGTGGGCGCTGGTGCATTTCCTCCTCTTCAGCCAGCAGGCGCCGGGCAGCGTGGCGCTCCAGCGCTTTCTCGAACTGCTCCCGCGGGCGCCCTCGGACGACGATGCCTTCAGCAGCGCGTTCGGCGCCGACTACGCCGCGCTCGAGATCAAGCTGCGCCGCTACATCGCGGGCGGGAGCTACCACAAGCACGTCTATTCGCGCTCTACGGCGGACCTCGCCCGCGTGGTGCGGATCGGGCCTGCCGGGCCGGCCGACGTCGCGCTGGCGAAGGGGTCGCTGCTGCTCGGGGCCCGCAGCGCCGACGAGGCCGAGCCGTACCTCGGCCGCGCCGCCGAGCTGGCGCCGCGTGACCCACGGCCGTGGGAGCTGCTCGGCCACATCGCCGTCGAGCGGAAGGATTTTGCCACCGCCTTCGCCATGCTCGCCCGGGCAGCCGACGCCGGTTCCACGAGCTACCTGGCCTACTACAACCTGGCGGTGTCGCGACTCCCCGAGCTGCTCCAGCCCTGGGCGCCGAGCACGCCGTTCGATCCGGACACGCTCGATGCCGCGGCCGAGGATTTCCGGCGGGCCATCGAGCTTTCGCCGTCGCACGTCGCCTCCTACGAGGGACTGGCGGGAATCATCCGCGGCATGGCGACCTACGATCACGGCGACCTGGAACGTTTGTACCGGGGACTGCTCCAGTCGCCCGGAAACGCCATGATCGAGGCTGGCATCGCCGCGGCGGAGATTCGCGCCGGCCGCCGGGCCGCGGGACGGAGCCGGCTGGAGCGGCTGAGCGCCCGGCTGGCCAATGTCTCGAGCCCCGGCATGCTCTACGCCCGCCGGCTGCTCGAGCGCGAGCGGCTGCAGGACGAGGTCGAAGCCATCAACCGGCTGTCGGAGGAGCGGCGGATCGACGAGGCGCTTGCGATCGCCGAAGCGGCGCTCGGCCGCGAGCTCGATCCCGCGGCGCGCACGTTCATGGAAGCCGTGCGCCGGCGGATGGGAGACTACCGGCAGTTGCGCGACGCCGTCGCCGCCGCGAACGCCGGCGACACCGCCCGGGCGCTCGTCCAGCTCGACGCCCTGCTCGAGCTGCCGCTCGACCCGGTGGTGGCGGAGGAGGTGCGCCGGATCCGGGGACGGCTCGCACCGGCGGACCCGACCGGACCACCGTGAGGCCGCGGCCCGCCCCGATGGCATGGGCCTTCGACCCAGCGTTCCCAAGAACGCGCTGCACCGACCCAGCCACTGCACGGGGAGGATCTGGTCCTCAAGCCGCTGCGGACGGGTCGTGCGAAAATCAGCCGCCTGGGGACAGGCGGCTCCACCTCCGCCGGATCGGTTTCGGCCCACCCGCCGTCCTCACCCGGCCGGCACGCGACTGCGGTGCGCGACCCAGAAGCGGCACTCGTCGGAAAACTCGCGCACGGCGCGGGATTCGCGGGCGACCTCCGGCCGCAGTGCATCGTAGGCGTGGCGCCAGCCGGTGGCGGCGAGGTCCTCGAGGATTTCCCTCCGGTCGGGGAGGTGCATGAACGTCCGTCCCGTCTCGTCCTCGAAGTAGCGGTCGCCGAACTCGACCAGCCGCGGATCCTGCGTGCCGCGCACCCAGCGGAGCGTCTCCAGCCGCCAGAGCGCGCGCTCCGTCGGCGTGGCGTCGCGATCGTGCGTGGTGAACAGCAGCGGGGCGTCCGGTGCGCACGCGGCGTGCAGTTCGCGCAACGCCGCGCGCCGGTGGGCGCGGCCGGGGATCTGCATGAGGCCGTTGAACATGAACAAGGCGCCGTCGTAGGGCGGGGTGAACCGGGAGTCGGCGCCGAGCCGCGTCGCATCGGCGTGCAGGAAGCGGATCGCCTCCGCGTGGCGCTCCGCGGCGAGGCTCCGGGCCTGGTCCACGAGTTCCTCGGCGAAGTCGAACGCCGTGATGCGATGGTAGCCGAGCTGCCAGAGGCCGAGCGTCACGCGGCCGGCGCCGCAGCCGGCCTCCAGGAGCGCCGCGCCGGGGTCGGGAAAGAAACGCTCGATCAGCAGGCGTTCGGAACGCCAGAGACCGAGTTCGTGGGCGGCGCGGGTGTAGTGGACGACCGCGACGAGGTCGTTGAAGTCCGCCCGGACGGTGGCGGCGTCTATTTTGCGCGTCTCCACGCGGCGATGAACATGCCGTTGGCGTTGAGTTCGTGCGGCCAGAGCAGGACCCGCGACGGACCCGCGTCCGCACCGAACAGCCCGGCCGGCTGGAGTTCAGGGTGGGCGGCCGCAAATGCGTCCGCCACCGCGGTCGTTTCGCTCCGCGTGAGCGTGCACACGGCGTACACGAGGCGGCCGCCGGGCTTGAGCGCCGGCAGCACGGGCTCGAGCAATGTGCGCTGGGCGGCGGCGAGTTCGCGGACGTCGTCGGGCGTGGTCGTCCAGCGCGCGTGCGGGTTGCGCTGCCAGGTCCCGACCCCGGAGCACGGGGCGTCGAGCAGGACGCCGTCGAACTTCGTCTTCGTGGGCAGGCGGGCGGTGCCGTCCCACGGCGCGGCGCGGTAGTTGAAGATTTCCGCGCGCGCGGCCCGGCGCTTGAGCACCTGCAGGCGACGCTCGTTGCGGTCGCTGGCCCACACCACGCCCTTGTTGCCCATGAGGCCCGCGAGGTGCAGGAGCTTGCCGCCTTCGCCGGCGCAGGCGTCCCACCAGGTCTCGCCCGGCCGCGGGGCGCACGCGAGCCCCACGAGCTGGGAGGCGAGGTCCTGGATCTCGAACGCGCCGCGATGAAACGCCGGCGAGACGAACAGATCCTGCGCCCCGGTGTAGCGCAGGGCGTCGGGCGCGCGGTCGGAGACCTCCGCGGCGCCCAGTTCGCGGGCGAGCCGGGCGCCGGTCCCGGGGCGGGCCCGCAGCCAGAGGGCGGGCTCGCGCTGGAGCTGGCGGAGGTAGTCCGCCGGCAGCTCCATCTCGTCGCGCAGCCAGCCCGGCACGGCGCGGGCGGCGAGGGCCTCCACCTTGACCGCCTTCTCGTCGGCGCGGAACCGGGCCTGGAGCGCGAGGGCGGCCTCGACCTGCTTCTGGCGGGAGGCGCGTTCGTCCAGCCAGGCCAGCCAGCGGAAGTAGGCGAAAACCGCGCCGCTGATCGCCCGCTTGTCGCGGGGGCCGAGGTGGCGCGTCTCCAGAAAATAATGACGCAGCGCCCGGTCGGCCGGCATGGCGGACGTGGCGGCGGCTTCGAGGATGCGGGCGGCGTGGTTGAGGATGGCGTTCACGCGGAGCGGCCGATTCACGCGCCCGGCCCCCGGTTCCGCAATGCCCAATCGTCAGCCGCGCTTCTTCCAGCGGCGGTCTTCCTTGAGCTCGACCGGGCGCGTCTCGATCTGCACGCCGGCCACCGCCGGATGGGCGCGAAGCTGCTGGAAGGCCGGCGCGTTCAGCTTCCAGCTCAGCGCGGTGCTGGTCTCGGCGATGGGCGCGATGCGGCGCTCGAAGACGAAGCCGAGCTGGACCTTGGTGTCGCCGGCCTGGCGGTCGAGCGTGGCGCGGAGCGCGCGCAGGAAATCCGGCACGCCCGGATGCGCCGGCTGCAGCAGCCAGGTCACGCGTTTCACCAGGCCGGCGATCTGTCCGTCGAGCGGATAGATCTCCTTCACGTTGATGCGCGGGCCCTCCTGGTTGACGATGATGTTGCCCTGCACGAGCACGGTGGCGTTTTCCACCAGGCTGCGGCCGTAGGCCTCGTAGCCGTCGGCAAAGATGTTCAACCCGATCGACCCCTGCTTCGTCGCGAGCGTGAACATCGCCCAGGGCCGGTTGTCCTTTTTCGAGAGGCGCTTGACGATGTTGCCGGCGATGCCGCAGAGGCGGAACTCGACGCGGTCGCCCTGCTGCAGCAGGTCCTCGATGGCGTACGTGTTGAGCGCCTCGGCCAGGCCGGCGTAGGCGTTCATGGGGTGGCCGGAGACGTAGAAGCCGAGCAGCTCCTTCTCGAACTGGAGCCGGTTGGCGGCGGTGAGGACCTTGCGTTCGGCGGCCGCGGCGGATTTGGCGGATGCCCTGGCCGCGGCGGGGGCCGCGCCGCCGCCGAGCTCGAACATCGCGTCGTCGGCCAGCGCGGTCGCGGCCGGAGCGGCCGCCGGTGCGCGCCGGGGGTGGCGCAGCAGGCGGACGAACTCCTGCCGCGGGGG
The DNA here is from genome assembly GCA_937952235.1 of uncultured Opitutia bacterium. GTDB lineage: Bacteria > Verrucomicrobiota > Verrucomicrobiia > Opitutales > Opitutaceae > ER46. The sequence continues at coordinate 68,209 of CALFZM010000082.1, read as the reverse complement.
CGTCCTTCCGCAGCCCCGGGTACTTCCGCTGCAGCTCGGCCAGCACCGCGAGCGCCTCGTCGAGCTGGCCGAAGAGCTCCTCGCGCTCCGTGCCGCCGAAATCGAAGGCGCCGGTGGCGACGAGGTTCTCGAGCACGCGCTTGTTGATCGCGCGCGCGTCCACGCGCAGCAGGAAGTCGGCGAAGTCGCGGTAGGCGCCCGTCTTCTCGCGTTCCTCGAGGATCTTCTGGGCGGCCTGCTCGCCGACGCCCTTGATGCCGGCCAGCCCGAAGCGGATGGCGGCTCCGCCGCCATCCGCTTCGGGCTGGGCAGGCGAGGGGCGAGGGGCGATGGGCGATGGGGTGGCGGGTTCGGAGGCCGCCAGGCTGGTCGATCGCCCATTGCCCGTCGCCTCGGCCCCGGGTTTCGCCCCCCGGCGAAACACCGGCGTGAACGTCTCGCGCGACTCGTTCACGTCCGGGCCGAGCACGGTGATGCCCATCGCCTCGCATTCGGCGATGAAGTGGGAGACCTTTTCGGCGTTGCCCAGCTCGGCCGTCAGCACCGCGGCCATGAACTGCACCGGGTAGTTGGCCTTCAGATACGCCGTCTGGTAGCTGACGAGCGCGTACGCGGCGGAGTGCGACTTGTTGAAGCCGTAGCTGGCGAACTTGTTCAGCAGGTCGAAGATCTCGTTGGCCTTCTTCTCGTCGATGTCGTTCACGCGCTTCGCGCCCTCGACGAACTTGATCCGCTCCTTCGCCATCGCCTCCGCATCCTTCTTGCCCATCGCGCGGCGCAGCATGTCGGCGCCGCCGAGCGTGTAGCCGGCGATGATCTTCGCGCACTCCATCACCTGCTCCTGGTAGACGATGATGCCATACGTCTCCTGCAGCGACTGCTCGAGCAGCGGATGCGGATAGGACACGCTCGCGGGGTCCTTCTTGCCGCGGGCGTAGTCGGGGATGAACGCCATCGGCCCCGGGCGGTAGAGCGCGCAGATGGCATTGATGTCGTCGATGTTCGAGACGCCGACCTGCTTGCAGGCATTCTGCATCCCGGGCGATTCGAGCTGGAACACGCCGACCGTCTTGCCCGCGTTGAGGATCGTGTAGGTCTTCGGGTCATCGAGCGGGATCCGCTCGATGTCGAAGGCCGGGTCGGCCGTGCGGCGCACGTTCTCCACCGCGTCGGAAATCACCGTGAGGGTCTTCAGCCCGAGGAAGTCCATCTTCAGCAGGCCGAGCTTGCCGACGGCGTTCATGTCGAACTGCACCGTGACGTCCCCTTCCTGCAGCGTGAGGGGGACGAACTCGTCGAGCGGCTTGTCCGTGATGATGATGCCGGCCGCGTGCTTGCCGGTGTTGCGCACCATGCCCTCGAGCACGCGCGCCTGGTCGAAGATCCGCTTCGCGACCGGATTGCGGCTGACCTCGTCGCGCAGCTCGGCGCTCTTCGTGATCGAATCCTCGAGCGTGATGTTGAGCTCGTCGGGGATCATCTTCGCGAGCCGGTCGGCGTCGGCGAACGCGAGGTTGTGCACCCGCGAGATGTCGCGGATCACCATCTTCGCGCCGAGCGTGCCGTAGGTGATGATGTTGGCCACGCAGTCGCGGCCGTACTTCTCGCGGACGTAGTTGATGACCTCCTCGCGCCGCCGCATGCAGAAATCGATGTCGAAGTCGGGCGGCGACACGCGCTCGGGATTGAGGAAGCGCTCGAACAGCAGCTTGAAGCGGATCGGGTCGAGGTTGGTGATGCCGAGCAGGTAGGCCACGAGGCAGCCGGCGCCGGAGCCGCGGCCGGGGCCGACGGGCACGCCGTGTTGCTTCGCCCAGTTGATGAAATCCCAGACGACGAGGAAGTAGTCGACAAAGCCCGTGACGTTGATGATCGCCAGCTCGTAGCCCATCCGGACGGCGAGTTCCTCCTCGAGGGCAAGGCCGGCGTAGTCGGGCGGCTGCGGCTTCTGCCCGGCGGGCAGGTCCGAGAGCTTCGCGAGCCGCGCCGCGACCACGGGGCGCTGGGCGACCGCCTGGAAGTCGCAGCCGTAGCGGCTCGTCAGGCCCTTCACGCAGAGCTCGTGCAGGTACTGGGCGGGCGAGAGCGTGGACCGCACCTCCACCGGCAGCGGGTAGCGGGGGTAGCGCTCGCTGCCCTTCGGAAACGGAATCGCGAGCTCGCACATCTCGGCGACGAGCTGCGTGTTGGTGAGCGACTCGGGCACCTCGGCGAAGAGGCGCGCCATCTCGTCGCGCGACTTCAGGTAGAACTGGTTGCCCGAAAATCTCATCCGCTTCTCGTCGTCGATCTTCGAACCGGTCTGGATGCAGAGCATCGCATCGTGCGGCCCCGCGTCCTGGTCGCGCACGTAGTGAACGTCGTTCGTGCAGATGACTTTCAGGCCGAACTCCTCCGCCAGCCTCAGGAGGCCGGGGATGATCTTCTTCTGCTCCGGAATGCCGTGGTCCTGGATCTCGACGAAATAATTCTCCCGGCCGAAGATTTCCACGAAACGGCCGCAGGCCTTCCTCGCCTCCTCGTGGCGGTCGTAGAGCAGGTGCTGCGGCACGAGCGAAGCCAGGCAGCCGGTGAAACCGATGAGCCCGGAGGCGTGCCGGGCGAGCGTTTCGATGTCGGTGCGCGGTTTGTAATAGAAACCCCGCAGGTGGGCGTCTGAAACCAGCTTCAGCAGATTCTGATAGCCGGTGAGATTCTTCGCCAGCAGGCCCAGGTGGAAGATCGACTTGCCCTCGTCGGAGCGGCCGTTCTTCTCCAGCCGCGAGGTCTCGGTGAGATAGAGTTCACAGCCGATCAGTGGTTTAATCCCCTTGGCCTTCGCCTGGTTGTAAAATTCGATCGCACCGTAGAGATTGCCGTGGTCGGTGAGCGCCATCGCGCTCATGCCGAGTTGCTGGGCCCGCTCCACCAGCCGGTCTATCCGGCAGCAGCCGTCGAGCAGGCTGTAGTCGGTGTGGACGTGGAGATGGACGAAATTCTGGTCGGAGGCAGCCAAGGCCCTTGAAACAAGCCGCCGCGATGACGCGTGCAAGCGCACGGAAAGGGGAAGCGGGGAAATTCTGCCCACGGAGCACCCGGAACGGGGCGTAGTCTGTGCCGGACCGGAAGGCCGGGAGGAACCCGGATTCCTTCCCGATCTCCCGAGCGTCGCGTTCAGCCGCTTCCTTGCCAATTGTCCGGCGGCTCGGGCCCCGCGTTTCCGTGTCTTCCGTGTGTTCACTGGGCCACCAAACCGGGTGTTGCGGGGCCGAAAAAAGCCGTTGACGAAGCCTGCGGCGGCTGGCCTATTGCTCCGCTTTTCCTTTCACCATCCGACCGCTCTAGACCGTCCCATGCCCATCGAAATCAAGATTCGCAAGAACGAGCCCATCGACCGCGCGCTGCGGCGCATGAAGAAGAAGCTCGATCGCGAGAACATCATCAAGGGTACCCGCGCCAAGCGTTATTACGAAAAGCCCTGCGAGAAGCGCCGTCGGAAGGAAAAGGTCCAGGCCTTCACGCAGATGCTTCGCCGCCGGTACGCGGAATAAGTCGCCCGCCCGTCCCTTTCCCGCCGCACCTCATTCCGAGGTGCGGCTTTTTGTTGTCTGGCGGGAGACGTCGGGCAGGGTCCGGACGCGTGAAGCCGCGGCTCGCCCTCTCCACCTGCTGGTGCTCGCACCGGCATCGGGACGGCCACGCGATGCTGGAGGAAATCGCGCGCCTCGGGTTCGAGCACGTGGAATTGAGCCACGGCGTCCCGGTCACGCTCGTCCCGGGCATTCTCCGGGCGGTCCAAGCCGGCGTGATCCGCGTGAGCTCGACGCACAACTTCTGTCCGCTGCCGCCCGGAGCGTTGCGCGCCGCGCCCAACCTTTACGAGCCGTCGTCGCCCGACGCCGCCGAGCGCGAGCAGTGGCTGCGGCACAGCCGGCGCAGTCTCGATTTCGCGGCCGAGGTGAAGGCGGAGGTGCTGGTGTGCCATCTCGGGCGCGTGCGCTTCCGGTGGTTCGATCCCGCGCCGCGGCTGGCACGGTGCCGGCGGGAAACGGCCGCCGCGCCGTCCCCCGCCGCCGGAGCGCGCTACGCGGCGGTGCTGGCGCGGGCGCAGGCGCGGCTGGCGCGGAAGCTGCCGCCGTTCTGGAGTCGCGCGCAGGAGAGCGTCGGGGCGCTGCTGCCGCACGCGACGGCGCGCGGCGTGCGGCTCGGGTTTGAAAACCGCGACGGGTTTGCGGAGCTCCCGCGCGAGGCCGACATCGCGGTCTGGCTGGACGGCTTGCCGGCGGACGCGCCGGTGGGCTACTGGCACGACACCGGCCACGCGGCGATCAAGGCGGATCACGGCCTGCTCGAACCGCACTCCCACCTCGCGGCGCTGGCGGCGCGGACGCTCGGCTTCCACCTGCACGACGTCAGTGCGAGCGGGCGGGATCACCAGCCGGTGGGAACGGGCCGGGTCGATTTCGCCGCCCTGCGGAAGTACTGGCGCCCGGGCCAGCTGCTCACGCTCGAACTCGGGCCGCAGACGCCCGTCGACGACGTGCGGCGTTCGAAGGCGCAGATCGAGGCGTGGCTGGACGGCGAGTGAGGGGCGCGGCCGGAAGCGGTGCCGTCGCAGCCGCGGCGCCGACGGAACGGCGCGCTCCCGGAATCGCCCGCCGGCGAGCGACACCTTCCGGGCGCGCCGGGGCGGCATGACGCTTGGAGCAGATTCAATAATTCCGTAGCCCAAACCCAAACGCAAAGTCGCAAAGGAACGCGAAGATTCGCCCTGTTTTCCTTCGCGAGTCTTTCCTCTCCTTCGCGTCGTTGCGTTTTGGATCCGCCCTGATCGGCTACGATTCTACTTAAGGTGCCCCTAGGGGCACCTCGTACACCTCGATGATGGCGGCGCCGGTGCCGCTGTTCGCGCCGCTGACCTGTGCGGTGTAGCTGCCGGGAGGCAGGCTCACGAGCAGCACGGAGTCGCGGCTTTCGAGGGGCAGGGCGAATGCGCCCACGCGGGCGGCGGCGGCGGCGATTTCGGCGGCGTTGGCGGATGCGCCCCAGTCGTCGTTGGTCGCCAGCGGCGTGGTGTTGCCGCTCTGGTAGAGTTCAAGCCGCGGATTGGCCAGCACGCCGGGGACGTTGAACAGGCCCAGCGTCGGACCGATGCCGCGGAGCAGCACCTGGCGCACGCCCGAGCCGCCGACGACGAATCCGGCGATGAGCACGTCACCGCCGGTGCCCACGCGGGTGCGCGCGGACACGTTGATCAACCGTGGAGTCGTGGCGGTGAACTGGGCCGTCGGCGTGGCGTCGTAGATCTCCGCGAGCACGAGGCCCGTGCTCGCGCCGGGACCGCCGACCTGCGCGGTGTAGCTGCCGGCGCCGCGCTGGGCGAGGATGGCGGCATCGAGGCTCTGGGCGCTCTGCAGGGCGAATGCGCCGACCTGCGGCGAGACGAGCGCGATCTGTGCATCGCCGCCCCAGTTGTCGTTTTCCTGCAGCAGCGTCTCGCCCGCGAAGAGCTGCAGGCGCGGATCGGCCAGCGTCCCCGTCACGCCGAACGCACCCAGCGTCGGACCCACGCCGCGAATGAGCAGCCGCTTCTCGCCGGCCGTGCCCGCGCCGCCGACGGCGAATCCGACGAAGAGCACGGCGTCGCCGCCGCCGGCCTGGGTGCGAACCGCCAGGTTGATGAGCCGCGCGGTGTCGGCGGCGACGGCCGTGACGTTGAGCACCGTCGCCCGGCTCGTGACCGTGCCGCCCGGCCCGGTGGCAAGCACCCGGTAGGAACCCGCGCTCGAACCCTGGACCGAGGGCAGTGGCAGCGTCGCGGCCGTCGCGCCGGGCAGCGGGGCGTCGTTGAACAGCCACTGGTACGTGACCGTCCCGGCCCCGGCGAGACTCGCGCCGGCCGTGAGCGTGACGGCGCTGCCGGTCGTCACGTTCGCCGGCGCGGCCGGCTGCACGGTGAATTCCGGGATGCCGTCCGGCGCGGTCCCGCGGGCGGAACGGCGCAGGTTGTGCCGGTGCATCGGCCAGGGCGTGCGCGCGAGGTTGTTGCCGGTGTCGAAGGCGTAGCACTTCCCGTCGCTCGACGGCACGATGAGCCGCCCGGCCGCAAGGATCGGCGCGGCGAGGATGGCTCCCCCGGTGGCGTATTTGCGCAGGAGGCGACCGTCCGAGTCGAGGACGTGGATGAACGCATCGTCGCCGCCGATGTAGACCGTGCCGTCGTCGGCCAGGAGGGGCGCGGTCGAGCGGATGATCTCGCCCGTGGCATAGTCCCAGCGCGGAGCGCCGGTCGCGCCGTCGAGGGCGTAGAGTTTCCGGTCGTACGAGCCGAAATAGACGACGCCGCGGCCGTCGACGACGGGAGAGGACGAGAGCGGGCTGCGGGTGTCGAATTGCCAGCGGCGCGTGCCATCGGGCCGGAACGCAAACATGCGGCCGTCGAAGTTCCCGAGGTAGATCGTGCCGTCCGCCCCGATCGCGGGCGAGCCGTACACCGTCGCCCCGAGATCGGCGCGCCACTTTTCCGTGCCGTCGGGATTCAAGGCGTACAACGCGCTGTCCGCGCCCGAGCCGAGATAAATCGTGCCGTCGGGCCCGACCGTGGGCGAGGCGTAGGTGTCGCCCGGCACGTCGACGCGCCACTTGAGCGAGCCGTTGGAATTGAGCGCATAGAGCCGGCCGTCGTCGGATTTCACATACAGCGTCCCGTCTCCCGCCAGCGCGGGCGCGGCCCAGATGCCGCCGCCGGTCTCGTAGCTCCAGCGCAGCGCGCCGTTCGCGGGATTGAGCGCATAGACCGCGCCGAAGTCGTCCGCGGCGAAGATTGCGCCGTCGGCGCCGACCACCGTCGCGCCGCCGCTCACGAAGCCGTCGACGGCGGACGAGCGCCAGCGGCGCGTGCCGTCCGGGTTGATGGCGTGGACGTAGCCAAGCTCGTCCGCGAGGTAGAGCGTGCCGTCGGGCGCGACGGCCGGCGACGCATACAGCGGATCGTCGGTGACGTACTGCCAGGCGGCATCGGTGATGCTAAGGGTGAACGGCCCCGTCTCCGCGTAGCTGTCGATCGCGATATGGTACGTGACGCCCGCGATGGCATTGAAGCGCACGAGGCTGTTCGTGGACGGTCCCGTGTCGTCATCGAAGCCCACCTGCGCCAGCGCGGACAGCGTGCCGCCCGTGTAGATCGCGGCGACCGGGTCCATCGTCAGGCTGTCGGCGCCGATCTGGTAGGGGCGCGTGGCCGGTGCGACCCAGCGGTACCACAGCGTGCGTCCGGAGCCGACGACGCGGCCGGCGGCGTTGCGGGAGCGGGTCTCGCCGTCCTCGAGCGTGGCGTTGCCGTTGTTGGCCGGCAGCACGACGGCGGAGCCCTGCAGCACGCGCGCCTGGGCGAAGGCGTCGTTGAGCGGCACGGCGACGAACGCGGCCTGCACGTAGCCGCCCGTGTCGCCCTTGCCGGCGACGGCGATGGCGTAGGTCGCGCCCGGCTCGGCGTCGAAGCTGACCCGGCTGGCCGTGCCCGCGGTGTCGTCGTTGAAGGCGACGCGCGTGGCGCGCTCCAGCGTCGCGGTGGCGTCGAGGCGGTAGACGGCCAGCAGCGTGTCGACGGCACTGCCCGTGGTGTCGATGGTGACGCGGCCGGAGCCCTCGGGCGGTGTCCAGCTCCACCAGAGCGACCCGGTGCCGGCCGGCACGCCGTGGTCGGGCTCGCCGGGCTCGCGGGTGGCGTACTGGGTGGAGGCCCGGAGCGTGGTCGCGCTGCCGCGCAGCGGAGTGCGGCGGGTTGAAGGGGCGGCCGTCCGGCGCCTGCAGCGCGCGCAGCAGATTCAGCCGGCCGCCGGTGTGCACCCGGCCGTCCAGCGCGGGCACGGGATCGACGGAAGACAGCACGCGGTTGATGAGCGCGCGATAGGACTCCTGGGGATGACGCTGCCGCAGGAGCGCGATCGCGCCGGCGACATGGGGCGCCGCCATCGAGGTGCCGCTTTGCACGACGTAGGTGGCCGACGTGGCGATGCCGAGGGAGAGGATCGAGGACCCGGGCGCGGCGAGCTCGACGAGGCCGGATCCGTAGGTGGAGTAGCCCGCGATCTGGTCCTGCCGCGTGGTCGAGGCGACCGCGATGATGTTGTCCAGCGGGTAGGCCGCCGGATACTCGGGCAGGACGCTGATCTCCTGGCTGTCGTTGCCGGCCGATGCGACGAACACGATGCCCGCGTCGCGCGCGCGGCGGATCGCCTCGAATTCGGCCTGCGAATACGAGAACGAACCGTAGCTGCCGTTGATGATCTTCGCGCCCTTGGCGATGGCGTAGTCGATGCAGAGGATCGCGTTGGAGGCGGAGCCGGTGCCGTTGCGGCCGATGAACTTCAACGGCATCAACTGCACCTTCCAGGCCACGCCCGCGATGCCGCGGCCGTTGTTGCCGACCGCCCCGATGATGCCGGCGACGTGCGAGCCGTGGCCCTGCCGATCGGAGGGATCCCCGGCGGCCGCGGTCGAGCGCGCGACCGTGGTGTCGATGCCGTGGCGGTCATCGATGTAGCCGTTGCCATCGTCGTCCACGCCGGGCAGCCCGTCGCGCTCCGCGACGTTGACCCAGAGGTTGGCCGCCAGGTCCTCGTGCAGCGTCATTGCGCCGGTATCCAGCACCGCGACGATCACATCGGGCGCCTCGCGCTGCAGTTCCCAGGCGTCCGTGGCGCGGATGTCCGCGCCGGTCCGGCCTCCCGCCTGGCCGGTGTTGTCCAGCGACCACTGGTCGCCGCCGAACCGCGGGTCGTCGGGCCGGGCATGGCTGTGCCGCACGAAGTCGGGCTCGACGAACGTGTAGTGGCCCGTGAGCCGCGCGATCACCGCGGTGACGTCCGCCTTGCCGTCCGTCTCCAGGACCCGGATACCGCCGAGCCGCGGATGGTCGCGCCGGAGCCGGGCGCCGGCCGCGAGCTCGGCGGCTGCCAGGCCGGTCGCGCCGGCCCGGGGCAGGGCGAGCAGGGTGCGATCGCGGAAGCCGCGGCGCCGCTCGTCCTCGGTCAGGGTGTCGTCGGCGCGCGCCGGATCGGAGATCGCGGCCCAGCCCAGGAACAGGGCGGCGACGAGCAGGCGGGGGCGACACAGGGGACCGCGGGCGGGGAGGCAGGGGTTCACGCAGGAGGGCGGGGCGATGCTGAAATCCGCCCGCGTCAACTCGACGATTTTCGGGCGTGGCACCGACCGGAAATTACGGAATCCCGCGGCATTGACATCCGAATGGATGGGCGTTTCGCGCGGGCGCGATTTTGCGGCGGACGCATTGACCCGGTGCGCGGCGTGTCCGCACACTGCGCGGGTCCCGGGCGGACAATCCGTCCCGGATCCACCGCTTCGCGCCCCGTATCCCATGAGCCGATCCTCTCCCGTCCTGTTGCTCGCCGCCCTCCTCATCGTTGCCTCCGGTTCCGCGCTGGCCGGGGGTCCGCGGGCGCTGCCCGAAGGCATCCAGCCCGCCGACTCCCGGCTGCGGCCGTTGAAAGATCTCGACGGCTATTTCCCCTTCACGCCGGCCGCCTCGAAGGCCGAGTGGGAAAAGCGCGCGGAGTACGTCCGCCGCCAGATCCTGGTTTCCCAAGGACTCTGGCCGATGCCGACGCGCGGACCGCTCAACGCCGTGATCCACGGGCGGCGGGAGTTCGACGAGTACACGGTGGAGAAGGTGTATTTCGAAAGCGCGCCGGGCTTCTTCGTCACGGGCAACCTGTACCGGCCGCGCCAGCCGCGGGGCAAGGTCCCCGTCGTGCTCTTCGCGCACGGCCACTGGCAGAACGCGCGCCTGTCGCTGGAGGCGCCGCAACGGCTGCGGCAGGAGATCGCGACGGGCCAGGAGCGGTTCGAGGAGGGCGGCCAGAGCCGGTTCCAGTCGCTCTGCGTGCAGGCGGCGCGGATGGGCTGCGTGGTGTGGCAGTGGGACATGTTGAGCGACTCCGACTCGAAGCAGCTTTCGCGGATGCTCGTGCATCGTTTCGCGCGGCAGCGGCCCGAGGCCAACACGGTGCGGGACTGGGGCCTCTACAGCACCCAGGCGGAGTCGCACCTGCAGAACATCATGGGCCTGCAGACCTGGAACGCGATCCGCTCGCTCGACTTCGTGCTCGGCCTGCCCGAGGTGGACCCGGCCCGGGTCGCCATCACGGGCGCCAGCGGCGGCGGCACGCAGACGATGCTGCTCGCCGCGGTCGATCCGCGCGTGACGCTTTCCTTCCCCGCCGTGATGGTGAGCACGGCGATGCAGGGTGGGTGCACCTGCGAGAACGCCAGCCTGCTGCGCGTGAACACGGGCAACATCGAGTTTGCCGCGCTCTTCGCGCCGAAGCCGCAGGGCATGACGACGGCCAACGACTGGACGCGGGAGATGTCGACCAAGGGCTTCCCGGAGCTGAAGCAGCACTACGCGATGCTCGGCGCGCCCGACCACGTGATGCTGCACCGCGGCGAGCACTTCCCGCACAATTACAACGCCGTGTCGCGCTCCGCGTTCTTCACCTGGATGAACCGCCACTTCAAGCTGGGCTTCCCGGAGCCGGTGATCGAGCGCGACTACCGCGTGCTCACGCCGGAGCAGCTCACCGTCTGGGACGCGCAGCACCCGGCGCCGAAGGCCGAGGATCCGGCTTTCGAGCGCGCGTTGCTGCAATGGTGGGCCGGTGACGCGGAGAAACAGATGCGGGCCGCGGTGTCCTCGCCGGAGAAGTTCCGCGCCATGGTCGGCGGCGGCGTCGAGGTCGTGATCGGCCGCAACCGCGCCACCGCCGGCGAAGCCGGCTGGCAGACGGTCGAGCGCCGGGAGCGCGGCGCGCATGTCGAGGTGGCAGGACTCGTGCGCAACCGCACCCACCGCGAGGAGCTCCCCGCGGTCTGGCTGGTGCCGAAACAGGCGAACGGGCGGTCGGTCGTGTGGCTCGACGAAGCGGGCAAGTCGGCGCTGTTCACCGCCGACGGCTCCGTCGTGCCGGCGGTGCAGCGGCTGCTCGATGCCGGCGTGACGGTCATCGGCGCGGACCTGCTTTACCAGGGCGAGTTCATGGCCGGCGGGCAGCCGCTGCGGCAGACGCGCGTGGTGGGCAACCCGCGGGAGTTCGCCGGCTACACGCACGGCTACAATCACGCGGTGTTCGCGCAGCGGGCGCACGACGTCATGACGCTGGTTGCGCTCCTGCGTGCGGGCCGGGGCGAGCTGCCGAGCGCCGTCAAGTCGGTCGCCGTGGCGGGCTGGCGTGGCGCGGGCCCGATCGTCGCCGCCGCGCGCAGCCTCCTCGGGGCGGAGATCGAGCGGGCCGCGATTGATACCGCCGGCTTCCGCTTCGGGCAGTTGCTTGACCTGCGCGATCCGGGTTTTCTCCCCGGCGGCTCGAAGTACCTTGATGTCCCCGGCCTGCTGGCGCTCAGCGCGCCGCATCCGCTCTGGGTGGCGGGCGAAACGAGTTCTCCCGGGCTCGTGGCCGACGCGTACCGGGCTGCCGGCCAGGGTTCGAAGCTCACGATCGCGGTCGGCGCGGCCAACCCGCTCGACGCCGCGGCGTGGCTGCTGCAGTGAGGCCGCTTCGCTTGCTCTGGCGGCAGGTCGGCCCCGTGTTCGGGGCGGCCTGCGCGCTGCTTCCCCTCGCGCCGGCCACGCCCGCCGCGCCGCAGGCGACACTCCTCGAAGTCCGACGGATTTGGGATCAGGCGCCGCACAACGCCTTTCCCGACCTGCTCCGATGGCGCGACCGCTGGTGGTGCGCGTTGCGGGAGGGCGACGCGCATGTCGGCGGAGCCGACGGCGTCGTGCGCGTGCTCACGTCGAGCGACGGTCGCACCTGGACGGCCGCGGCCCGCCTCAGCGAACCTGGGATCGATCTGCGGGACCCCCGGCTCTCCGTCATGCCCGACGGCCGGCTCATGATCGTGGCGGGCGGTTCCGTGTACCGGGGAACGAAGCAGCTCAAGGGCCGGCGTCCCCGCGTGATGTTTTCCACCGACGGCGCGGCGTGGAGCGCCCCTCGCGCGGTGCTCGCCGAAGGCGAGTGGCTCTGGCGCGTGACGTGGCACGACGGCGTCGCCTACGGCGCGGCGTTTGCCGAGTCGCCGGACGGTCCCACCGGCGAGCGCCCGCTCGTCCTTTACCGGAGCCGCGACGGGCTGGCGTGGGAACGCGTCCGGCAGCTCGCGGTGCCGGGCCGGCCCAGCGAATGCACGCTCCGCTTCGAAGCCTCGGGCCGGATGGTGGCCATCGTGCGGCGGGAAGGCGGCGACCGGATGGGCTGGTGGGGCCGGTCGGATCCGCCGTACACGGACTGGCAGTGGCAGCCGAGCGACCGCCGCTTTGGCGGACCAAACCTGATCGCGGTGCCCGATGGCGGCTGGCTGCTCGGCACGCGCGACTATGCGCCCGCGTCGGGCGCGAAGCCGGGCGAGGCGATGCTGCTGGCCCGGCTCGATGCGGCCGCGCGCACCACGCCGGTGCTCACCCTGCCGAGCGGTGGCGACTGCAGCTACCCCGGCCTGGCCTGGCACGAAGGCGCGCTCTGGGTCGCCTACTATTCGAGCCACGAGGGCAAGGCGGCGATTTACCTGGCGCGGGTGGGCGTGGCGGCGCGGTAGGGGCGGTGCGGCCGGCGTCTGAGCCTATGCGGACTCATGCCGTTGGCCTTCAAATCAGCCGTGAGAACCGCCGCACTGAAGGGTGGAGCGGCTAGTCCTCAAGCTGCTGCGGACTGGTCCACCAGACGTCAGCCGCCCGGGGACAGGCGGCTCCACCGCAACGGCATCATTCTGCCTGAGCTGCGACGGAGCACAGCGCGACCACGGCGCCGCTTGGACCACCGTATCCGCCGCGAGCGGGAGGCGCGGGGAGCGCGGGCGCGTTCCGCCGTCGATGGCTCGCGCCGCGCAGCCTACGGCGCGAGGTCCAGGACCTTGTCCATGCGCCGGGCGACGTCCGCGAGGTAGGTCCAGTCGCCGCCGCGCACCTCCGCGGCAGCCCAGCCAGTGAAGCCGATCTTGGCGAGTTCGGCGCGCACGGCGGGCCAGTTGATGCTGCCCTCGCCGAGGGGGACATTGAAGCCCTTGCTCATGCCTTCCTCCATCGCCTTCTTCAGGTCGTATTCCTTGACGTCCAGTTTCTGGGAACGCTTGCCCAGCACCGCGGCCCAGTGTTCGGCGACGCCCCAGCGCATCATGTTGCCGATGTCGAAGTGCACCTGCACCCACGGGCTGCCCACTTCGTCGATGAAGCGGGCCATGTCGAAGGGGCTGATGAGGAACGTCGCCCACACGTTCTCGATCAGCAGCTTGATCTTCTGCTTCTCGGCGTAGGGCGCGGCGGCCTTGAGTTGGTCGCGGGCGGTGTGCCACTGCGGGACGAGGGGGCTCTTGATGTCGTAAGGCACGACCACGAGCATCGAGTCGCCGCCGAGTTTCTTCGTGAGATCGATCCCGCTTTCGAGTGCGCCGGGCCGGCCGCCGACGGTGCCGTCAATGATCAGGCCGCTCGCCTGGCTGGCGGCCGACCATTCCGCGGCGTCCTTCACCTGCGAGACATGGGGCTCGACGCCCTCGTAGCCGCAGGCGCGCAATTTGCGGAACGCCTCCACCAGCGGCAGGCCCTTGGCGGCATTGGCGGCCATGCCCCATTTGAGCGATTTGCGGATCTTGCCGGTGAACTCTCCGGCGTGGGCGGGGCGGGGTGACGCGAGGAGACTCGCTCCGAGGGCCAGGCTGCTGGCCTGCAGGAAGGAACGGCGGTTCATCGCCGCGACGTTGGCCGGCGGCCGCGCCTTCCGCCAGCTTTCACCGCATGGCGCGAAAGTTCCATGGGTCGTTCGTTCCGGAGGACGGCGGCGCGCCGCGCGGATCGGCGCGGGCCATGGTCGTGTCGGGGGCGCCTTCCACCCACGCCGTGAACGTGCCCGCGTCGGCGCAGCGGGTGCCGCCCTGGTACTCGGGTTCCAGCAGCGCCGCATACGACGGCTCGAGAAACCGGCGGCAGTGCAGCACGACGCGCGCGCGTTGCCCGGGGGCGCGCACGAGCCGGCCCAGCGCCTGGTTCACTTTGTTCATGCCCGGGATCTGATAGACGCGGCGGAACGCCGCGTCGCGGGCGAGCCCGGCGCGGCCCGCCTCCGCCAGCCGGGCGCGCTGCACGGGGTTCACCTCCGGCAGGGCGGGGCCCACCACGACGGCGTGGGTGACGCGGCCGCCGAGAGAGTCGATGCTCTCGGCGAAACTGGAGCCGAGCACCAGGAACAGGGCGTCGGAGAGCAGCAGCGACTCCTCGACCCAGGCCGCCTGGGCCGCCAGGTCGCGCTGACGCGGCTGCAAGGCGACACGCAACGCGGCACCCTGGCGTCCGAGTTCGGCTGCGATCGCCTCCGCGTAGGCATAGCTCGGGAAGAAGACGGCCACCACCGCGAGTCCCGCCCCCCGCGGGGCGGCCAGCGCCGCGGCCTTGTGCATCGCGACCATCGTCGCGGCGGTCGTGGCATGGTGCTGGGTGCGCTGCTGGAACGTGGTGTCGACGCGCGCGTCGTACAGCACGTCGTAGGCGCCGTCGCGCCAGGGCGTGTGCGCGCGCAGCAGCGCGGGACTGGCCGCGTCGCGCGCCTCCTCGAGCCGAAGGAGCTCGGCGCCGCTCGTGAGCTGGCGGAAGAGTTTCTTCGTGTCGCGCCTGGAGAGCGTGCCGAGTTTCTCCGGCGCGGGTACGTCGGCCACCCGGCCGGTCTCGCCGGCAGGCGGCGTCGTGTCGGCCATCCCGTCCAGGCCACAGGCGGCGCAAAACCCATCGACGGGCGTGAGCGTGGCGCTTGCCAGCACGACGCCCCCGAAATCGCGCAGGGCGGGGCCGATCGCGCCGGCGGCGTCGAGGCACGTCAGCTCGAGCTCGCGGTCGCGCGGGCTCCACCAGAGCCGCGGCAGCGACGTGGCCGCGAGCTCGTCGACGAGCGCCGGCACCGACCAGAGCGCGTCGGCGACGTGCGGGCCGAGTTCGCCGAGATCGAGGGGCGTCGTGCGCAGGTGCTTCGCCACTTCCCCGAGCAGGTGGCGGGCGTCATCCTCGTCGGCGGCGCCGAGCCCTTCGCTCGCGCGGAGCTGGCGCAGGAAGTGACACCAGTGGTCCCACGCCTGGCTGAGCCCGGCGGGCGGGCGCACGCGGAAAAGTTCGGCGCGCACGTCCTCGGTGGCGTCGGCGGAGAACGCATGCGAGTAGGCGTCGGCGACCCGCGCAGGCAGGTTGTGCGCCTCGTCGACGAGGAGCAGCGTGCGCGCAGCCACGAAGCCGGGCTGCTCGAAGAAGAGGCCGCGGTTGCGCGGGGCGAAGACGTAGTTGTAGTCGCCGATCCAGACGTCGTTGAACGCGAGCGCGGTCCGCGTGATTTCGTAGGGACAGATGCGCGCGTCACGCCCGGCGGCCCGCAGCGTGTCGAGGTCGCGCGCGTGGCGCTCGTCGAGATAGAATCGGGCGAGCCCGCTCCGTTCCCAGCGTTCCGCGATGCCGTCCAGATAGAGGCAGCGGTCGCGC
This sequence comes from uncultured Opitutia bacterium, assembly GCA_937952235.1. Taxonomy (GTDB): domain Bacteria; phylum Verrucomicrobiota; class Verrucomicrobiia; order Opitutales; family Opitutaceae; genus ER46. The sequence continues at coordinate 52,698 of CALFZM010000082.1, read as the reverse complement.
ACGCAGTGGAACACGGTGTTCACGCAGTGCTCGGACTTGTTGCGCACGTGCCAGGCCGCGACGGGCGTGGTACCGACGGCCGTTTCGCCGGCGACCGGCGCCGTCATGGCCTGCAGGGTGCGCACGACCTGGAGCTGTCCGGTGGCCTTGCTCGTGAGGGAGAGCAGGCGGTCGAAATGCCCCGACCGGAGCTGGCCGAGGCCGAACTCCAGCAGGGTGCCGGTCTTGCCGAAGCCGGTCGGCGCCTCGAAGAGGGTCAGCGGGCGCGTGCGGAAGAGCTCGGCGAGGGCGGCCTGGGTCGTTTCCTGTCCCGGGCGCGGGGTGGCGAACGCCGGCCGGTAGCGGAGCCCGCGCAGGCGTTCGCGCGCGCGCCGCCGCAGGTCCAGGAATTCGGCACAACGCTCGAGCTGCGCGTGGAAGAGGCCTTCGTCCGCCGGCGTCAGCACGATCGTCTGGACGAGGCCGCTGGCGGTCTCGACGAACACGAGTTCCGGCCGGATCCCGTCGCGCGCCGGCGCGAGCGCGAGGGCGCCGAGCCGGGCGAGCGCGGCGTAGCACGCGAGCTGGATGAAGTACGCGGGGTGGGCGGCGCGCAGCTCGGCCTCGTCGGCCGGCAGCGGGCGCAGCACGGTCTTGATCTCACGGAGCGTGAGCCGGCCGCCGCCGTCCCGCTGGAGCTGGTCGATGCGGCCGGTCAGCGTGAGCGTCCACCCGCGGTGCACGATGCGGCCGGCAACCGGCACCTCGAACTCCGCCGCGGCGTCGATGGCGGCGGTCCGCGTGCGCAGCTCCTGGTGCCAGTGGGTGCCGAGCTGGGCGCGCCAGAGCCCCGCCGCGCCGCCGTCGCCGCCGCCGCGCGGCCCGACGGCGAAGTCGGAGAATTCGCCGACGCTGAGGGCGGCCGTGCGCTGGTCGAGGTCGAAGATCAAGCGGAAGCCTCCGGGCGCTCGGGCGGCGCGGCGTCGACGAGGATTTCGGTGTGTCCGCGGAGATAGTCCTCGAGCCGGCGCTGCAACCGCGCGACCGTCGCCGCATCGGCCGTCTGCCCGGCGAGCGGCTGGTTGACCAGCGTGGCGACGTCGCTGCGGTCCGCGGCCGGCAGGGTGGGAAACCAGTGTTCGCGCAGCGGATGGCCCTCGTCGCGCGCGAAGCGATAGAGGCTCTTGAAAAAGACGATATCGGGCCGCGGGTCGGCCGCGAAGGCCGCGAAGGCCGTCCGGAGCAGGTCCGCCACCGCCGGGCGGCTCGCTTCGTCGACCGGGTGCCGGGCGACCAGCGCGGCGAGCGCCGAGGCCAGCCGCAGCGCCTCGTAGCTGCGGCCGATGCCGGCCGGGCGCGCGAGCAGCCGCGCCTCACGGATGAACCAGGTGCGGCCCTGGTTGGACGATTCCAGCTGCAGCGCCGCCTCGTCGAAAAGGTCGAGCGGCCCGGCTCCGGCGGTCGCCGACTTGCGGATACGCTGGAGCGCGAGCAGCCCGCCGTGCGCGGCGGAGAACACGGTGAGGGTCTGATACGAATCCGCGGGCGGCCGGCGGGCCAGCACGAAGGCATCCGTCTGCAGCTGCTGCGCGGGCACGGGCGGCGGCAAGTCCGGGCGCGACGCTAGGACGTCGCGACCGCGGAACGGGTCTCGGCGGTCCAGGGCGGCACCACGGCCCCGCCGGAAATGATCATCTTCATCCCGTCGCCGACGGGCATCTCCAGTTCCACGATGTCCTGGCGCGGCACGAGAATGAGGAAGCCGCTCGTCGGATTGGGCGTGGTGGGCACGAAGATGGTCCAGGCCTCGCCGCTGGTGTACTGCTGCGCCTCGCCCTGCTGCTTGTTGGTCAGGAAGCCGATCACCCACGTCCCCTTGCGGGGAAACTCGACCAGCACGACCTTGCTGAAAAGGTTCCGGTTCTGCGTGCCGAAGGTGGCGACGATCTGCTTCACCGAATTGTACAGCGCGCCGATGCCTGGGATGCGCTGGATCAACCGTTCGCCGATGCTGAGGAAGTATTTTCCGAAGACGTAGTTCGAAAGGAACCCGAGCAGCGTCACGAGGAGGATCACCACGAGCGTGGCGAGGAAGTCCCAGAAGAACGGCAGCCGCTGCAGCGATTCCGGCAGGCGGCTTTCGTAAAGCGGACGGAAGGTGCCGCCGACGATGTCGATGATGGTGCGGAACGCCCAGACCGTCACCACCAGCGGCGCGACCATGAGCGCGCCGGAGATGAAGGCGTTGCGAAACGTGATCAGGCGGGACGGTGGAGACGGTGCGGCGGCCGGCATGGAGGCGTCCGGTAGCGTCCTCGGCCGTGGCATAGACGCAAAAGATTTCTGGCCGGACCGCGGCTGAGGCCGGTGGCGGCGGCCGCCCGAATCGCCTTCGGTCAGTCCGCCGCCCCTGCCGCGAGCCCGACCCGGAGCGGACTCGCGCCCGCTGCCGTGGCCGTCAGGGAACCTCGTAGATCTCGAGCAGCACGGTACCGGTCGAGCCGTCGCCCGAGGTGACCTCGGCGGTGTAGGCGCCGGCGACAAACGGCATCATCACGACCACGTCGCGGGTTCCGGCGGGAAGCGGAAACGCGCCGGTGCGGGCCAGTGACTCCGCCAGGTCGCTCTCGTAGGTCGGCCCGCCGACGACAGGCGGATAGGCGTAGCCGTTCTCGTAGGGGCGGCCGTTCTGGTCGTAGAAGCGCAGGACGGGCTGGCGCAGCGGATCTGCGACGCCGAACAGGGCGAGGGACGGTCCGATCGCCCGCACGATCAGTTTCTTGCCCTGGCCGGACGCGGACACGGCGAAGCCGCTGACGAGGCTCTGTCCCGGGCTCACGACGCCGCGCGTGGAGAGATTGATGAGGCGATCCGAAGGCCCGACGGCGAGGACGACAAGCTGCGAGGGCTGGGGCAGGGTGGTCGGACTCGAAAGCTGGCACGCGTAGGTGCCGGCATCGGCCGGCCCCACGGCACCGACGACGAGCGTGCGCTCGTTCGCGCCGGGAAGGGCGCGGCCGTTCTTGGTCCAGATATAACTGTAGCCGGCACCGGCGGCCGGAGCGATGAGGCGGAGGCTGTCGCCGGCCGGCACGGCCAGGCGTGCCGGGGGGACGGCGCGCACGCCGAAACCGACGTCGAGTTGCAGGGTGGTCTCCCCGGCCGGGGTCGGACTGGTCTGAGCCTGCGTGAGGCCGAGGCCGAACGACACGAGCAGCAGCGGGAGGAGGAGGTGACGGAGTGGGTTCATGATGTGGTGGTGAGTTACGCCGGGGCGATGCGACTGGGGCCCCCGTCGATGGTGCCGCCCGCGTCGCGGCAGCAGGGAGTCGGTTTTGCCCGTGGCTGTGCTGGGCCGTTCGGCCCCCCGAAAAACTCCGGGCCGCGTCGGCTGGCCACGAGTAAGTCCGGTGCCACTATACGGAACGATGCCGTGGCGGTGGAGCCGCCTGTCCCCAGGCGGCTGAAGTACGGTGGACCGGTCCGCCAGCGGCTTGGGGACAAGCCGCTCCACCATTCTACGTGGCCGTTTTCCTCGGTCGCCGGAGCGTGAAACGCGGGATGGCTCCGGCCCGCGTCAGGGCGCGCAGGCCGCGGCCTTCGGCGCGGCGCATGGCGCGTTTCCGGACCGGTTGCAGGTCGTCGTATCCGGCGAGGTGCAGCCAGCCGTGGACGAGATAGAGCGTCAGCTCGGTGCTGAAGTCGCGCCCGTGCGCGCGGGCGTAGGCGGCGGCGGTGTCGGCGGAGACGCAGATCTCGCCGGCGGTGCCGACCAGCGGTTCGCCTGGGAAGGTGATCACATCGGTCGTCGAGGGGTCGTCGAGATACTCGGCGTGCAGCCGGGCCAGCGCGCGGTCCGTCAGGAAGACGATCGACAGCTCGCCACCGGCGGAAGGGGGGCGGGAACCGGTGATGGCGGCGCGCTCGTTTTCCAGGATCTCGAACAGGCGCTGCACCTGAGCGGGGGCGAAACGCAGCCGCGGGTGGCGGTTGGCAATGACGACCTCGGCGGCGGCCGGGCCGGAGGCGGACGAACGCGGGCGGGAGGCGCTCACGCCTTGGCCTGGGCCGGCGGCAGGTCGTTGCTGCCCTTGTCGAGCGGGGGATACGCGACCCGCGAGTGCAGCATGTTGAGCAACGTGAACTGGAAGCTGTTCTTGATCCGCGTGATTTCCTCGAGGGTGAGCGGCGCCTCGTCGAGCTGGCCGTCGGCGATGCGGTCGGCAACGATGCGGTTGACCGTGTCCTGCAGGTCCTCCGGCCGCACCTGGCGGAGCGAGCGGGTGGTCGCCTCCACGCCGTCGGCGAGCGAGATGATGGCGCTCTCCTTGCATTGGGGCTTCGGGCCGTCGTAACGGAACGGCAGCTCTTCGGGCAAGGGGATCATCGCGGCGGTCTGGCAGGTGTCGGCGGTGAGCGGCTGTCCGGTGCCGGCCCGGGCGAAGGGGGCGCGCGATTCCTCGATGGCGCGCTGGTAGAAGTAGCGTACCAGCGTGGTCCCGTGGTGCTGCTTGATCACGTCGATCACCGCGCGGGGGAGCCGGTGTTTGACGGCGAGGTCCACACCGTCGCGGACGTGCTGCTTGATGACCTGGGCGGACTCGGCGGGCGTGAGGTCCGCATGCGGATTCGTGCGATCGCGCTGGTTTTCGCCGAAGTAGAGCGGGTTGGCGGTCTTGCCGACGTCGTGGAACAGCGCGCAGACGCGGGCCACGAGCGGATTGGCCCCGATGGCGTTGGCGGCGTTCTCCGAGAGCTGGGCCACCACCAGCGAGTGGTGATAGGTGCCGGGCGCCTCGAGCTGCATCTGCCGGAGCAGGGGGTGATTGTAGTCGGTGAGCTCGAGCAGCGTGATGTCGGTCGTGCGCTTGAACAGCGATTCGAGGACCGGGAGCAGGCCGACCACGCCGATGCCGGTCAGGATGCCGGTGCCGAGGCCCGCGATCATCTGGCGCATGAGCGTGTCGAAGGGCGTCTGGTTGGCGATGCCGACCAGGGCCGCGAAGGCGGCGATCGTGAGCCCGCCGGCGCCCGCCGCCCGGACGAGCCGTCCGCGCTGGCGCGCATCGCGCCCGAAATAGATGGCCACGAGCGACGACAGGAACGTGAGCACGAGCAGGTCGAGGCGGTTGCCGTAGATGACTCCGGTGAAGATCGAAATGAGCAGCGCCATGAAGATGCCGGAGCCGGCATCGATCAGGATGGCCACGATCAGCGGGGCGAACGCCGTGGGGGCGATGTAGGGCAGGGTGGAGGCCCAGGAACCGTCCCGCATGAAAAACTCGGCGCCGCCCAGCGAGTAGTTGGCGCGGACCAGCGCCAGGTTGACGATCACGACCAGGGCGAGCAGCCCGCAGCGGGTGTTGCTCCGGAGCGTCTCCGGATCCTCGATCCGGATGTAGATCAGCGAGGCGAATACCATCGCCATGACGAGCAGCACGCGGCCGAAGAGCGTGAGGCTCTCGTTCAACTCCCCGTCGCCGTGATCCCGCACGTACTGGCGGTGCGCGACGAGCATCTCGTGCTGTTCGGGCGACACCCGGGTGCCGGCTTCGACGATGGTCTGCCCGCGCGCGACGTTGACCTTTACCGGCGGCACCGCCTTGGCGGCGAGCTCGTGCCGGGCCTCGGTGGCGGCGCGATCGAAGACGACGTTGGCCGTCAGGCCGGAGAGAAAGATGCGGAAATACGCCTGCGTCGCCTGCCGCGACAGGTTGTGGGAGCCCAGGCTTACCCGCAGCACCGTGAGCGCGTCCTCCTTGGTCTGCACCGAGCGCTGGGCCACGGCGCCGTCGGGCCGGGCGATCTGGAACACCACGGCGTTGCCCGGACTCAGGGTGCCGAGCGAGGAGTCGCTGATACCGCGCGCATAGAGGTCGCGCAGGGTGGCGAGCGCGTTCTCGAAAATCTCCGCCCGGGTGCGCGTGTCCCCGGCCGCCAGGACCGAGGCGATATCCTCCGCGGTCGCATCATAGGGGCCGTGGCTGTTGAAGGTGTCGGCGATCCGGGCCAGCTCCACCCGCCGGTTGCCAGCCTGCACCGCGCCGGCGGCCACGCGGCCTTCGAACTCCGCCAGTTGCGAGAGCAGCTTCTGCGCGGCCGCTTCGAAGCGGCGCAACGGCTCGAGGTCCAGCCGGTAGACGGGAGGCAGCCGGTCGAGCAACTGGGCCCGCGCCGCCTGGGTGCGCTCCTCGCTTTCGTAGGTAAAGGGCACGAGGGCGCTGATCCGGCTCGTCGCCAGCTCGTTCACGAGCACGGGGGCGTTGAGCGTCGAAACCCCGGCCGAGCTGATCAGCACGATCGCAGCGACCGTCACGATGAATATCAGCGCCGCGACCAGGCGGCTCCGCTCGAGAAACTCGCTCATCGCCGCGGTCGTGGGGGACACGGGTGGGCGGCTGCCGGAGCGGACGTTACGTCCGCCAACGAGGAGTTTGAGCTGGTTGCGAACCGACATCGGAAAAGGGCGCAGGCCGCGGAAACGAACGCCGGCACTAAACGGGCTTTTCCTCCGGAAGCGAAGCCTAAGTTCGCCCGATCCGGGGTTCAGCGGGAATCGGTCCCCAGGTTCCCGCCGGCGATGGGATTGCGGTAAGCTTCATAGGCGGCGATGATTTTTGCTACCAGCGGATGGCGAACCACATCGGCTCCGCTGAAGGTGTGGAAATCGATGCCGGCGACGTCGGCGAGGATGTGGCGGACCTCGAGCAGGCCGCTTTGTTTGGAGCGGGGCAGGTCGATCTGGGTGACGTCGCCGGTGACCACCATGCGCGACTCCTCACCCAGGCGCGTGAGGAACATCATCATCTGCTCCGGCGTGGTGTTCTGCGCCTCGTCGAGGACGATGAACGCATGGGACAGGGTGCGGCCGCGCATGTACGCCAGCGGCGCGATCTCGATGACGCCCTTTTCCGTCAGGCGGGCGACGTCTTCCGGGTCGAGCATGTCGTGCAGCGCGTCGTAGAGCGGACGAAGATAGGGGAGGATCTTCTCCCGCAGATCGCCGGGCAGGAAGCCGAGGGCTTCGCCGGCCTCGACCGCGGGGCGCGTCAGGATGATGCGCTCGACCTTGTTCTTGAGCAGGGCATTCACCGCCGCCGCCATCGCCAGGTAGGTCTTGCCGGTGCCCGCCGGGCCGATGCCGAACACCACCGGGTGCGCCAGCATGGACTGCAGGTAGAGCTTTTGCCCGAGTGTCTTGGGGACGATCGTCTTCCGGTTGGTGGCAATGACCAGCGGTTCGTCCAGCAAGGTGCGCAGCTGCTCGCCTTCGCCCCGGGAAAACGCGTCCGCGATCCGGTGGAAGTCCGGCGTCCGGATCGTCACCCCCTGCGTGCGCGCCTTGTCGAGGAAACCGAACAGGGCCTCCGCCCGCGCCACGGCCTCGGCGGCGCCGTCGATCTTCGCCCAGTCGTCGCGGCTGACGATCCGGACGCCCAGCGCGCGTTCGGCATGGGCGAGGTTTTCCTCCCGGCCGCCATACAGGGCCGAGAGATGGCGCGGACTCGAGAAATGCAGGGTCTTGGACGTGGGCACGGCAGGGCGCGGCGGAAAGGGATCGGCGTGGGGGGACGTGGCGGCCGTTCAGCGTCCGGGCCGGGCGCGCAGAGCCTCCGCGGCGGCGGCCAGTTTCTCCCAGGTGGCCTCGAGTGCCTGGGGCAGGATGCGGGTCTGGGCGAGGACCGGCATGAAGTTGTTGTCCCCATTCCAACGGGGCACGATGTGGCCGTGCAGGTGGTCGATGCTTCCGCCCGCGACGGCGGCGCCGAGGTTGAAACCTACGTTGAAGGCCTCCGGCTTGAGCGCGGTCGCGAGCACCTGCTGGCCGAAAATGAGGGTGTCGAAGAGGTCGGCGCGCTCGGCGGCGCGCAGTTGCTCCAGTTCCTTCACGTCGCGGAAGGGAATGACCAGGAGGTGCCCCGGATTGTAAGGAAACCGGTTCAGGATCAGGTAGCTGTGCGGGGAGCGATACACGATCAACGCCGCCCGGTCGTCACCCAGCGCCGGGAGCTCGAGGAACGGCCGCGTCATCTTCGCCGGATAGCGGGGCGCCTCGATGTACTCCATTCGCCAGTGTGCGTGAAGCTGCGACATGAATAGGTGGGCGGAGGCGCGGCGGGCGGGCGGTGGCGAAGGGGGCGGAGCAAAAGCCCGCCCGGGGGCAATGTCAAAGCCCGCGCACGACGGCGGCCGCCGTTCCAACTCCGGAATTGCCCACGGTGCGGTTGCCGGTTCCTTGTCGGGATTCGCATGTCCCTCCCTCCTTCCTCCCTCCGGCGCGTGGTGATCACCGGCGTGGGCGCCGTGACGCCCTGCGGCAATTCGGCTCCGGCCACCTGGGCTTCCCTCGCGGCCGGGCGCAGCGGGATCGGGCCCATCACCCGTTTCGATGCCACCGGCTGCACCGCCCGGATCGCGGGCGAGGGGCGGGATTTCGATCCCTCCCGTCCGCTGGCGTCGCCGCTTCGGCCTCGCGGGGGCGCGGGCGAGGCGCTGGCCCAGGCGCTGAGTCCCAAGGACCTGAAGAAATTCGGTCGCTTCACTCACCTCGGGGTGGGTGCGGCGGTGGAGGCTTACGCCGACTCGGGGCTCGACGACCACCGCGCCAGCCTGCCGCCCGACCGCATGGGGGTGAATCTGGGCGTCGGCCTCGGCGGGCTGCCCGAAATGGAGGCGATGCACGATACCTGGAAGGCCGGTGGCTTCCGGAAGATCTCGCCGTTCTTCATCATCCAGATTGCGCCCAACCTGCTCGCCGGCCAGGTCAGCCTGCTGCTCGATTTCCGCGGCGCCAACATGAGCGTCGCGTCGGCCTGCGCCACCAGCGGGCATGCCCTCGGGGAGGCGGCCGCGGCGATCAGCCGCAACGACGCCGACGTCATGCTCGCCGGCGGCGCGGAGTCGACCGTCACCCCGCTCGCCATCGGCGCGTTTGCGCAGATGCGCGCGCTGTCGACGCGCAACGACGCGCCGGCGCAGGCCTCGCGGCCTTACGACCGGGACCGCGACGGCTTCGTGCTGTCGGAGGGCGCGGTGGTGTTCGTGCTCGAGGAACTGGAGCACGCCCGCCGGCGCGGCGCGCGGATCTACGCCGAGCTGCGCGGTTACGGGGCCACGGCCGATGCGTACCACCTTTCGTCGCTCGCCCCCGGAGCGGAGGGCTCAGCCCGCTCGATGCAGCGTGCGCTCGCCCGGGCCGGCATGGCGCCGGAGGAGATCGATTACGTCTCCGCGCATGCCACGTCGACGCCCGGCGGCGACGGCGAGGAGGCGGCGGCGATCGCGCAGGTGTTCGCGGCGAGCAAGGGCGCGCTGCACGTGAGCGGCGTCAAGTCGATGACCGGACACCTTCTCGGCGCGGCCGGCGCGATGGGCGCGTTCGCCGCAGTCATGGCCATCCACCACGGCGTGGTGCCACCGACCATCAACCTGGCCCATCTCGATCCCGCGGTCGCGGACCTCGGCCTCAACGTCACGCCCAACGTGGCGGTCGCCAAGCCGGTCCGCGCCGCGCTCGCCAACAGCTTCGGCTTCGGCGGCACCAACGCATCGCTCGTGGTCGCGCGGGTTTGAGGGCGGACTGCGCCGGGCGCATGCCGTGGAGGTGGAGCCGCCTGTCCCCAGGCGGCTGGTTGGGAATACGCCTCGATCAGCAGCGTGGGGACACGCTGCTCCACCTGCCTGGCTCGCGCCCGGCGAACACATCTGCCCGTCAGCCGCGCGGGCGGCGGTCGCGCCGGGAGCGCGGGCGGTTCAGGGCGCCGCGGCCCTGGGCACCACCGTCACGCGGCTGGCGCGGGTGGCGGGAAGGTACTGTTTCGCCAGGGCGCTGAGTTCGGCCGCGGTGATTCCCTCGTTGTCGGCGTAGCGCGAGCGGCACCAGTCGAGCACCTCCGGCCGCTCCTGGGCGCGCGCGAGCACGGCGCCGAGCCAGTAGGCGTTGCTGCGGGACGACTCGCGCAGCGAGGTGAGCACGGGCTTCTTGGCCCGCTCGAGTTCCTCCTCGGTCACGCCTTTCTCCGCGAGGTCGGCGGCGACCGAGGTGATCACCTCGACGAGCTTCGCCGCCTTGGCCGGATCGACGGTGACGAGCGACTGCAGGTAACCGTAACCGGGAAACAAGTCGCTCGCCGCGCTGCCCACGCCGGGGTTGTAGGCCTCGCCGAGTTCCTCGCGCACCTTCACCCGCAGCCGGTCCTTCAGCACCTCGGCGAGCAGGTTCAGCCGCCGTCCGCGGCGGACGTCGAGGCTGTCGGTCGTCGGCCAGTAGATCGCGACCGTGCCCTTGGGGATCTCGGTCGGGATCTCATAGTGCCGCTGGAACGGCTCCGCGGGAAACTCCACCACCTTCGCGGCTCCGAGCGCGGGTTTCGGCCGGCGCGGCGGCAGGGTGCCGAGCGTTCGCGCCACCGCGGCGATCGCCGCCTCCGGCTCGAAGTCGCCGACGATCGCCACCTCGACCGCGCCGTGCTGCAATTCGGGCCGCACCCACGCCTTCACCTCATCGAGGTTGCGCCGCGCCATGACCGCCTCGGGGGGCAGCCCGAACCGCGGATCGCCGCTGGCGAGCAGGCGCGCGACTTCGAGATTGAACGGCCCCGCCGCGGTGTGCGCGAAACTCAGGTAGGCTTCATCGAGCGCCTTTTTCGCCTGCCGCGCCGCCTCCGGGCGGAAGCCCGGATCGGTGATCCGCGCGGTGGCGAGCTGGAGCTGCAGCAGCAGGTCCTCGCGGTTGGTGATGCCGTTGACGACAAACGCGTCCTGGCCCGCGCCCAGGCTCGCGCCGACGGTGCGGCCGGCGAGGAGCCGGCGCAGGTCGTCCACGCTGTGCCGCCCCAGGCCGCCCTCGTTGTAGGTCTGGTTCAGATACGTGGCGAGGCCGGGCTGGTCCCGCGGCTCGGTGAGCTGGCCGCTGCCGATCCGGACCGAGACCCGGATGCGGTTGGCCTCGAAATCGGTCGGCTTGAGGTTGAGGCGGACGCCATTCGCGAACGTGAGCAGCGTGATGCCCAGGTCGGGGACCGATTCGCGGCGGGCCACCTCGCCGGGCGGCCCGAAGTCGCCGTAACCCCACGGCGCCTCATCGGCCCGGGCCGGCGGCGCGACCGCCACGGCGCGGCTCTTCTCGAAGGCCGCCCTGATCGCGTCCTGCGCGGCCTCGCCGGCCGGCAGACGCGCATTGCCGGTCACCAGCACGAGGCGGTGCGCGGGACTCCACGCCGCCCGCAACGCGGCGTGGCAGGCCTCCACGGTCACGCGCTCGAGCGCCGGACCGTAGAGCGCCAGGTCGTCGGCCGGGGAGGTCCAGACCTCACGGTCGAGCAGCGCCTGCGCGATTTCGCCGGCGATGCTGTCGGAGCGCCGCGTGGCCGCGGTCTTCACCGCCTGCTCGAGGCTGTTGCGGTAGTTGGCCAGCACCTCGCGCAGCTCCGCCGGTTGGAAGCCGTGTTCGAGGGCGCGGCGCAGCTCCTGTTCGGCCACGCCGAGCGCCTCGCTCCACTGCTCCGCCTTGCAGGTCACGCCGATCGACGTCTGCCGGTAGAAACCGAACGCCTCGTCCGCCCCCGCGCCACCGCCGCGAAACGGCGCGTCTTCCTGCTTGGCGAGGATCGAGAGCCGCCGGTTGATGATGGCGTGGGCGATCTGGCGCGGCAGGTATTTCAGCCGGTTCGCGGCGGTATCGGGTTCGCGCGCATGGGGAGTGATCGTCATGATCGAGACGTCGGTGTCGGACGCCTCGGCCTCGTGGTGGTAAAACGTGGTCACGCCCGAGAACGCGGCCACCCGGCCGAGATCCGGCGCCGGGCGGGCCGGCGCGCGGGGCTGCAGGTCGCGGAAGGCGGTCTCGAGCTGGCGCACCACGGCGGGCACGTCGATGTCTCCGACGATCACGACCGACATCAATTCCGGCCGGTACCAGGCGTCGTAGAAATCCTGGAACAGCTCGCGACCGGCCTCGCGCAGGATCTTCTCCGGGCCGATCAGATCGCGCCGCGCGAACAGCGAACCCTGGAGCAGGAAGTTGCGCGTCGCCAGGCTCGTGCGGTAGCCGGCGGAGTCCCGCGTGCGCTTCTCGCTGAGGATGATGCCCCGCTCGCGTTCGATCTCCTCGGGGCCGAGCAGCAGGCCGTCGGTGTAATCGCGCAGGACCTTGAGGCCCTCGCCCAACGTCTCGGGCCGGGTGTTGGGCAGCTCGAGCAGGTAGAGCGTGCGGGTGAACGACGTGCTGGCGTTGGTGTCGCCGCCGAAGCTCATGCCCATCCGCTGGAAAAACTCGATCAGGGACGACGGCGGGAAGTGTTTGCTGCCGTTGAAAGCCATGTGCTCGAGGAAGTGCGCGAGGCCCTGCTGGTCGTCGCGCTCGTGCACGGCGCCGGCCTCGACCAGGAGGCGGAGCGAGGCCCGGTCCTTGGGTTCGCGGTTGGCGCGGACGACGTACCGCAGCCCGTTCGGCAGCGTGCCGAACGTGGCGGTGGGATCCATCTTGAGGTCGCTCGCCTCGTGGGGGAACGGAATCGGCGCGGCGGCGGACGACGCGAGCAGGCCCAGGGCAAGCCAGAGGGGGAGAAGGCGCATGGCAACGGGATGAGTCGCGCAGTAAGCTCCAAAAGTCGCAAAAGAAAAGCCGCCGGGCCGCAGTGACGGTCGGAGCGGCGCGGGGCGTACACATTTTGGTTTCGTTCCGGCCGGCCGCCGGCGCATAAACGTCGGACCGCGCGATGCTCTGGGTTTACCGCCTTCTCTTCCTGCCCGCCCTGCTGCTGATGGCCCCCGCCTACCTGTGGCGGATGCGGCGGCGCGGCGGCTACGGGGAGAACTTCGGCCAGCGGTTCGGCGGCGGCCCCGCGCTCCCGCCGCGCCCGCCCGGCCGCCCGCGCGTGTGGCTGCAGGCGGTCAGCGTGGGCGAAATGCTCGCGATCGCGCCGCTGCTCGAGGGGTTGCGGCGGGACGGAGTGGACATCCACCTCACCACGACCACGAGCACCGGGTACCGCCTCGCGCGCGAACGCTATGCCGCGCTGGCGACGGGGATCGGGTATTTTCCGCTCGACGCCTGGCCGTGCGCGGCGCGGGCCTGGCGGCGCATCGACCCCGATCTGGTCATCCTGACGGAAGGCGAGCGTTGGCCGGAGTTCCTGCACCAGGCAGCGCGGCGCGGCGTGCCCGTGCTCAACATCAATGCCCGGCTCTCGGATCGCTCGCACGCGCGGCTGCGGCGTTGGCCGGGTGCGGCCCGGCTGCTGTGGGCGGGAATCACTCGCCTGCTGCCCGGTTCCGCCGACGACGCCGAGCGCTTTGCCGCGCTGGGCTTCCCACGCGAGCGGATGACGACCACGGGCAATCTGAAACTCGACGTGCGGATCGCACCCCTTGACGTGGCTGAGCGCGCGCGACTTCGACGCGAACTCGGGTTGCCGGAGGGGCTGGTTCTGCTCGGTTCCTCCACCTGGCCGGGAGAGGAGGAGGCGCTGCTCGCGGCGTTCCGGCACGCGCGCGCCGAGGGCGTCGCGGCGTCGCTCCTGCTGGTGCCGCGCCATGCGGAGCGCCGCGAAGAGGTCGAGCGCGCGGTCGCGGGCACGGGCCTGCGCTATCACCTCCGCTCGCGTGGCGCGGCGGCCGGGGAGGTCGATGTCGCGGTGGGCGACACCACCGGTGAGCTGCGGAACTTCACGCAGCTCGCCGACCTCGTCTACGTCGGCAAGAGCCTCGCGCCGCACACCGAGGGCCAGACACCGGTGGAGGCCGCGGCGCTGGAGAAGCCGATCCTGTTCGGACCCGGCATGGGCAACTTCCGTCCGATTGCGCGGGACCTGCTCGCCCGGGGCGCGGCCGAGACCGTGGCCGATCCGGCGGCCCTGTCGGCGCGGGTGGCCGGGCTGCTCCGCGATCCCGCCGCCCGGGCCCGCCTGGCCCGGGCGGCCGCGGCCTGGCGGGCGGAAAATGCCGGCGCGGTGGAGCGCACGCTCGCCGTCATCCGGGAGGAACTCGCCCGGCTGCCGGCCGGCCGGCGGGTCGCAGCGGCCGGTCGCGCGTGACCGCGTCCAAGCCGAGGGACGGCCCCGCGTACGTATCGCCCGCCTTCGCGCCGGGCGTGGCGACGCCGCGGCGTCGCCGGCGAAAAATCCCGGGATTCGTTCCACGCGAGCGATTTTGCGGTTCAGATAATACGGATGAAATTCGAGGTTGCACCACTTGGGTCGGTTTCTACGGTGGCCGTTTTTAGATTGATGCAGTCGCACGGCCCCAAGCGTGTCTATACACCCCACTCGCTGGAGTTCTGGTTCGGCAAACTCGAGGAAGAGTGGGAGGCTGCCTTCAGCCCGGCGCAACTGGAGCAGGGACGGCAGATCTACGTCGGCGGCGAAGTCCGCGAGCTGGAGCTCACCGACAAGGATGCGATCGTGCATCGCCGGGTGGACAAGAAGGACGAGTATGCCGTCATTGAATGGACGGCCGAGGGATTGAGCGTCCGGTCCTCGTCCACCGACCGGGACCTCGCCCACGCGCTGGCGGTGGCGGGTTTGCACGAGATCGAGGAACTCGTGGCGGATGAAATCTCGCCGCTGCCCGGTGATGCGCCCAAGCCCGGCAGCATCTCCGTGCCGGCCTCCGCCGGCGCGGTCGTGTCGCCGGCGCGCAACGGCCACTCCTTCGGCGGCGGGATGGCCCGGGCCGCGGCGCCGCAGGGCGGCAACGGTCACGGCGCGACGAACGGCAACGGAGGGCACGGGCAGCCGTCCGCCCCGGCCGCGAGCGGATCGCGCACGCTGGTGCTGGCATTCAAGACCAGGACGTCCGGGCTCACGTTTCAGTCCGTTTGGATCGAGGCGGACAAGAAGACGAAGCATCCCGCGCTGGGCCCGGAAGCCCACGGACCGGGTGCGGCACACGTCACCTCGGCGGAACGGGCCAAGCTCATCGGCCTCGCGGCCTACGCGCGCAAGGCGCACTTTCATTATCACCAGGACACCGGGGTCTACACGATGGAGTCGCTGGTCGAGATCCCGAACTTCCTGAAGACCGTCCTGCCCGCCTGGCGCAAGCTCTTCACCATCGAGCTGGACGACAAGTCGGCGAATCTCCTCAAGGGCACCCGCACGGTCGAGATCGAGGCGGTGGCGGAGCGGGCGCCATCGACTGGCGGGGGAGCCGGGCATGCGGGGCTGAACCTGCGCTGGATCTTCCGCGCCGGGGAACGGCTGCTGACCGACAGCGAGGTGAACGCGCTGCTCAAGCGCGGGGGCCAGCCCGTGATCCTGCCGAGCCTCGGCATCGTGGCGCTGCCGCAGGATCGCTGGGAGAGCTACGCGGCCTGGCAGAAGAACGTCGAGGAGACGCAGGGCGCTGCCGACGGGAGCGCGCCGCTGTCGCCGTACCTTATCTTCTCCCTCTTCAACGACGCGCGGCTCAAGCTTACCCTCTCGCCCGAGATCGAGGCCTGGCGCCAGCAGGTCCTCGGGGCGCCGACCACGCCGCCCGCGCTGCCCGAGCTCCTGCGTCCGTACCAGCGGCGTGGCGTGGAGTGGATGCACCATCTCTGTGCAGTCGGCTGCCACGGCCTGCTGGCCGACGAGATGGGCCTGGGCAAGACGCTGCAGGTGCTTTCGCTGCTGGCCGCACGGCCGCTGGAGGGCCGTCCCAGCCTCATCGTGTGCCCGGCGAGCGTGGTGCCGGTGTGGCGGGAGGAAATGGCGAAGTTCTTCCCGCACCTCGCGGTCGACGTGTTGAAGACCGGCCACGATTTCAGCCAGCATCAGCAGCCCGTGGTGTGGCTCGCGAGCTACACCCAGTTGCGCAAGCACCGGGCGCTGCTCGACGGCGTGGAGTTCGGCTACGCGGTGCTCGACGAAGGGCAGTTTATCAAGAATCCCGACGCCAAGATCACGCAGACCTGCTTCGCCGTGCGCGCCGCTCACCGCCTCGTGCTGACCGGCACGCCGCTGGAGAACCGCCAGCTCGATCTGTGGAGCATCTTCCGGTTCCTCCTGCCGGGACTGCTGGGATCGCGCGCCTCGTTCGAATCCGCCCTCAATGCCGATCGCGACGGCACCCTGACGCGCCTGCGCGCCCAGCTCGCGCCGTTCATCCTGCGGCGCACGAAGCGCGAGGTCGCGACCGAGCTGCCGCCGAAGCTCGAGATGGATCTCATCTGCCCGCTCACCGACGTACAGCGCGCGGAGTACGCGCGGATCTGCAGCGAGGGCCTGGAGCGGCTGGGCGACGACGTCGGCGCCGCGATGCGCGAGAAGTCGTTCGGGTTCCTCGCCCTGCTCACGCGGCTGCGGCAGACGTGCTGCGATCCCGACATGCTGCCCTGGCTCAAGGCGCCGCTCGCCGACTCGGGGAAGATCAACCTGCTCGTCGAGAAACTCACCGAGATCGTGGGCAGCGGGCACAAGGTCGTGATCTTCTCCCAGTTCGTGATGCTGCTCGACCGGGTGCGGGAGGCGCTCGCGAACCATTTCCCGGACCTGCCGCGCTACGAACTGACCGGCATGACGCTCGACCGGTTGAAGCCCGTGCAGTCGTTCCAGAATGCCACCGGGGCGGCCGCCATGCTCGTGTCGCTCAAGGCCGCCGGCACCGGCATCACCCTGCACGCGGCCGATTACGTGTTCCTGCTCGACCCGTGGTGGAATCCCGCGGTCGAGGCGCAGGCCGTGGACCGCGTGCACCGCATCGGGCAGACGAGCACGGTGTTCGTCTACCGCATGGTCACCGCGGGCACGATCGAGGAGCGCATCCAGGCGCTGAAAGCCTCGAAGAAGGACCTGTTCGACAAGCTCATCGGCGGTCTGGGGGGCGACTTCGACCTCAGCCAGCACTTCACCTCGCTGCGCAGCCTGGTGGCCCTCACCGCTCCCTCGGAGCAGGAGGAGGTGCAGGAGCCCTACACGATCGACTGAGACGGAACGATGCCGTTGCGGTGGAGCCGCCTGTCCCCAGGCGGCTGACGTGCGACGGGCCGGTCCGCAGCGGCTCGAGGACGAGCCGCTCCACCTTCCGTGCGGCCGTTTTCACGGTTGATGGGGAGGCCGACAGCCGGTGTCCGGCTGGGTGGGCTGCTCAGTCGAAGATGCCCCAGCGGAACGTCTGGTCGAGCGCGAGCAGCCAGAGCGCGCCGACGTAGATCCAGATCCCGGCGAAAAGCACCCGAGCCCAGGTCCGGCGCCGCGGGTCGGACGAGTCGAGCCACGAGCCGGCGGTGGTTTCTTCCGCGACGCGAACCGGGGCGGCCGCTGCCGGCGCGGCGACCGCGGGGCGGGGCGTTTTCCGGCTGGGCTTGGCGCACATGCTGCGCAGGGTGCGACGCGGCGCGTGCAGCGCAAGCCGGGATCGGGCCCGCGGAAGAGTCCGGATTTTCCCGCGGCGAGGGCTTGTTTCTGCGGACGCCGGCCCTACGGTTTCGGCATCGTGCGTCCGAGCTGTGCTTTCCGTGATCTTCCTCGCGAGGTGGCGTCGCGATGAAGTCCGTCACCGAACCGGCCGCGCCCCTCCTGCGCCGCCTGCTCTTCCTGCTCCGCTGGCGCGTGTGGGTGCAGGAGAAGCTGCAGCCCAGCGAGTGGCAGGTGACGCTGCTCTGGGCCGCGGTGGCGGGATTTTTCGGCGCGCTCGCGTCGATGCTGTTCACCATCCTCACGGAGCGCGTGCACGACTGGTTCGGCAACTCGCGACTCGGTGTCGTCGATTCGATGGCGAGCCTGCCCTGGTGGGCCGTGCTGGCGGTGCCGACGCTCGGCGGCGCGGCGGCGGGCGCGATCCTCCTTTTCGGCCAGCGCCTCACGCGGGTGCAGAGCTCGACCGACTACATGGAGGCGATCGTGATCGGCAACGGCCACATCCCGATGCGGGCCAGCCTGGTGAAATCGCTGGCGGCGGTGCTGGCGATCGGCACCGGCGGCTCCATCGGGCGCGAGGGCCCGCTCGTGCAGATGGCCGCCGTGGCCGCCTCGCGGCTCGGCCGGTGGCGCCGCTTCACCCCGCCGAAGCTCCGGCTCCTGGTCGCCTGCGGCGCCGCGGCGGGCATCGCCTCGGCTTACAACGCCCCGATCGCGGGATCGTTCTTCGTGGCCGAGATCATCCTCGGCACCATCGCCATGGAGAGCCTGGGCCCGCTGGTGGTGGCGGCCGTGGCGGCCACGCTGACGGTGCACGTGCTGACGTCCGCCCACGTGCTCTACAAGGTTCCGGCATTCGGCGAGGTGTCGCCGTGGGAGATGGGGCCCTACATCGTGCTGGGATTCATCGCGGGCGCGCTCGCACCGCTGTTCCTCTCCACGCTCAAGGGCGCGGAAAAATTCTTCGTCTCGTTGCGGCTGCCGATCGTGCTGCGGCTGGCGCTCGGCGGACTCCTCGTCGGCGCGATCGCGGTACAGGTCCCGCAGGTGTGCGGCAACGGCTACTCCGTCGTGGTCGAGATTCTCAACGGCAAGATCGGCTGGGTGCTCGTGCCCGGGCTCTTCGCGTGCAAGTGGCTCGCCACCATGGCGTCCTTCGGCTCGGGCGCCCCGGGCGGCGTGTTCACGCCATCGCTTTTCATGGGCGCGTGCGCCGGACTGCTCTTCGGCACGTTCGTGCACCACGTCTGGCCGGCGGGTGCGCAGAACCCGATGACGTTCGCGCTGGTCGGAATGGGTGCCTTCCTTGCAGCCGCGAGCCGCGCGCCGGTCATGGCGGTGATCCTGTTGTTCGAGATGACGCTCAGCTACGACATCATCCTCCCGCTGCTCCTGAGCAGCGTGATCGCCTTCCACACCGCCAAGAGCATCGCCGGCGCCTCGCTCTACAGCGAAGTGTTGCAGCGCAAGGCGGCTTCGCAGCCCGATCCCGCGCTGGGCACCGGGCGCGTCGCCGACCTGATGCGGGCCGATCCGCCCGTGGTCTCGCCATCGGCGCCCTTCGCCGAGATCGCCCGCACGTTCCTGGCGGTGCGTGTCAACAACCTCTACGTCGTCGACGAGGCGGGAAAATTCGTCGGCGTGGTGGCGCTCCACGACATCAAGCCGTACCTCGGCGAACCCGACCTCGCCGAGCTCGTGCTCGCCCGCGACATCCTGCGCGAGGATTTCCCGCGGGTGTCCCCCGAGCAGCCGCTCACCGATGCGCTCGGAGGCTTTCTCGGCCTCGTCGCGGAGCGCCTGCCGGTGGTGGATGCGGACGGGCTGCTCCGCGGCAGCCTGGCGAAGAGCGACCTGCTGCTCGCCTTGGTGGAAAAGCGGAAGGCGCCGCCCGCGCCGGCGGTTTGACCACCGGCGGACCGGCTCGCTCCCGCCCTGTCCGCCGCCGGTGAAATAATCTTTGTCGCAGGGTGCGGTCCTGGACCGGCTTGTGTGTGACGATTGGGTGACGGCGAGTGACGTGGCTGGTCTGCCGGCGGGTTGCGGGTCTAGGTTGGCGGCGCTCCATGTCTGCTTCCCGCCCCAAGCGCCGTCCCAATGTCGTCTCCGCGTCGATGCCCAAGCCGAGAACAGCCGCCGACGGGACCACGACGGTCTTCGGCAACCGGGAGCAGAGCTGGCTCGCGTTCAACCGCCGCGTGCTGGAACAGGCCTGCAATCCCGACAATCCGCTGCTCGAGCGCGTCAAGTTCCTCGCCATCGTCAGCTCCAATCTCGACGAGTTTTTCGAGATCCGCGTCGCCGGCCTGATGCAGCAGGCGGAGTCCGAGTCGAGCGGTCTGAGCATCGACGGCCTGACTCCCCGCGAACAACTGCGTCGCGTGCGCAAGGCCGTGAGCCAGCTCGTGGCCGACCAGTACGCCTGCTGGCATCAGGAACTGGTGCCGGCGCTGGCCAGGGCCGGGATCGAGTTCCGGACCGCGGCCCAGCTCAGCGACGCGGAGCGCGCGTGGGTGCAGCAGTATTTCGAAACGCAGGTGCTGCCGGTGCTGACGCCGCTGGCGGTCGACCAGGCGCATCCCTTTCCGCTGCTGGGCAACAAGACGCTCAACGTGCTGGTGTCCCTGGACAATCCGGATACGCCGGGGCAGGACCGGCTGATGATCATCCTGCCGGTGCCGCGCAGCCTGCCGCGGATCGTGCAGATCGCGCCGCGCGACGCGGGCCCGCTGCGGCATCTCTTCCTGAGCGAGATCATCAAGCTCTGCGGCGGCCGGCTTTTCCCCGGCTACGTGGTGGAACAGGCCAGCGCCTTTCGCGTCACCCGCAACAGCGATCTCTACATCGACGAGGAGGAGGCCGAGAACCTCCTGAAGAAGATCGAGGAGGAACTGCGCAACCTCCGCCGGGGCGAGGCGGTGCGGATCGAGATCGAGGACGGGGTGGACAACGGCATGCTCACCGTCCTGTGCCGGCACATCGGCGTCGAGGCCGACGACGCGATCCGGCTCAAGGGGCCGCTGAACCTGCTGCGGCTGATGAGCCTCTACGAGTTGATCGACCGGCCGGACCTGAAGTTCCCGCCGTACGTACCCTGCGACCCGACGACGCCCGGCTCGCACCCGGCGATCTTCGATCTGATCCGCGAGCGCGATGTCCTCCTGCATCACCCGTACGAATCGTTCGCTCCCGTGGTGGAATTCGTGCAGCAGGCGGCCCGCGACCCCGAGGTGCTCGCCATCAAGCAGACCCTTTACCGCACGAGCGGCGACTCCCCCGTGGTGCGCGCCCTGATCGACGCCTCGGTCGCCGGCAAGCAGGTCACGGCGCTCATCGAGCTCATGGCGCGCTTCGACGAGGCCAACAATATCAAGTGGGCCCGCGAGCTGGAGGAGGCGGGGGTGCACGTTGTCTACGGCCTCGTCGGCCACAAGACCCACTGCAAGTGCTGCCTCGTGGTGCGACGGGAGGGCGGCACGCTGCGCCGGTACGTCCATCTGGGCACCGGCAATTACAACCCGAAGACCGCCCGGCTCTACACCGACCTGAGCCTGCTCACCTGCCGGGAGCACCTGGCCGCCGAGGTGGCGCAACTGTTCAACACGCTGACCGGGCTGGGGCGCACGCCCGAGTTCAAGCACCTGCTGGTGGCGCCGTTCAACCTCCACAGCCGCACCCAGGAACTGATCAACGCCGAGGCGGCGAATGCCGCCGCGGGCCGCCCTGCCCGGATCATCGCCAAGATGAACAAGCTCGTCGACCCGGTGACGATCGAGAACCTCTACGCCGCGTCGCAGGCCGGCGTGAAGATCGACCTCATCGTGCGGGCCACCTGCTGCCTGCTCCCGGGCGTGAAGGGGCTGAGCGAGAACATCCGGCTCCGCAGCATCGTCGGACGCTTTCTCGAGCACGCGCGCATCTTCTACTTCGAGAACGGCGGCCAGCCGCTCGTCTTCGCCGGGAGTGCGGACTGGATGTCGCGCAACTTCTTCCGCCGCGTCGAGGCGCTCTTCCCGATCGAGGATCCCGACCTGCGGCGCCGTCTCATCGACGACGTGCTGCCGATCGAGCTGCGCGACAACGAGGACGCGCGCGAACTGCGGTCCGACGGCACGTACGGCCCCGTGCCCCGCGCCGCGGGCGACGAAGCCTTCCGCGCGCAGAAGTACTTCATGGCGGCCGCCGGCCTGCGTGCCAGCGCTGCCGGCGCCGCGGCGCCGATTCCCGCGGTGGTGTTGTCGCCGCCCGGAGCCGCGCCGGCGCCGCCGGCCCAGGGCGCCTGAAGTAGAATCGTAGCCGATCAGGGCCGGATCCGAAACGCAAAGGGGCGAAGGACAGTAAAGACTCGCGAAGGAAGACCTGGCGAAACTTCGCGTTCCTTGGCGACTTTGCGTGTAGGTTTGGGCTGCAGGACGGTTGAGTATGCTCCAGGTGCGGGGAGGCGGCGCTGCCCACTGCCGGCGTGCTCCGACGTTCGGGAAGATCGGGGGGGGGGCGCAGGTGGCGGAAGGACGTCGGCCCGAGGTCGCTGCGGCTGCGACGGGGCGCAGCCAGGCGAACATCTGCCTACCAGGTGTCGGCGCGGCGGCTGGCCTGGGGCTCGCCGCGGGGCAGGGGCATTTCCATCTGCTGCATGACGCCATCGAACAGCAGCCGGCGTTGCTCAGGCGAGAAGCCCGGCTCGAAGACGGCGAGCCGGTAGTCGCCGAACGTGCGCGAATTCTCCTCGCGGGTGGCGACGCGCATCGAGGCGAAGAGCGCCCGGTCGATCGCGTCGGCCTTGGTGAGTTGCAGCAACGACGCGATCTCGAGCCGGATGGATTCCCGCTCGTTGAGCAGGTCCGCGACGGTGCGGCCGTATTCCTCCGCCACGGCCGAGACCTGGGCCCGCACCGCCTCGACCTGGGCCTGCGTGCCGGCTCCGCCGCGACCGCCGCCGGCCTGGGGGCCGCCCGGTCCCCCGCGGCCTCCGCGCGTGGGCACCACCACGAACTTCATGCCGTCGTTCTCGAACCGGTACGTCGCCTGGAGCGGCAGGTGGCGGGCGCCGGCGAGGATCTGGTCCGCCTTTTGGGCGGCCTCGCGCTGCGCCGCGATATAGCGCCGCATCATCACGGCGACGCGCGTATCGAGCTGGGGCGTGAGCGGCGAGCGCTCCGCGGTCGACTCCGGCACGGCGCTGAGGCCGCGGCGGATTTCCTCCGCCAGCGCCTCGAGCTCGGCAATGCGCCCGGCCTGCTTGTCCGCGAGCGACTTGATCGGCGTGCTGCGCAGGAAGGCGAAGGCGGCGCCGTCGGAGGAGAAGACCGCGTCGTACAGCTCCTTCTTCAGCGCCGAGCGCTTCGTCTGGTACGTGGCCACGCGCGCGGCGACGTCGGCCGGCAGTTGCTCGGGGAAAATCACCCGCGCCGGCTCGGGCGGGAAGAACACATAGGGGTTGGCGGCCGCGGCGGCGTCGGAGTTCTCCGCCGCGAACATCAGGTCGACCGCGATCTCGCGCAGCATGCCGCGCTGGGCCGGCAGCAGGTTGTGCTGGTAGAACGCATACGCGCGCATCACCTGGGCGATTTCCATCGGCGAGTAGCCGCGCCGCTGGCGTTCGCTGAGATGCCATTGCCGGAAGGTGTTCCAGTTGAAATCCGAGGTGATGAGATCGCGCCGCAGTTGCTCGGCGGTCTTCTCGAGCTCGGCGATCCGGGGCGTCTGCCGCCGCGAAAGCGCCGCGAGCGCGGGGGCGCGCTCTGCCGGATCGGCCGTGCGGAGCCGCTCGATCTCGGCCCGCAGTTCGTTGGCGAGCTTCAGTCGCTCCGCCTTGTAGGCCTCGAGCCGGGCCTTGAGCTTCTCGGTCAGGGTGCGCGTGACGAGGCGCGTGCCGAGGGCGGGATAAAAGTAGTCGGAAACGTGCGCGGCGAGTTCGGGCGGGGCGTGGAAGCGCGTGCCTTGCGCGGAGCCCCGCGCCACCGGGCGGTCGAGCGGCGGAGGCAGCGGGGGGAAGAAGACCGGCGCGAGCTCGACCGGCCGCGGGGCCGGCATGCCATCCATGCCGGAGGAGGACCGCGAAAACGGATCGCTGCTGCCCTGGGACCACAGCGCCGGCGCGAGGGCGAGCGCCGCGCACAGGCCCACGACCCGAATGCGGGCACGTCGATGGGGCAGTCGCGACCTGGCGGGGGGCATGCCCGGAACTTGGCGGGCGGGGCGCGCAAAGGCGAGCCGCTTGAGGCCCGGCGCCCGGCCTTTCACGGCCCCGCCGGGTCCGGCGTCACTGCATCAACCGGTCGAGCCAGTAGCCGAGCAGGGCGGTGACCGGCAGGGTGAGAACCCACGCCCAGAGGATGCGTTGCACGACGCCCCACTTCACGGCGCTCAACCGCTTGGTGGCGCCGACGCCCATGATGGAGGTCGAGATGACGTGCGTGGTGGAGACCGGCACGCCGATCGTCGCCGTGCCGTGCAGGATGATCGCGGCGGTCGTCTCGGCGGCAAAGCCGTGCACCGGCTGCATCTTCACCATCTTGTGTCCCATCGTGCGAATGATCCGCCACCCGCCCGCCGCGGTGCCCGCGGCCATGGTGATCGCGCACGTGATCACGACCCAGAGGGGAATGTCCTTGAATTCCGGCACGCGGAGGAAATGCGCCCACGAGGGCAGTTCGTTGAACGCCCCCGTGCTCGTGCCGGTGAACAGTGCGAGGGTGATGATGCCCATCGTCTTCTGGGCGTCGTTCGACCCGTGGCTGAAACCCATGAATCCCGCGCTGATCAACTGCGCCTTGCCGAAGATGAGCCCGACGATGCGCGGAGTGACGCGGCGCAGCGCGACGAGCAGGAAGCCCATCAGCAGGGCGCCGCCGATGAAGCCCACCAGCGGCGAGGTGAACATCGGCAGCACCACCTTGGGCCAGAGCCCGGCCGAGGCGCCCTTGGCGTCGTGGGTGTGCCAGAGCAGCACGGACCACTTGCCGTCGGCGGTCGCGAGCGCGGCGCCGCAGAGCCCGCCGATGAGCGCATGGCTGGAACTCGAGGGCAGGCCGAGCCACCAGGTGAACAGGTTCCAGACAATGGCGGCGAGCAGCGCGCACAGCACGGTGGTCATGTTCACCGCGCTCGCGTCCACCAGCCCGGTGCTGATCGTCTTTGCCACGGCGGTGCCGAAGAGCGCGCCGATCAGGTTCCAGAACGCCGCCCACATCACCGCGGCGCGCGGCGTGAGCACCTTGGTGGAAACCACGGTCGCGATCGCATTGGCCGTGTCGTGAAAGCCGTTGATGTACTCGAACGTCAGCGCGGCGAGGAGGACGAGCAGGAAAAGGGTCATGCAGTCGGGTCGGTCGGCGGCGGCGCGGCAGCGGATCTCCGGGGGTGGCGCTTACGAGTGCTTCAGCACGATCTGCATCACGATGCTGCCGGCATTGCGGCAGCGGTCGACGGCCTGCTCGGCCATCTCATAAAGTTCCTGCAGGATCACGAGCTCCTTCGCGTCGAACGGGCCGTGATAGAGGTCCTTGAGGAGCGACAGCATCACCTTGTCGGCCTCGCCCTCGGCAAACTGGAGCCGCTCGCTGGCGCTGCGGATCTTCTCGATCGTCGTGCCGCCGCGGAGCTGCTTCACCATGAACACCACCGCCTCCGCCGCCTGCGAAAGCAGCTCCGCCTGGCGCAGGAACGCGGCCTGGGGCACGCGGCCGGGATAGATCGAGAGCCGTTCGACGATCTTCTCGACCAGCTTCGGGATCCGGTAGAGGGCGAACGACAGCTCCTCGATGTCCTCCCGCTCCAGCGGCGTGACGAACGTCTTGCTCAGCTCCTCCATCATCAGATGGCGGATCCGCTTTTCCTTGCGCCGCGACTGAATGAAGTCGTCCAGGGAGCTGGGAGGCACGCGCCCGTCCGCGATCTTGCGCAGAAAATTCGAGAACAGGTCGACGCTGGCCTTTGCCTCCTCGGCTCCGGCATCGAGCAGATCGAAGAACTTGTCGTCTTTCCCCAGGAGTTTCTTCAGCGAGAACATTCGCCCCGGAGTTAGGGGCCCATGTTACGATTGCGAAACATTTCTTCGGGGAATTCCCGGCGGCCGGTGCGGGTTTCGCCGGAATCGGCCGTGAAACGCTCAGACCTTCCGGCGCAACCAGGCCCACGCGTAGCCCAGCCGCTCCCGGACGGC
The DNA here is from genome assembly GCA_937952235.1 of uncultured Opitutia bacterium. Lineage (GTDB taxonomy): Bacteria > Verrucomicrobiota > Verrucomicrobiia > Opitutales > Opitutaceae > ER46. The sequence continues at coordinate 27,216 of CALFZM010000082.1, read as the reverse complement.
ATAGGTGCTGCGCTCGAGCGCACTGGTGCGCCAGAACAGGTCCTCGAATTGGAAAGGATCGCGGGCATGCGCGGTGAAATCCGCGGGGCAGGGCAGGGCGTCGACCCCGGCCCGTCGGAACAAGGCGTGGGCGCGCGGCAGGTGCCAGGCCGAGGTGACGAGCGCGACCGGGGCGTTCCCGACGCGTCGGGCGACCGCGGCGGCCTCGCCCTCCGTGTCCCGCGCCTCGTCGATCGTGAGCACCCGGTCCGGCGGCAATCCCAGCGCGATCGCGGTGCGGCCGAGGACCGTCGCATGCGAGTCCCGGCGGCCGTGCGCGGGACCCGAGACGATCAGGCGCGCCTCGGGCAGGCTGCGCAGCAGCCGGACGCCTTCGACCAGCCGCGCGCGGGCGCTGCCGGAAAGCAGGTTGTTCGCCGAGACGCCCGGGCCATCGCCGTTGCCGCCGCCGAGCACCACGACGTACCGGCACGCCGCCAGCGCCGGCGGCACCGGCGCTCCCGCCGGCAGCTCCGGAATCGCGGCATATCGGGTTTCCAGCGGCCGGATCAGCCAGCGGCTCACGTAGCCGTTGCCGAACAACAGGAGCAATCCCAGTCCGCCGCCAAACAGCCACCGCCCCGCCCGGGCGCCGCGGCGCGTCCGTCCCAGCACAAGCCCCGCCAGCATCGCCGCCACGCAGAACGGCAGTGGCATCAGCCAGTACGCCAGCATCGATTTCAGGGCGGCTCCCACGCGACGAGGCTCGCACGGCGAAAGCGCGCGGCGCGAGCCGGAGTTTGGCGGACAACGGAATTCGCGCGGCCGGGGGAGCCCGATGAACCCGCTCTGGGGGCGCCTCGAGTATAATCCAGCCGCGCGGAGCGGGATCCTCGACGCAAAGACGCGAAGGAAAGCAAAGACGCGCCAGGAAAACTTGGCGAAACTTCGCGTTCCTTCGCGACTTTGCGTTTTGGTCTGGGCTACAGAAGGGTTGAATCCGCTCTATTCGCGGCGGCCGGACACCTCCGCCGCGGCCAGGAGCGCGCCGATCCAGCGGCGATGCGGACCGGACAGCGTGATCGCCTCGAGTTCCCGCAGCGGCACCCAGACGAGTTCCGCGGAAAGGGGCGCGCGGGCCGGCGGATTGGCGGCGTGGATGGACTCCGTGATCTGGAAGCGCGTGATGCCGCGGCGATGGCGGGCGAGGCGGGGCGCGCGCTGGACTTCCTCCTCGGTCAGGCCGCAGTGTTCCGGCAGCGGCAGCTCATGCAGGGTGGCGAGCCGGCGCGCGGATGCCGCGGCGCGATGCAGCAGCAGCGCCTCGCCCCGCACGCACCAGACGCGGGTGACGGCGCGCTGTTCGATCGCCTTCGGTGCGAGGCGGGGGAGCGATTCCGGATCGCCCTGCCGGGCGGCGGCGCAAAAACCCCGCACCGGGCAGGTAAGGCAGAGCGGCTTCTGGCGGAAGCAGACGGTGGCGCCGAGTTCCATCATCGCCTGGTTGTGGTCGCCCGGCGACGCGCGCGTGAGCAGGGCGTCGGCAAGAGGCGCCAGGGCCTTCGCGGCCGTCGCGGAATCCCGGTAGGGCGTGGCGTCGGCGGTGAGCCGGGCAAGGATCCGGACCACATTGCCGTCGACGCACGCGGCGGGCGCGCCGAAAGCGATGCTCGTGATCGCCGCCGCGGTGTACGGACCGACGCCCGGCAGTTCCCGCCACGCTTCCGGGGTGCGCGGCGGTTCCGGCCGCGTGGCGAGCGCCCGGGCCAGCCGGTGAAGGTTGCGCGCGCGCGAATAGTAGCCGAGTCCCTCCCAAAGTTTCAGCACGCGAGCCTCGTCGGCGGCCGCCAGCGCCTCGAAGTCGGGGAGCGCTTCCAGCCAGCGCGCGAAATACGGCAGCACCGTCTTCACCTGCGTCTGCTGCAGCATGAACTCGCTCACGACGGTCCGATAAAGCGACGGCGCCTCGCGCCAGGGCAGCGCGCGCGCATGGGCGCGGTACCACGCCAGCAGCGCCTGCTGGAACCCGGTGCGGGCGGCGGTGAGGCGGGCAGCGGTGGACGCTGGAGACATCCGTCGATACGCCGTGCAGCCGCCCCGGCGGGGCAAGCAAATTAGCCCCCGCGGGCGGGTGTTTTCTCCTTTGCGCTTTCCCGGGTTTTTTCGCGTGTTCTGCCGGATGCCCAAGAGGTCCGACGACGAATCCGACGCGCCGAAGAAGCTCGCGTCCTACACGCTCAAGCTCGACGACGCGCAGATGGAGCGGCTGCGGTCGATCTGCGTGGCGCGCGGCTGGACGCCGTTCGAGGTCGCTTACACCCGTTTCGCCTTCAAGGCCGACCACCTCAAGGTCAACGTCTCCGCCTACACGAGCGGCAAGGTCGTCATCGCGGGCAAGGGCACGGAGGATTTCGTCCGCGACGTGGTCGAGCCCGAGGTCACCGGCGCCGCGAAACTTGGTTACGACGAGGTGCTGCACCCCGATTGGTACGAGGCGCACGCGGGCCTCGACGAAAGCGGCAAGGGCGACTTCTTCGGCCCGGTGATCGCCGCGACCGTGATCGCCGACCGCGGCATGATCGAAGCGTGGGTGAAGGCGGGCGTGAAGGATTCGAAGAAGATTTCCGAGCTGCAGATCTTCAAGCTGGAGCAGGCGATCCGCGAGACGAAGGGCGTCGTGGTCCGCACCTGCTTTTGCGGCATGCCGAAGTACAACGAGCTGATGGCGCGCCCGGGCGCGAACCTGAACCGGCTGCTCGCCTGGCAGCACGCCACCGCGCTGGAGCAGGCGCTCGCGGAGCGGCGCGTGCCCTGGGGCCTGCTCGACCAGTTCACGGAGCAGCCGCTGGTGCAGCGCGAGCTCGCGCGAAAAGGCGTGAAGGAGTTCGACCTGCGGATGCGCACGAAGGCGGAGGAGGACCCGGTCGTCGCCGCGGCCTCGGTCGTCGCCCGCGCCGAGTTCCAGCGGCAGATCGTTTCGCTCTCGAAGCGGTTCGGCGAGAAGCTGCAGAAGGGCGCCGGGCCCCTGGTGAAAACGCAGGGGGCGCAGATCATCGCGCGGTTCGGGGCGCGGGCGCTCGGCGAATTCGCGAAACTGCACTTCCGCACCGCCTACGAGGTCGTCTCCGCCGCGGGCAAGCTCGACGAGCTGCCGCTGCCCGAACCGCGGGCGAAGATGGAGTGGTAGCGGGCGGTCGCCCGTGCGCTCAACCCGAACGATCGGGTTGGGTGGAGCCGCCTGTCCCCCGGCGGCTGATGTTCGACGGATCCGTCCGCAGCGGCTTGGGCTCAGGCCGCTCCACCGTTCAGTGCGGACGGCGCGGCGGTGATTGGACGGTCAACGGCATGGTCTGGCTCAGGGCCGCCGCGCGGCTCCCGGGGAGGGCTCGGGACGGGTCGTCCCGCCGTCGACCCATTGGCCTTCGATCAGCACGACCTTCGGGTGCGTGGGGATGCCGCGTTCGTTGCGCAGGATCTGCGCGACCACGAGGTCGACCGCGGCGGCGGCGACCTGTTCGTAATTCTGGCGGATGCCCGAGCAGGCCTCGCCGGGATCGACATCCAGGTCCGCCAGCCCGCACGCCTCCGGCACCGGCGCGCCGGCGTCCGCGAGCCAGCTTCCGATGGTCGCCGCCGAGGGCGATTGGGCGATCACCACGTCCGGTCGGTGACGTTCAAACCAGCGGCGGAAGACCGGCGGCTCGAGGCGGGCGGCGCGGAGAATCGGCAGCCGGCCGGCGGCGGGGCGCGACTGCTGCCACCACAGGAAGGCGGCCGACCAGTGGTGCAACGTCCGCTGGTCGGCGTCCTCGGTGAGCATCAATCCCGGCCGCCGGTACCCGCGGCGCTCGAGCTGCGCGAGGGTGGTGAACATTTCCTGGTATTGGTGCTGGCACGCGCGGTGGAGCGGCACCCGGAGGCTGTAGCCCAGCGCCGCGCAGGCGAAGCGATCCAGGTCGAAATCGAGCCGGGCGCTCCACTGCGGCGCACCCATCAGGATCAGGCCGTCGATGCCGCGCGCGAGCAGGATGTCCCGCATCCGGGCGGGCGTCATGTCCGGCGCCGCGAGCCAGAAATCCGCCAGACGGTAGCCAAACTGCGCCGCGCGTTGGGCGGCGGCGGTGTGAAGACGGTGCAGGAACGGATTGTGGCGCCAAGGTTTCGCCTCGGGGTGGAAATGGATCAGACCCAGCTCCGACGTCGTCCGCACCCGGCGGCGCTGCCGCAGGTAGGCCATGAGCTTGGTCACCTGGGGATCGAGCTGGTAGCCGAGCCGCGCCGCGTGGCGGCGCACGCGGTCGCGGGTGCGGTCGGGGATTCCCGGGGCGCCGCGCAGGGCGAGCGACACGGTCGCGACCGAAACCCCCGCCCGTGCGGCGATCGTGCGCAGGGTCGGGGAGGGGGACGGCGCAGGGTTCACTTAACGGTTAAGTTCCGCGCGGGTTGCGAGGGGGGCAATTTGTTTTTCGGTTCGGCCTTCCCCGGCCACGCGCGCATGCGAACGCGCGGCCGTCCCTGTCACCGCCCTTGAACCCTGCCACCATGCTGCTCCCCGTGAAAACCCTGACCGGCCTGCTGCTCTCCACCGCGACCGGCGCGACCCTGCTCGCCCAGGCGGCCGCTCCCGCCCGGCCGGCGCCCGCAGAGGAGGCGATCGTCACGCTCTCCGAGTTCCGCGTCGATGCGACCAAGGACGTCGGCTATCGCGCCACCAATGCGACCTCCGGCACGCGCCTCAACACGCCGATCAAGGACATTCCGATGCCGATCAATGTGGTCACGAAGGAATTCATCGAGGACATCGGAGCTTATGACTTCAAGGAGGCGCTGATCTACGAGGCGGGCATCACCCAGGATTTCGTCCAGACGTCGAACAACTTCCTCTTCTCCGCCTCCGGCACCGGCCAGGCCGGACAAGGGCTTGGCGATCGCTCCAGCACCACGATCAACATTCGCGGGTACAATTCCCGCCGGCAGTTGCGCAACGGCTTCGTGACGTCGTCGGTGACCGACAACGTCAACGTCTCCCGCGTCGAGGTGGCGAAGGGCCCCCAGTCGCTCCTCTACGGGGTCGCGGTGCTGGGCGGCGTCGTGAACATCATCCCCGATTACCCCCTCAGCGTTCCCCGTTACGAGGTGAAGGCGGCGTTCGGCAGCCATGATTTCCGCCGCCTCGAGTTCGATGCCACCGGGCCGCTGCTCAAGGTCGCCGGCCGGCAGGTGAACTACCGCCTGGCGGGCGCGTACCAGAAGTCGGACGCCGATCCGATCCGCGACGGCGACGACCGGGAGCGCCGGTTTCTCTCCGGTCTCTTCGAGGTGAAGCCCTGGAAGAACACCAACGTGCTGCTCGACGTCGAGGGCGGCATCTTCCGCAGCGAGGCCAACGGCTTCCGGGACCTCGCCGACACCAACAACGCCGCCGAGAACACGCTCAACTTCTACGGCGAGAACAACGCCAACACCGTGTTCGGCGACCTGCCGAATGTCGCGCGCGACTGGTACGGCTCGGGCGAGGCCTACCGGCTCAGCGGCAGCGATCCGTTCCAGGAGACCCGCTATTACAACCTCATGCTCGAGGTCACGCAGAAGCTCGTCGACGGCCTCACGCTCATCGGCGGATTCAACTATACGCGCACCGACATCGAGAACCTCCAGGTCAACGGCAGCGTGGATTACCAGCGCGTCTTCAACAACGGCCAGCCGCTCACCGCCGCGCAGCAGACGACGCTCGCCAACCTGCGGTCGCAGCCGACCTACTTCGAGCAGACCGGGCTCCAGTTCGCCAACCCGCTGTTCGCGCGGAATTATACCGGCGCCAACGACTATCGTTTCCGGCGTCTCCAGTACAACTGGACGCGACCCTCCAGCCAGAACGAGAACCGGCAGGTCCGCCTCGATCTCAACTACAACTTCAACCTGCTCGGTGCGAACCACAATTTCCTCGTGGGCTTCCATGATCGGAAGACCTGGGCGAAAAATCTCGGCAGTGCACCCCTGCCCGTGAACGCCGCCGGCATCACCAACTCGTTCAAGAGCTTCTCCCGCGAGAGCGTGCTCACGCCGATCGCCTACGCCGGCGAAGGCGCGCGGACCAGCAACCGCAACACTTTCGAGGAGTGGAACGCCGGCCATTATGTCGTCTACCAGGGCAAGCTCTGGCGCGACCGCGTGCTCCTGATCGGTGGTCTGCGGCGCGACCGGTTCATGGTCCGCAGCCGGACCTGGAACTATGCGCTCACGCCGGGCGGCGATCCCACCCAGGCTTCGAGCTACGTGCGCAACGTCGATCCGACGCCCGCGGCGGGCACGACGCGGGCGGACTTTTACCGTTTCAAAGGCGAGACCCAGTACAAGAACAGCCCGACCGCCGGCCTCAGCATCAAGATCAACGACGCGATTTCGCTCTACGGCCTGACCGCCACCGGCCTCTTCCCCGATTCCGGCCAGCAGGACGGCGCCGGCAACGCCGTGGATCCCGAATTCGCACGCAGCCAGGAGGTCGGCGCCAAGTTCGACCTGTGGCGCGATCGCGAAGGCCGCACCGTGCTTTCCGGCTCCGTGGCCGCGTACAAGATCAAGCGCGAGGACGCGGTCTACAACGTGTTCTGGGCCCCGCAGCCCCGCAGCAACAACGGCACCGGTCTCACCAACGTCAATGTGCCCACGAGCTGGACGAGCTTCCAGACCAACCAGCCGCAGAGCTACCTGCTCCCGCTCCAGTACATCGCCGCCGCCGACCAGGCGACGTTCCGCAACTCGCCCGCCTTCCGCGGCGAGCGGAATAATCTGGTGCTCGTCGACTACCGCTCGCTCGGCACGACGGCCAACGACCCGCTGCGGCGGGGCATGGAGGCCGCCGCGACGGCCTCGATGGCGCAGGGCTCGCAGACGATCCTGCAGACGGCAAACACCGGCAACACGCCCGCCGACCTGTACGCGAACCTCGCCTATGAGAATCGCAACGCCAACGTGAACTACGCCGACGAGTCTTCGGGTTTCGACGTCAGCCTGCTCTTCACGCCGAATCGGAACTATTCCGCCACCTTCTCGTACGCGTACCAAAAGCAGGAGGTCATCGGCGGCTTCGGCCTCGTCGACCAGCCGAACAGCACGGAGTACGACTCATGGTGGCGCTACATGGGCTTCACCACGCAACAGGCTCTGGCGGCGAATCTCGATGAGTCGTCGGTCGACTTCGAGGCCGGCGTCAAGGGCGTGCGACTGATCGACAATCCCGAGCACTCGGCGAACCTGTGGAACAAATACACGTTCACCGACGGCACGCTGAAGGGCTGGGACTTCGGTCTCGGCATCAACTGGTTCGGCAGCCGTCAGGCCGAGGCCGCGATCGACAACGGTCTCCGTCGTCGCGTCACCGGCCGGTTCAAGGCCGACTTCTCCCAGCGCTTCGTCGTCAACACCGCGGTCGGTCTCAAGCGCAGGATCGCCGGCCGCGACTGGAACTTCCGGCTCAACGTGAACAACCTGCTCGACGACCAGAAGGACGAGCGGATCGTCTATACCGGCATCGTCGGCACCTCGACCTCCGCCCCGGCCCGCTCGGTCGTCTACTACAACCCGCGGACGTGGCAGTTCTCCGTCGGCACGAAGTTCTGAGCCGGACGCATGCCGTGGAGATGGAGCCGCCTGTCCCCAGGCGGCTGACGTTCGACGGACCGGTTCGCAGCGGCTTGAGGGCCCCGGGTGGCTCCGCCTCAACTGCACGGTTCCGTATCGCGGCGGCACGAGGTGGGGCCGAGGACACGGGCGCCGCGGAAAGCGAGCTGCGCTCGATCAGGACGCGGGCGCGTCGCCTGTCCGGCGACCCGTTTCGGCGGCGACCAGCCCTTGGATGTAACGGGTGAAGTCGACGTCCTCGCCCATCAGCAGTTCGGGGAGCGCTTCGCTGAAGTCGGGCCGGCGGACCCACTCGCGGATATAGTCCTCCCACGACTGCCAGAGCCGCCGCGTCTGCTTGTCCATCTTGACCTCGTACACCAGCAGGTAGGCGCGTTCGAACAGGGAGACCAGAATGCCGAAGATCGCGAAGCGGCGCTCGATCTGCTCCGGCGTGAGCTCGCGCCGGGTCGCGTCGCGGCGCAGCAGTTGCAGGTCGGCATTGTCGAGCACGAGCTTGAGGAACTCGCGGTATTCGTCGGACAGCCGCTGGAAGATTTCCTCCTGCTCGTTGAAGCGGTTCTTCCGCTGCTCCAGGATGAAAACCACCAGGGCGAACGGGAGACCGATCACCGTCACGATGTAGCTGAGCAACTCCCAGGTTTGCAGCATCTCCACGCTGGCAATGAATGCAGGGGCAGGGGAAACGCCAGCCTGCGACGCGGGACTTGCCACTGCGGGGCGGGGCGGCTTCATCGGTCGGCGACCATGAAGCGCCGCCAGTTGCGTGGCTTCGACCTGAAGCAAATCCAGGGCGTGACCCACCTGATCGGCGTCGACGAGGTGGGCCGCGGGGCATTTGCCGGTCCCGTGGTCGCCGCGGCGGTGGTGGTGACGCGCGACTTTCTCGAAAGCCGCTGGGCGCTCACGCGGGCCGGACGGGTGAACGATTCCAAGGCGCTCACGCCGGAGCAGCGCGACGAACTGTGGCTGGAGTTCGAGGAGCTGGCGGCCAAGGGCGGCATCCACGCCCAGCATGGCCTGGCGACGGTCGAGGAAATCCAGGAATTGAACATCCTTGGCGCCACGAAGCTGGCCATGCGCCGGGCGCTGGGAGCGATCTATCCGCCGGAGGCGTTCGAGCGGCAGCGCGAGGAGCCCGACCTGTTTTCGAGCTTCGAGGAGCGGCGGGAATTCCGTCCCAGCGTGTCGGGCCGGGTGATCGTCGATGGGCTGCCGCTGCGCGGGTTTCCCTACCCCCACGCGGCGTTCGTGCGGGGCGACGCGCGGTCGCTCTGCATCGCCATGGCTTCGATCATCGCGAAAGTCACCCGCGACCGGCTCATGGTCGCGCTGGAACAGACGTTTCCCGGCTACGGCTTCCACCGGCACAAAGGCTACGGCACGGAAGATCACCGCGACGCGGTCCTGCGCCTCGGGCCCTCCCGCATGCATCGCGAGGCCTTCCTGCGCAAGCTGCTCGCGGCCCGGATCGATCCGGCGCAGATGAACCTGCTCGAATAAGCGCACCTCGCACCTCAACCCTGTGGCCGGAAAGAAAAACTCCTCCCTCGACCGCGTGCTGGGCCGCCTGGACACGCTCGACTCGGTCAACCTCGCCAACCTCGTCCAGCGGCTGGCGCGCGAACGGGCGGCGTTCGAGGAGATCTTCAACACGCTCCAGGAGGGGATCCTCGTGGTGCGCGACGACGGAGCGGTCGACTACGCCAACGCCGCGGCCCATCGCCTCATCGGCCATGGCGGCGAGGACCTCGCGGGCCAGACGCTGTGGCGGCTGGTGCCTGGCCTGCGCAATTCGCTCGGGGCGGTGCTCGATAACGAGCCGGGCGGCGGCGTGGCGCCGGTCGTGGCGCGCGAGTTCGAACTCACCTACCCGGAACCGCGGCTGGTGCGGTTGTACATGGTGCCCTTCCGCCTGACCGGCGCCACGCCTGCGCGGCGGTTTGCCGTGATTCTGTCCGACATCACGCAGGAAAAGCGATCGACCGAGGAACGGATCGAGAACGAGCGGACCTCGTCGATCCTGCTGCTCGCCGCCGGTGTCGCCCATGAATTGGGCAACCCGCTCAACTCGCTGACCATCCACCTCCAGCTCATGGAGCGGAAGCTGCGGAGGCTGAAGGCCGCGAAGGACACCGAGTCGTTGGCCGATTCGGTCCGCATCTGTCGCGACGAGGTGACGCGCCTCGACGGCATCATCAGCAATTTCCTCGAGGCAATCCGGCCCCGGCCGCCCGACCTGGCCGAGACCGACCTGAACGAGGTGCTGGCCGAGGTGCTTCGTTTCCAGCACCGCGAGCTGGCGGACCGCAGCATCGCGGTCGAGGCCGAGACGCTCGATCTCCCCGTCGTCCTGGCCGACCGCAACCAGATCAAGCAGGTCTTCTTCAACGTCACGAAGAACGCGATGGAAGCGATGCGCCCGGGCGGGAAGCTCAAGATCAAGTCGCGGGCGGACGACGATTCGGTGTACCTGCTGTTCGCCGACACCGGCAGCGGGATCAAGCAGGAGGACCTGGTGCGGCTCTTCCAGCCCTACCACACCACCAAGGCGGGCGGGCACGGGCTCGGCCTGATGATAGCCCAGCGCATCATGCGTGACCATGGCGGCCAGATCGGCCTCGAGAGCAAGGAGGGGATCGGGACGATCGTGACGCTGCAGTTCCCGCGGAAGGATCGCCGGGTGCGCATGCTGCGGTGAAGGCGGGCGTCGCCGCCGGCGCGGTCAGTTCCGCTGGTCCTGCTCGAACTGCTTGCGCAGCGATTCCGCGAGCACGTTTTTCACCACCACGACCTGCTGTTCCCGCTTGCCGCCCGTGCGGAGGGAGAGTTTCAGCGGGATCTCGTCGCTGGTCACGCCGAGCTGGGAAATCATCGGTTCGAGCATTCCCTTCTCGCCGGGGGCGATCGTGAGCTTCGGCGGGCGGACGGCGAAGTTGCCCAGGTCCGAATTGACCTCGGTGACCTCGAGCTCGAGCGGTTCGGTGCCCTTGTTTTCGAACAGGACCCGCAGCGTGACCGGGGGCATCGGGCTGCCCGCGGCGCGGCGGGCGCGGGCCATGCGGAGATAGTCCTGCATCGCCTCCTTCTGATCCTCCTCCGAGTCGCCGTACCCGCCGATGTTATAAACTTCCGTAAAGGCGCCGACGTCGTCGCGGCGCTTGCGCCGGTTGTCGTCGAAAATGTTGTCGTCGTCCCCCGGCCGGCCCCGCCCGCCCCGGCCACCCTCGCCGACCCGCGGGCCGCGATCGAAACCGCGCGTCACGGTGACGAGCGCGCCCACCTTGCCGTCGAGAAAGGAGCCTTCGCCCTTCATGGCGACCGGACGCTCAACCGGCCCGCGGCTCGCTTCTTCCATCATCAGGTCGCGCGGCACGGAACCGGTGCCGCACCCCGCGGCGACGAACAGACCGGCGCCGAGCACGGCGAGCGAAAGGACCTTGGCGGAAGGGACCGGAAACATCATGGGAGCGTCGTTCGACGCCAAGCGGAGGCAAAGGTTGCGGTGAAGGCAAGGTTGCGCGCGAGCGGGTCGAATCTTTCTGGCCATTCCCCCGTCTTGCTGCTGACACGAATGCGCTGCGCATGGAATCAACTTCTCCGACCGAGCTCGCCGACCTGGTGCGGCGTGCCCAGAAGGGCGACGAGAGCGCCCAGCGGGACCTGGTGGTCGCCTACCAGCATCGCGTCGCAGGCTTCGTGTACGCCATGACCGGGAGAAGCGATTACGTCGAGGACCTCGCGCAGCAGGTCTTCATCAAAATGATCCGGGCCCTCGACCGGCTGCAGGCGCCGGCGCAGTTCGAGTCGTGGCTTTTCCGCCTCGCACGTAATACCTGCATCGACCAGCTCCGGCGGCAGAAGCTGCGCCGGATCTTCCTGCCGTTTGGCGAAGAGCATGAAAACATCCCGGAGCCGCCCGGCGCGGTGGACTCGGAGGAGCTCGATGCGCTGCGGCATGCGCTCGCGCAGCTGCGTCCGCAGGATCGGGCGCTGCTTGCCTTGGTCCAGGAAGGACGTAGTCATGCGGAGATCGCGGAGATTCTCGAAACCAGCGTCGCGGCGGTGAAGGCTCGCCTCCATCGCGCCCGCGAACACCTTCGGGAGCATTACCAACCACAACATGAAACCTGAAGAACACGCCTGGAGGAAACTCGAGGCGCACGCCTCGTCGCAATTGCGGGGCGGCTTCGCCGATCGCGTGGTGCGGACCGCGCGCGGTCCGCACGAAGACACATGGCGGGAGCTGTTGGGCGCCGGTGCGCGTCAGCTTCGTCCGGGGTTTGCCGGGCGCGTGATCCGCGCGGCGCGGGCGGCGGCCGAGATGCCCTCGCTCGGCAGTCAGTTTGCCCTCAGCGCCGCGACGGCGGCGGTTTGCCTGGGAGCGGCGCTCTTCCTCCATCACCACCGCGCCGAGGCCGCCGACGAGCACAACCTCGCGGTCTGGCAGGAAATCGTCGCCGTCGCCCACGACGACGACGCGGGCATCGGGCTATGACGCAACGGCTGTTCGTGGCCCTGCTGACGGTCGGGGTCTTCCTCGCCGGCTACCTGGCGCGGTCGCTGACCGACCGCCGCGAAGCCGTCCCGCCGGCGCCGGCCGCGCTGGCGAAGGAATATGCCCGCTCCCCGGCCAGCGGCGACGGTCGCAAGACCGACAGCCAGCTCGACCGCGCCAAGCTCATCGCGGAGATTCAGAAGCTGCGTCCGCACATCGACGCCTACAGCACGCAGCTCGAGGAGATCCAGACGGAGTTCGAACGGGAGCTGCATCATCTCTTCACCCCCGCGCAGCGCGACAAGTTTGCGCTCAACCAGAAGAAGCGGGCCGAGCGCGACGCGAAACGCCAGGCCGACCGCTCGCCCCTCTCCGATGAGGATATCCAGCGCGCCAAGGACCGTCCGCTCACCTCCATCTACTGGAACGTCGTTGTCACGCCCCATCTCGAGTGGATGACGAAAGAGTATGGGCTCGATCCCGCCCAGCAGACGCAGGTCCGCGCCCTGCTCGCCCTGCGGCGCAACAAGTTCATCGCGCTGCTCGATTCGACGCAGCATCCTTCGATCCGGTTGAGCAAACTCGCGCCGTTGATCGAGCGCATGGCGCCGCCGGCGAAATGAGGCCGGACGGCGCGCCGGTGGCGCGCCGCGAGTTTTGAGTGGAGCGCTTCGGCCCGGCCCGCACAGTCGCGGCATGGCGAAATCTCCAATGGCTGGCCTGAGCGTGCTTCTGCTCGAGGACGAAGCGGTCCTGCGCAAGCGACTCTCCGCCTATCTGGAAAAGGAGGGGGCGGAAGTCACCGCCGTCTCCACGCTCGCCGCGGCGCGCCAGGCGGTGGAAACGCTCTCGTTCGAGTCGGCCGTGATCGACGTGCACCTGCCCGACGGGCGCGGCACCGACCTCCTGCGCGACAAGGTGTTCGCACCGACGACGAACGTCATCGTGATGACTGCCGGCGGCAACGTGGCCGGTGCGGTCGAGGCGCTGCGCGCCGGCGCCGCGGATTACCTCGTGAAGCCGTTCGATCCGGAGGAACTCCCGCTGCGGATCGCGCAGGCGAGACGAAGCCGCCAGGCCCGGCGCGCCGACGAGTTTCGCCGCGGCCAGGACCACTCCCTCGTCTTCGGCGAGAGCCTTGCGGCCGTCCGCGAGCAGCTCGCGAAGATCACTGCGGCGGATCGCCGCCTGGGCGGCGCGCTGCCGCCCGTCCTGATCGAGGGGGAGACGGGCACGGGCAAGACGGCGATCGCCCGCTGGATCCACCGCAACGGCCCGCGCGCCGATGAACCGCTGATCGAGCTGAACTGCTCCGCCCTGCCCGAAGCGCTGGCGGAGGCGGAATTGTTCGGCCACGAACGCGGCGCCTTCACCGATGCCAAGACCGCCCGGATCGGCCTCATGGAGGCGGCGGACGGCGGCACGCTCTTCCTCGACGAACTGCCCAGCCTTTCGCCGGGCCTGCAGGCCAAGCTGCTCACCGCGATCGAGGACCAGTCGCTGCGCCGCGTCGGCGCCTCCCGGCAGATCCCGGTCGACGCCCGCGTGATCGCCGCCACGAATGCCGACCTCGGCGCCCTGGCAGCGGCCGGACGCTTCCGCGCCGATCTCCTGCACCGCCTCGATCTCTTTCGCGTCCGGCTGCCGCCGCTGCGCGAACGCGGCCGCGACATCATCACGCTCGCGGAGGAACTGCTCGCGCGCGTCTGCCGCCGTTACGGACAGAAGGTCCCCCCGCTTCCGCCCGAAGGGCGCAGCCGCCTGCTTGCCCACCGCTGGCCCGGCAACGTGCGCGAGCTGGCCCACGAGATCGAACGCGCCGTCGTGTTCGGCGGCGATCACGGCCTCGCCTTCCCCCACCTCGGCGGCGGTCCCGACAGCGGCGCCGCGTCGAATGGCTGGTTGCGACGCGACTTCGTGTTTCCCGAAACCGGATTCTCTCTCGAGTCGGCGATCGATGAACTCGTCGGCCACGCCATGAAGCAGGCCAGTGGCAACGTGTCCGCCGCGGCACGATTGCTGGGTGTCTCGCGGGACGTCGTACGCTACCGGCTCAAAGGAGGCCGTCCGGGTGAAAAGATTGGGGAATAGCGCGCGCCGGAAATTTGCGTTTGGGATTTATTCCCCATGCGGCGAACCGTCGAAGAAAAGGGTGAAGCTGTTTTAGCATCTGAACGGAAACGGTTTGGGAGAATTGATTCTCTTGGCATGACGGGTGCAAGGGGTAGAGGTAATCCGATGGCACACCTTCTTCCCCGATTTCGGCGGCTGGCCCTGGCGCTTCTGGCGCTGGGGTGGGGTGCGAGCCTGATGCGCGCGGCGGAAAGTCCGGCGCAGGATAAGGCGAAGAAACCGGTGGCCACGGCTGCCGAGCTCCGGAAACTCCTGGAGGAGGCCGGCAAGCAGCGCGATCAGTTGATTTCCGATTACGAGACGCTGCGGAAGCAACTCGCGGAAGCGACGGAGGAGCAGAAGCAGGCGATCCGGCAGAAGATGGAGGAGCGCAAGAAGGCGTTCGAGGAGATGACGATCGCGCTGCACAAGCAGATCCGTGACGAGCAGCGCAAACAGCGCGGGGCGGCGGCGAAGCGTTGAAGCGGATGCGAATCTGAATTTTCGGCGTAATGTCAGTCAAAGGGCGGTCGCTTCGGCGCCCGCCCTTTTTTCGTCCGCACTTCCCGTGAACATGACTTGAGTGAAAGGGTCTGTCGGCCCAGCCTCCCTCACTTTTCCCCGCCCCGGCCGTGTTATCCCCGCGTCACTCCGTGCTGTGCCTGTTCGCCCTCGTGGGCCTCTGGCGGGCGCCGCTGCCGGTCCGGGCCGGTGCCGCGCCTGAGCCCGACGCCTCCCGTGCGCAACTGGCCGCGCTTCTGGCCTCGCTCCCGCAATGGAGCGTTTCCACCTCGGCCCGCGCCGCTTACGGCTACAAGGACAACCTGCTCCTCAGTTACGTCGATCCCGAGCGCAGCGCCTTCGTGCGCAGTGGCGTGGAACTGCTGCTGCTGCGCGTGCCGCAGGGGAGCTTCGAATTTTCGGGGTACCTGGAAGGAGAGGGCTCGCACTACTTCTCCGCGCGGACCTCGGACCAGGACAGCAAGGTCTGGCTGCAGCTCGATCCCGGCTACCGCCTTGGGGAAGGACTCAAGGTGGCACTCCCGGTAACCGGCTATTTTTACGATCAGGTGTTCGACGTTTCGGATACGGATGTCGAGCGGCGCGTGGCCGCCCTGAAGGTGCGCGGCGTGATGGCGGGCCCGAACGTCCGGTGGGAATGGCACCGCCGGTGGTGGTTGGAAGTGCAGGGTTCCGCGCAGCGCAAGCGCTTCGACGACGGCGCCAACGACGGCCGGATCGGGGAGGGGGCGGTCCGCCTCGCCTGGCTGCCCGGACGGCGCTTCGAGGCCCGGATTTCGGGCGCGCGCCGCTGGCGGACCTTCGACCGCCGCGAACAGTATTCCGCGGCGGGACGCTCATTGCCCGACACGGCGTTGAAGATCAGCGAACGGGAGTGGGAGGCTAGGGCGGACGTCTCCCTGGACCGTGCCGGGCACTGGCAGGCCACGACCCGGGTGAGCCTGCTGCATTATCGCGACAACGGCTCGGGTTACTTCAACTACCGCGAACAGAAGGCGACGCAGGAGCTCGAATGGCGCGCCGAGCCGTGGCTGGTCCGGATCGGCGGCAGCGCCAGCCGGCTGGATTTCAACGTGCAGAAGGCCGGGATCGGCGTCGATCCACCCTCGCGCCTGAAGGATGAGTTCGTCGCGGAGGTGCACCTGGAGCGGAGCCTCTCGGAACGCTGGACTCTGCTCGCGTCCTATCTGTGGGAGCGCTCGCGTTCGAACGACGCGTTTGCCTCCTATCGGGTGAACGAAGGCTTGCTTGGCTTGCGGTGGCGCTGGGAAAAATGATCCCGCCCGCCCCGCAATGCCCGCTCCCGCCGCCCCTCCGCCGTCCGGCCGCATCACGCGCCTGAGCGTGATTGGCGTCACGGTGCTGCTGTTCGGCTGCCTCGTGGCGCTGATGACGCACCAGCTCCGCGCAGGCCTGCGCGAACAGATCCTGCGGCGCGAGGCGGAGATGCTGGCGGCCATCGCATCGATGCAGCTCGACGACGCCGCAGAGGAGGTCCCGGGGGCGATGTTCATCGCCGTGCTCAAGACGCAGAAGCTCGCGGGCGTATCCGGATTGCGGATCTACGATGCGGGGCGCCAGCCCAACGGCACCTACCTGCTGCCTCCCGCGGAGCGCCCGCCGCCCGAGACGATCTGGTCGCGGCTCGTGGCGGGCGAGTCTCTGGGCCGGCTGCATCGCGAGGTCTCGCGGGATCCCGCGGCCGAGATCATTCCGGCGGGGACCGCCGACGCTGCGTTCGAGGCCTGGGTGCCCTTGCGGCGCAGCCGGTCGGCCGCTTTCATCGGCGCCGCGCAGTTTTGGATGGAAGCCGACCGGCTGCTCGAGGAACTGGGTGCGCACGATCGCCGGTTGTGGACCCAGGCCGCGATCGCCTGGCTCGCCGGATCGCTCGTCATAAGCGCCGCCCTGGGCTGGGCCTTCCGCCGGCTCGATGCGGCCAACCGGGCGTTGCGCGTGCGCAGCGACGACCTCCTCCGCGCCAACCGCGAACTCGTGCTCGCCGCCAAGACCTCCGCGCTCGGCGCGGTCGCAGCGCACCTCGTGCACGAGATCAAGAATCCGCTCGCCGGGCTGGAATCGATTGTCGGCGCGCCGGCCGACTCCGCCGGGCGGGGTGAAGCGCGTGACGGAGAACTCGCCGCGGCCTCCGAGCTCACGCGGCGTTTGCGCACCATGGTCAACGATGTCGTGGGTGTCCTGCGCGACGAGCAGTCAGGCGTCGATTTCGAACTCACCGCCGCCGAGGTGGCCGAGAGTGTCGAGGCCAAGGTCCGCCCCGACGCCCAGCGCCGCGGCGTGAGATTCATCGCCGCGGCCGACGGCGCGGCCGCCCTTTCCGCGCGCCGGGCCAATCTCGCCGGGCTGGTCCTGCGGAACCTCGTCCAGAACGCGCTCGAGGCGTCCGCACCTGGCGGCGAGGTGCGGCTGACCGGCACGGCCGACTCCGGCGGCGTCGCGTTCGTCGTCGAAGACCACGCCGGCGGGCTGCCGGAGGCAGTGCGGCAGCATCTCTTCGAGCCCTGCCCGAGCGGCAAGGTCGGCGGCAGCGGCCTGGGCCTCGCCCTCAGCCAGCGGCTGGCCCGGCAGGCGGGCGGCCGCATCGAGCTCGTCCGGAGCGATCATCGGGGCACCCGCTTCCGACTTGTGTTGGAGCCGGAGCCATGATTCGAGCGCTGCCTGCAACCGAAGGGGTCATTTTTGCCGGCGCCCGGCGCCGTTCGGACCGGCCGCGGTCTTCGTGACGCGATGGGCTGGCGGTGGCCCGTCCTGCTGGCGGCGGTTTTCCTGTCGGCGGTGAGGGGAGCCGGGCAGGATGGGTCGCGGCAGTGGGCTCTCAACGTGGGGGGAGCCGGCGGAGGCTACATTTCCTATTCCGCGCCGGCGCTCAGTCCCGACGGCAACACGATCTACGTCGGCGTGATCCGCGGGGCCGGGGGCGGACGGATCATCGCGGCGTCGCGCGACGGCGCGGTGCGCTGGGTGCGCGACCGGACGGCATTCGTGGATGCGACCCCTGCCGTCGCGGCGGACGGCACGATCTACCTGGGAGCGGGCGACGGGCAGCTCTACGCGTTGAATCCCGCGGACGGCGCCACCCGCTGGGCATATCCCGTGGGCGCTTACATCAGCAGTTCGCCGGCGATCGGGGCCGATGGCACGATCTACTTCGGGGCGGCGGACGGCCGGCTCCATGCCCTCAGCCCCGCGGGATTGCTGCGGTGGTCGTTTCCCACGGGCGGCACCATTGATTCGTCACCGGCGATCGGGGCGGATGGCACGATCTACGTCGGGTCCGACGACCGCAACGTGTACGCGATCGCTCCGGACGGCACGGAGCGGTGGCGCTTCGCGACGGGCGGCCGGATATTTTCCTCCCCCGCCATCGGCGCCGACGGCACACTCTATGTCGGATCGGGCGACCAGCGGCTCTACGCGCTTGCTGCCAATGGCGCGCGCCGGTGGGAGTATTTCACCAACGGAGACATCCAGGCGTCGCCCGTCGTGGGGGCGGATGGCACGATCTATTTCGCGTCCGACGTGAATTTCTACGCGTTGCGGCCCGGCGACACCGACGATCGCCTGCGGTGGCGCACCAGCATCAACGCGACCTCCGCTTCGACCGGAGCGGTCCGCGCCGATGGCGCGGTGATCTTCGGCGCCGATGACGGCATCGTGCGCGCCCTCGACGGGGCCACCGGCGCGGAGCGCTGGCGGTTCGACACGCGTGGCGGGGTGGGGGACTACATCGAGTCTTCACCGCTCATCGCGCCGGACGGTGCGATCTACGTCGGATCGCTGGACGGCCACCTCTACAAGCTCAACGGCAACGGCTCGGCGCTCTCCGCCGTCTCGAACTGGCCCGCCTTCCGCCGCAACGTCCGCCGCACCGGCCTTTCGGCCGCGCGCAGCGTCGGCGCGCAACTGGCGAATATCGCGACCCGCGCGCTCGCCGGCGGCACCAGCAACCTGGTGGCGGGCTTCGTGGTCGAAGGCGCATCCGAGCGCGCCTACCTCGTCCGGGCGGTCGGCCCCGGCCTCTCCCGGCTCGGAATCGTGGGCCACCTGCCGGACCCGCGGCTCGACCTCTTCACGGGCCGCACCGCCCTCCAGTCGAACGACA
Source organism: uncultured Opitutia bacterium (assembly GCA_937952235.1). Taxonomy (GTDB): domain Bacteria; phylum Verrucomicrobiota; class Verrucomicrobiia; order Opitutales; family Opitutaceae; genus ER46. Next base: position 8,341 of record CALFZM010000082.1, on the reverse strand, counting down.
ACTGGCGGGAATCCGACGAGATCTCCAACCTCTCGATCGTCGACACCACCGCCGGCGTCGGTGCCTTTCCCCTCGAGCCCGGCAGCCGCGACGCGGCGATCGTGCGGCCCCTGCCGCCGGGATCGTTCACGGCCCACGTGGGCAGCGCCGACGGTGCCGCGGGCGTGGCGCTCGTCGAAGTCTACGATGCGCGCGGCGGCGATCCCACGGGGCGCATCATCAACCTTTCCACCCGGGGATTTGTCGGCACCGGGCAGGACGTGCTCATCGCGGGCGTCGTCGTCGGCGGCGTGGGCAACCTGCGGCTGCTGGTTCGCGGCATCGGGCCGGGCCTGGCGCAGTTCGGGGTGCCGGGAGTGCTCGCCCGCCCGCGGCTCGAGTTGTTTCGGGGCCCGTTGTCGCTGGCGGTGAACACCGGCTGGTCCACGGGCGGCAACGCCGGCGACCTGGCGGCAGCGGCGGCGAGCGTGGCGGCGTTTCCCCTCGCGGCGGGCAGCGCCGACGCCGCGGTGGTGTTCGAGGCCCAACCCGGCGAATACACCGTGCAGATTTCCGGTGTCGGGGGCACCACCGGCGAAGCGATGGTGGAAGTTTACCTGCTGCGCTGATCGCGGTCCGCGCCGGGCCCCGGCGAGCGCGCCAATCCCCCGCCGGGAAACTGCTTGCCACTGCCACCGCCCCGCCGAGACTCCGCAGTGCTTACGAGCGCGCTCTTGAGACCAAGCCAATCACGCGGGTGAATACCCGCTTTTCCCGGACTACATGGACGACAACGCCCCCAAGGAGAATCCGCCCGCGGATTTCAACAAACTCGATCTGAGCCAGCTGCAGGGCTTCAGCTTCGGCACGCAGTGGACGCAGGAAAAACCGTCCGCTCCGGATCGGCGCGATGCGGGCGGGGATCGTCCCCGCCGCGACGATCGCCGGGACGGTCCCGCGGGAGGCGATCGGCGCGACCGGCGTTCGTTCCGCCGTCCGCTCGGTGCCCCCGGTGACGAGCCGGCGCCGGGTGGCGGGCCAGGAGGCGGCGGCCCGGGCGGTGAGCGCCGCGAATTTTCCGGCGATCGCCGGCCGCGGCGCGAAGGGGGCGGAGAGTTTCGCGGTGGACCGCGGCGCGAAGGCGGCTACGGCGGCGACCGGGGACCCCGCTTCCAGGGCGGCGGCCAAGGCGGTTTCCAGGGGCGCGGCTCGTTCCAGGAGCGCGGGCCCTACGACAGCCCGTATTACGCGGTGACGTTTTATCCGGAGGATACCAGCTTCAACACGCTCGTGCAGACGATCCGCAAATCGTGCCGCACGGTGGAACTGTTCGAGATCGCCCGCACGGTGGTCGCCAAGGCCGACCGGTTCGTGGTGGTGATCGCGCCGAAGTCCGCGCCCGAAGCCGCCGCGGCAGCGCCCCGGCCGGCCGCCGGCGAAGCTGCTCCCGCCCGGCCGCCTCGGCCGCAGTTCCACATCTCCGTGCCCGACGGCCTGCCGTTCGAGAGCGACGAGGCTGCGGTCGCCCACGTGATGAGCCGCCACCTCGACAAGTTCTTCGAAACCGCCGAGGTGGAGGTGGAGCCGCCGAAGGGGAATTTCCAGGTGATCAACCGCTGCGGCATCACCGGCGAACTGCTCGGGCCGCCGAATTACCACCGGTACAACCAGATCGTGCAGCAGCATTACGCCGCCAAGGTCGCATCGCGCGTGGGCTTCGACGCCTTCCGCGCGCGCATCGAGACCGTGCGCGATCCGGAGATCGTCAACCAGTGGCTGGCGAAGATGAAGAAGACCACGCGGTTCACGTGGAAATTGCCCGTGCCCGGCGCCAAGCCGGCCGAGCCCGCCGAGGCGCCCGCGCCGGAGGCCCCGGCGCCGGAAGGGGCGGAAGCCGCCGCGCCCGAGCCCGCCGCCCCGGCGCTTTCGAACGTGCCGACCTTCGACACGCTGGAGGATGCGCGCCTCTACCTGCTCACTCAGGCCCGCGACAAGGTGGTGCGCACCGCCGACACGGCGCGCTTCCACGGCAAGGTCGTGGAGACGATCCCGCCCGGAGAGATCCGCCGCGCGATCGACGGAGCCCTGGAACGCCAGCGTAGGTTCCCGCTGGATACCGCCAACGCCCTGCGCGGGCGCCTGCGGAGGGAACACCTCTCGATCTTCAAGAAGGGCTCGAAGGGCGTGTCCTACGTTTGCGCCGTGAAGCGCAAGTTCCGCGTGCCCGGCCAGACGTTCTCGGACAGCATCGGCGCGCTGATCGGCTTCATCGAAGCCAACCCGATGGTGCGCGCCGGGGAGCTGCCCGTGAAGTTCCTCGGCATCGCGGCGCTGCCCCCGCCCCGGCCGGCGGAAGCCCCGGCGCCCGCGGCGGAAGCCGCCGCAGCGGCCGAGGGCACGCCCGCCGCTCCCGCCCCGGTCGCGGAGCCCACGCTCACGATCGACGAGCGCGCGCGCATCTCCCGCCTCCAGGGCGACCTGCTCTGGCTCGTCCGCGAAGGCTACGTGACCGAGTTCATCGACGGCCGTCTCTTTGCGCCGCCACCGATGGTCGAGGCGCGGAAAAAGGAGATCGAGAGCGAGGAGCACGATCCCGAAAATTTCCCAGAGGCTCCTCCCGCCGATTCGCCCGCGCCCGCCGCGGAAGCCGCGGCGGCGGCCGAGGCGGCGCCGGCCGGCGATCCCGCGCCCGCCGCGGAATCCCTGCCCGCCGCCGAAGTCCCGGCGGAAGGCTCCGACGTCGCCGCACCCTCCCGGCCCGAAGCGCCTCCTGCCTCCGGCAGTTGAGCGCCGGCCGCGGGCGGATGGGGCGCCTACCCGGCGCCGCCCGGCGTACGCAGCCTGATCGTGTGGCGTTCGTCGGGCGTGATCCCGAGGTCTAGGTGCCACGTGTCCGCCGGCAGCCAGCCGGCGATCCTTTCCGGCCATTCGACCGCCAGGCACCAGGGCGGCGTCATGAAGTCGCTGAGGAGCAGGCTTTCCACGTCCCCGGCCCGCTCCAGCCGGTACGCATCGAGATGCAGCAGGTTGGTCGGTCCGCGATGGAGGGTGAAGAGGTTGAAGGTCGGGCTCGTCACCGGTTCCCGGATACCAAGTCCGGCGGCCAGGCCCTGGACGAACGTGGTCTTGCCCACGCCCAGGTCGCCGTGCAGCGCGAGCGTGGCGGCAGCGGGAAGCACGCGGGCCAGGGCGGCGGCGAGCGCGCGGGTTTCGTCGGCCGAGCCGGTGGTGACGCCGGCGTGCAGCCGGGCGAGAATCGGGTCGGGCGGCATGCTCACCGGAGATGTTCGTACCCGCGATAGGACGCGAGGCGCAGGCTGCCGTCGGAAGGCTCCGCCAGCTTCGCGAACCGGCCGACGCGGGTGAGCGGGGTGCGGGGAAACCGCCGCCGCCAGTCGCGGTGCAGCGCGTCGAGATCGGCGCGGCGGGCGACCGCCAGCACCAGCTCGTAGTCCTCGCCGTCGGTGAGCGCGCCGCGCAGGTCCGCCCCCGCGCGCCGCGGCAGGGTCCGGGCATCGAGCGCAGGCATCGCGCCGGCGGGCGTGAGGGCGTGCAGGTCCTTGGCCAGCCCGTCGCTGAGGTCCATCATCGCGCGGACCTCGGGACGGGCGGCGAGCCACGCGCCTTCGGCCAGGCGGGGCGCGAAGCGGAAGTGGTGCCCGGTCGCCAGGCTGCGGCCGAGGCGGCCGGTGACGAAGATCCAGTCGCCGGCTCGCGCGCCCGTGCGGGTGATGACGCGGGGACCGGTGGTCGCACCCAGCAGCGTGAGGCTGGCGGCGAGCACGCCGTCGGCCTGGGTGACATCGCCGCCGACGACCGGCACGCGGTACCGCCGGGCACAGGCGGCGAGGCCGCGGTAAAACTGCTCCAGCCAGGCGCGACGCACGCGGCCATCGAGCGTGAGCGCGAGCACGGCGGCGGTCGGACGTCCGCCCATGGCGGCGAGATCGCTCAGGTTGCGCTTCAGCAGCTTGGCCCCCACGGCGCGGGCCGGCACGTGCGCGTCGAAATGCCGGCCGAACACCACGGGATCCACCGTGATGAGCTGCCGGCCCGGTGCGGCGGGCAGCACGGCGCAATCGTCGCCGATCCCGAACGGCGCGCGCGGCGAGGCCGTGCCCAGCCACCGCCGTATGCCGCGGATCAGGCGTTCCTCGCCCCAGGCCGAGACGGAGTCGGAGCGCCGTGCGGTGAAAGGCTGCATGGTTTCAAAGGCCGACGCCGGCAAAGATCAGCACGAGCGTGTTCAGGTTGAACAGCGCGTGCGCGACGATCGCCGTGCCGATCTGCCCGGTGCGCTCGTAGGCGAGGGAGAAGAGCACCGCCAGCACGGCGAGCGGCGCGAGGCTCGAAAGTCCCTGCAAGGTGGACCAGTTGACGTGCAGCACCGCGAAGAAGACCGCCGGTCCGGCGAGGGCCAGCCAGCGGGGCACGCGGGTGCGCAGGTAGCGGAACAGGCCGGCGCGAAAAACGAGCTCCTCGGTCAAGGGCGCGATCGCGATGGCGAGGGCGATCATGACGGCGAGCAGCCAGGCGGACTCCGCGTTGGCAAACATCCCGATGAGATCCTGCCGCTCGACCGGAAGTCCGGCAAGTTGCAGCAGCCTCTCCCACACCGCGGCCGTGAGCAGCATGACCGGCAGGCACATGAGGAACGTGGCGGCCCCGCCGGCGAAGATGCCGGGCCGGCCCGCGTCGCCGGCCGGAGCCGGCTCGAACCGCAGCCGGTGAAACAGGACGCCGGCAAGCATGCCGAACTGCGTCGCGGCGCCGCTCACGACCGTGACGGCGTCGCCCCGCAGCGACAGGTGCCGCAGCAGCAGGCTGGCCGCGGCGCCGAAAAGGAAGCTGCCGCCGAGCACGCAGAGGACGAAAAGGAAGAACTCGGGTCCCGTCGCCGTCCAGGGGGCGAGCCGCCGGGCCGCCGGCCGGCCGCGCGCCGACGGGCTCAGCACGAGCCGCCACAGCAGCACGGCGCCGGCCACTGCGAGCATCAGCTCGAGCGTGGCGACCAGGTTGGTGGCGTCGATGGGCATCGCCCGAGTCCAGGGAAACGGGGCGTGCGCGCAAGGGGAAGCGCAACTCCCGGAACAGCGTCCCGGCGCCGCCCGCGTGCAGGTTCACCGTTCGTTGATCCGGCCGTTCTCGAACACCACGCGTCCGCCGACGACGGTGTACTTCACCCGGCCGCGCAGATCCTGGCCGGACCACGGCGAGTTGCTCGACTTGCTGAAGCCGCACTTGGCGTCGTAGCGCCAGGTCTCGTCAGGATCGAAAACGCAGATGTCGGCGTCGACGCCGGCCGCGAGCGTGCCGCCGGCCAGGCCGAGGAGCTGGGCGGGACGCCGCGTCATCAGGTCCACGACGTAGGGCAGCTTGAAGCGGTTCTGGCGGACGAGCACGTCGAGCGTCACCGGCAGGGCCGTCTCCAGGCCGAGGATGCCGTTGGGCGCGTAGTCGAACTCCTTGTCCTTCTCGTAGTCGGTGTGCGGGGCGTGGTCGGTCGCGATGATGTCGAGCGTACCGTCGCGCAGACCGTCGATCAGCGCGCGGCGGTCCGCCTCCGTCCGCAACGGCGGATTCATCTTGAAGTGGGTGTCGTAGGTCGCGAGGGCCTCCTCGGTGAGGGCGAGGTGATGCGGCGTCGCCTCGGCGGTGATGCGGGCCCCGCGCTGCTTTGCGCGCCGGATCACGTCGACCGAAAACCGCGATGAGATATGCTGGCAGTGGATGTGCGCGCCGGTGTATTCCGCGAGGATCACGTTGCGGGCGACGATCAGGTCCTCGGCCGCGTTGGGCCAGCCGCGCAGGCCGAGCCGGGTCGACATCACGCCTTCGTTCATCACGGCTCCCTGGGTCATCGAGTGGTCCTGGCAGTGGTCCATGACCGGGAGGTCGAACATCTTCGCGTACTCCACGGCCCGGCGCATCAGGTCGTTGGACTGCACGCAGTCGCCGTCGTCGGTGATCGCCACCACGCCGGCGCGCTTCAGCGATCCGATCGGAGCGAGGGCCTGACCCTTCATGCCGACGGTGATGCAGCCGGTCGGCAGCACCCGGACGACGGCGTCGCGTGCCACCACGTCCTTGATCAGCTGGATGGTTCCCGCGTTGTCGGCGACCGGCGAGGTGTTGGGCATGCAGACAACGGTGGTGAATCCGCCGGCGGCCGCGGCCCGCGCACCGGTGGCGATCGTCTCCTTGTGCGTCTGGCCCGGCTCGCGGAAGTGCACGTGGATGTCGACCAGCCCCGGGCAGGCCACGAGGCCGGTGCCGTCGATCGACCGGGCGCGCTTTTTCTCGGCGGAGGGGAGCGACGCGACGACCCGGCCGTCGCGGACGAACAGGTCGCCGACCTCGTCACGCCTGGCCGCGGGATCGATGATGCGGGCGCGTTTGATCCAGAGAGAGGACATGGCAGGAAATGTGACCGGGTCAGGTGGCGGGAGGCAGGGCGGAGGCGTCGGTGCTCGGCACGGGTGCTTTCACCTCGACGTCGCGAGCTGCCGCGCGTCTTCCGGAGCGACGACCGCCTCCGGCTGGCCGCCGGCGCAGAGGTAGAGGACCGCCATGCGCACCGCGATGCCGTTGGTGACCTGCTCGAGGATCACGCTGCGCTCGCCGTCGGCGAGTTCGCTGTCGATCTCGACGCCGCGGTTGATGGGGCCCGGGTGCATGATGATCGCCTTGGGGTTGAGCCACGACGCGCGCGTCTTGTTCAACCCGAACATGCTCGTGTACTCGCCGAGCGAGGGAAAAAGGCTGGCGGCCTGGCGCTCGTGCTGGATGCGCAGGAGCATCACCACTTCCGCGTCGGCGAGGGCCGACTTCAGGTCGTGCGAGACCTTCACGCCGAATTCCGTGAACCAGGCCGGCACCAGCGTCGACGGCCCGACCAGCGTCACGTCCGCGCCCAGCTTGGTGAGCGCGTGGATGTTGGAGCGGGCGACGCGGCTGAACAGGATGTCGCCGAGGATGACCACCTTGCGCTTCCGCAGGCTGCCGAGCCGTTCCTTCATGGTGAAGGTGTCGAGCAGGCCCTGGGTCGGGTGCTCATGGGCGCCGTCCCCCGCGTTGATCACGGGAATGTCGAGGATGCGCGAAAGGTAGAGCGGGGAGCCGGCGGCGGCATGCCGGATGACGATCATGTCGGCTTGCAGCGCCTCGATGTTCTCGGCGGTGTCGCGCAGCGTCTCGCCCTTGGTGGTGCTGCTGCTGGCGCCGTCGAGGGAGATGACGTCCGCGCTGAGGCGCTTCGCCGCCATGTCGAACGCCATCCGGGTGCGCGTGCTGGGTTCGAGGAAGAGATTGACGATCGTCTTGCCGCGGAGCGCGGGAACCTTGCGCACGCTGCGCGTGAGCGTGCGCTTGAAGGCGACGGCGGTGGCGTGGATCTGCTCGATCTCGGCGAGCGAGAGTTCCTCGAGCGTCAGGAGGTGGCGGCGGGTCCAGGGCACGGGAGAAAGGGAGGTGGCTACGCTTTCGGGCCGGCGGAGCGGGCGGGGGCGGCCGGCTCGACGCGGATGGCGTCGCGGCGGTCGGAGAGCGGGTCGAGGGAAACCCTGACCTTGTGGGTGTCGGCGATCGCGAGATCGAGCCCGACGTAATCGGCGGCGATCGGCAGCCGCCGGCCGCCGCGGTCGACGAGGACCGCCAGCTCGACCTTGCTGGGGCGCCCGTGGTCGAAGAGTTCGTCGAGCGCCGCCTTCACCGTGCGGCCGGAGAACAGCACGTCGTCCACGAGAATCACCGTCGCACCATGCACGTCGGCGGGAATCTGCGTCGGCGCGAATTCCTTCGGGATCGGATGCTGCCCGATGTCGTCGCGGTGAAAGGAGATGTCGATCGTGCCCGCCCGGCAGTGCAGCCGTTCCGCGAGCCGGCGGGCGAGCTCCATGCCCCCGTTGGCGATACCGAGGAGCAGCAGGCCGCCCGGGTCGCCGTGGCGGACCACGATGGCTTCCGCCAGACGCTGGATGGCGGCGTGGATCTCTCCGGGTCCGATGGTCTTGGCGGTGGGCACCGGGACCGGTTGTGGCCGCAGGATGCGACCGTGGGAAGAAATTTCTCCATTCGATGCTTGCTGTCCCAACTGTACTAGTAGAGATAGGACGGCATGCTTCCGTTCTCCGTCGAGCTCAAGCCGGGTCTGCCGGTGGCGGAGCAGATCCAGTTCGCGGTGAGGAAGGCGGTGGTGGCGGGGCAGCTTCGCCCCGGCGATCGTTTCCCCTCGGTGCGGCTGCTGAGCCAGGAACTGAGGATCAATCCGAACACGGCCCACAAGGTGATCGCCGCGCTGGTGGCGGAGGGCGTGCTCGTGACCACGCCGGCGATCGGCAGCGTCGTCGCGGACCGCGAGCCC
>CALFZM010000081.1 GCA_937952235.1 uncultured Opitutia bacterium | reverse complement strand
CCCTCCCGCCAGCCGGACCGTGGATCGCCTTCGCCCTCGCGTGCACCGCGTCGCCCGTCGCCTTCGCCCAGACACAGGCCCCCGCCGCGGCGACCACGGACCCGGCCAAGGCGCCGACGGTGACGCTCCGCCCCTTCGAGGTTTCGGCCGATGCCTCCGACACCTACCAGGCGCTCAACACCACCTCGCTGACCGGCACCAACCGCTCGCTCGAACGGCTGCCGATCACGGCGGAGATTTTCAACGCCACGATGATGCAGGACCTCGGCACCTCCGATGTCGTCGACCTGCTCACCAACCGCATGACGGGCATCGGCGCGGGCGAGAACGGCGGCGGCTCGTCCACCGCCAACGGCTCGCTCGCCGGCGACCGTTTCAACATGCAGACGTTCAGCGTGCGCGGCCTGCAGGCGTTTCCGCGCCGCAACGGCTTCATGTACCTCGGCAACCTCGCCGAGGGCTTCGCCTACGAGCGCCTGGAGGTCATCCGCGGCCCGCAGTCGCTGCTCTACGGCAACAACCCCGCGGGCGGCATCCTCAACGTCGCGACCAAGAAGGCCCAGTTCGGCGGGCGGTTCGCGAGCGCCGAGTTCAAGACCGACAAATTCGGTTCGCTGCGCTACCAGCTCGACGCGAACTACTCCGGCAAGCTGCTCGACCGCCGCTTCGCGCTGCGGCTCGCCGCGCTGAAGTCGGACCAGAATTTCTGGCGCGAGGTGATCGGTCGCAAGACCACCGGCGGCTACGTCGAGGCCGCGGTGGAACTGCTGCCGGCTTCCGACACGGTGCTGCGCTTCGAGCTCGAGGATCGCTTCGACACCTCGATCCAGGCCACGCGCCGCGTGCTGGTCGCGGGCATTCCGACGCTCGTGCCCAACAACACCCCGCTCGCCGTCCTCCTTGCGCGCCGCGATCCCGCGCTCGCGCAGATCGCCGGCGGCATGATCGACTGGGAAAACGTCGATGTGCTCGGCGGCAATTCCTTCACGCGCCGGCGCTGGGAACATTTCCAGACGGCCACGCTGTCCTCGCGCCTCACGCCGTGGCTGCAAGGCCAGATCGTCGGCACGCACCGCTCTGCGTTCAACGACAACATGACCTCGCAGGGCATCGCCGCGCTCAACGCCCCGCTCACCGGCGGCAACCCGCTCAACGCCTGGGCCGTCGCCTACCGGCCCGGCGGCTCCGAGGTGCGGGCGACCGAGTGGGGGCTGCGCGCGACGCTCCAGGCCGAGTTCCGGCTCACGCGCTTCACGCAGAACCAGCTCGTGTTCGGCGCCGAGCGCGTGGACTACCCGCACTACCGGCAGAACATGAGCTACAGTTTCTTCGAGGTGGATTCCGCGGGGGCCTTCCTCGTCAACCGCGCGCAGCTCAACACCGCCAACGGCGGCCGCACCGTGATGCCCAACCAGTGGGTCGACGTGCGCAGCAACCTCGGCGGCTTCGTCAATCCGGGCCGGCCGCGGAGCTACACGTTTGCCGGGCGCACGTACGTCTGGGACTACCAGAAGTATCCCAACCCCGCCTTCGTCACGCCCGAGAATCCCCTCGGCTTCAACGGCGGCTCCGCCGGCGCCAACCAGGATCATGGCAACAGCCGCGGCGCGTTTGCCGCCCTCTTCACCACCTGGTTCGGCGGCAAGGTCGAGACGATCGCAGGCCTCCGCCGCGACGAGCTGAAGCAGGTGCTCTACAACACCGGCCTCGTCACCGCCGGCGAAGGCACCACGGGCAACCTCGGCGCGGTGTGGAAATTCTCCCAGCCCGTCTCGCTCTATGTCGGCTACTCCTCGAACTTCACCCCCGGCGGGCTCAACGCCCAGTCGCGCTACGACGGCGGACCGCTCGCGAACGGCCGCGGCGAGAGCATCGAGGGCGGGCTCAAGCTCAACACCCTCGACGGCCGCCTGTCCGGCTCGATCACCGCCTACGAGACCGAGAGCCGCAACCAGTTCGTCACCCTCGACGCCGCCACGCAGCAGACGATCGGCCCGTCGGGCATCAACGGCAGCTACTGGGCGACGATCCGCAGTCCGTCCTACCAGTACAACGCGCGCACGCGCGGCCTCGAGGTCACGCTCACCGCGCGGCCCGTGCCCGCGTGGCGCCTGATGGGCGGTTACGCGCTCAGTCAGGGCCGCGAGGGCGGGCCGGTCGAGCTCCCGTTCTATTACAACGACGAGTTCAACACCAACGCCGCCGGCCAGGTGCTCCTCGGCGACGGCACGCCTCTTCTCGTGCCCGTGAATCCCGCGACGCGCGTCGCCGCCGACGGCAAGACCTACGCCGCCGGGGTCGCGACCCAGGTCCTGACCGTCGCGATGCTCCGCAACGGCGACGCCGCCGGCAACTACCGCGCGCAGCTCGGCCGCGACAGCGGCGGGATCCTCAACGCCGCCGCGCTCGGCCTCACCATCCCCGGCGTCGGCACCGGCCGGCTCGGCCTGCCGATCGCGCAGCACCAGCTCGGGTTCACCCCACCGACGCCGGTGTTCCTCGCGCGCCGCGGCGGCGAGCGGACCACCGGCTATCCGCGCCATTCGTTCTCGCTCACGAGCATGTATGATTTCCGCGAGGGCCGGCTCCGCGGCGCGAGCCTCGGCTTCAACGGTCGCGCCGACTTCGACGCCATCCGCTACTACTACAATGACGCCGCGGCCGGCAACGTGCGTCGCGCTTTCAAGGGCAACGACATCGCCGTGCTCAACCTGATCGCGCGCTACCAGTTCAAGCTCGGCCGCCGCTTCGCGTGGACCACGCAGGTCAACGTGAACAACGTCTTCGACACGCAGAAGCTCGAGATCTACCCCAACGCCGCGACCGGCATCCCTGACAACGCCGGCTTCCGCAACGACCCGCTCACCTGGGTGTGGACCAACACGCTGAGGTTCTGACACCGGCCCGCCCCCCTGGCACGCCGCCCAACTGAAATGAGCCGATGAGAGTTCTCCCCGTTCTCCTCGCCGCCGCGATGTGGGCCTCGCTACCGGTATGCGACGGCGCCGAGGCGGCTCAGGCGAAGCAGCCCAACGTGCTCTTCATCCTGGCCGATGACCTCGGCTGGGGTGACCTGCGGTGTTACGGCAATCCTCACCTCGACACACCTGCGCTCGACGCGCTGGCGCAGCGGGGCGTGCGCCTCACCGACCACTACGCGCCGTCGTCGCTCTGTGCGCCGGCCCGCGCCGGCTACCTGACCGGCCGTTTCAACCACCGCACCGGCGCGGTCGACGTGCCGAGCAACCGTGGACTCGACCGGCTCGACCCTGCCGAGAAGACGTTTGGCGACTACTTCCGCCACGCGGGCTATGCCACCGCGCTCGTCGGCAAGTGGCACAATGGACTCTACCATCGGGACCATCTGCCGCACCGCCGTGGCTTCGACTTGTTCTACGGCTTTCCCAATGGCGGACAGGACTACTGGAGGTGGAATCTCCTGCGCAACGACGACGCGGCGCCGCACGACGGCCGCTACCTTTCCGATGCGTTGAACGACGAAACCATCGCGCTGATCCGCCGGCGCTCCGCGCGGCCTTTCGCCATCTTCCTCGCGCATCACGCTCCGCACAGCCCGCTCCAGGCTCCGGCGGAGCTGGTCAGGAAGTACCGGGAGCGCCTGGGGCCCACGGCGACGGAGGCCGTGGTCGTCACGTACGCGATGATCGAGGCGATGGACGCGGGGCTGGGGCGCGTTTTCGCGGCGCTCAAGGACGAAGGCCTGTGGGAGCAGACGATCATCGTCTTCACCAGCGACAACGGCCCGGTGCTGCGGCGCGATCCGGAGCTCGGCTCGCAGCTGCGGTTCAACGGCGTCTTTTCCGGCGAGAAGGAGTCGGTCTTGGAGGGAGGCATTCGCGTGCCCGGCATCGTCGCCTGGCCCGGACGCATTCCGGGAGGCCGTGTCATGGCCACTCCCGTGCATGGGTGCGACTGGTTGCCGACGTTGTTCAGCCTCACGGGAAAAGCCGCGCCCGCCGGAGCAAGACCCCTCGACGGTCTGAATCTCATGCCGCTGCTGGAAGGAAAACCCGCGCCGGCGCTCGCCGAGCGTCCGCTGCTCTTTCAACGCAACCGCTACGCCCCCGTGCGTCACGCCAACGCCGCCCTCCGCCAGGGTCGGTGGAAACTGTATTGGCCGGGCGACCGGGCGTCACTGGTCAAGGACAGCTTCCGCGACAACCCCTCGTATTGGCGTGGCCTGGTGCTCCCGCATTGGGAAATGCCGCTCGACGTCGAACTCGCTCCCCCATCGTCCGCGCCGCAGCCGGCTCCGCGCCTTTACGATCTCGCCGCCGACCCGGGTGAACAGCGCGACCTGGCCGCGGCGCATCCCGAGCTCGTCGCCGCGCTCGCCCGCAAACACGACGCGTGGTTCGGCGAGATGCAGGCGGAATGGCAGCAGGCCCGGGCACGCATCGTGGCGGACGACCTGGCCGCCTGGCGGGATCGTCCCGCGCCGGATCCCGCGGCGCTATTCCGGGATTTCTGGCCATGGAAAAACGCCCCCAAGGGCACGGATCCGAAGTCGGCCGATCCCCTGAAGTTGTTTCCCGGATACTGGAGCGCGAGCGCGGCGAATCGGAAAACGCCGTGAGCCCGCGCGCGCGGCAACGTTTCCCCATGCACCTCAGGGTTTGCCTCCTTCGTTTTCTCCGGGTCATCGCGCTTGCGCTGCCGGCCGGACAGGCCGCAGCGGCAGCGACCCCACCCAACCTCGTCGTGATCATGACCGACGACCAGGGCTACTGGGACCTCGGCAGCACGGGGAATCCGCTGATCGAGACACCGAACCTGGATGCCCTCGCCAGCAGCGGCGTGCGGTTTGCGCGCTACTATGCCGCGCCGGTGTGCTCGCCCACGCGCGCAGGCATGATGACGGGCCGCTATGCCTTCCGCACAGGAATCTACAACACGCGCTTCGGCGGCGATTCGCTCGCGCTCGGCGAGGTCACGGTCGCGCAACTGCTCAAGGGGGCGGGCTACCGCACCGGGCTCTTCGGCAAATGGCACCTCGGCCGCTACCACGGTTATCAGCCCCAGCAGCGCGGCTTCGACGAATTCCTCGGTCATTACCAGGGCCACATCGAGCGCTACGAATACGCCGACCAATTCGTGCACAACGGACGCCCGGTCGAAGCGCGCGGCTATGTCACCGAACTCGTCACGGATGCGGCGATCGACTTCATCGACGATTCGAAACGCCGGGCCCCGGCCGCACCTTTCTTCTGCTACCTGGCCTACAGCGCGCCCCATTCGCCGTTCCAGATGGACACCTCGCACGCCCATCAGCCGGAGGGCGATGCGATGATCGAAAAGTACCTCGGGAAGGGACTCCCGCTGACGCAGGCTCGGATCTACGCCATGGTCGAACGCGTCGACCGCAACATCGGCCGGCTGCTGGCCCACCTCGAAGCGGGTGGGCTGGCCCAGGACACGGTGGTGTTCTTCATGAGCGACAACGGCGGCGTCAGCAAACACTGGACGGGCGAGCTGCGCGGCTCCAAGGCTCAGGTCTACGAAGGCGGCGTGCGCTCGCCGCTGTTCGTTCGCTGGCCGGGAAAATTTCCCGCCGGCGGAGTCGTCAAGGGGCAGGCCTCGCACGTGGACCTGTTGCCGACCCTGTGTGAACTCGCCGGAGCCAAAGTCCCGGGCGATCGCGCGATCGACGGCCTCAGCCTCGTCCCGCTCCTGCGCGCCGGCGCGGGCGACCGGCATCACGAATTTGTCTACCATTCGTGGAACCGGATGCTGCCCTCGCCGAACACCAATTGGGGCATCAGCGATCAACGTTTCAAGCTGGTGGGAGCCGGCGGTGGCGCGCGGGCCAGGGGAGGCGAGAGCACCTGGGCGTTGTTCGATCTCGAGCACGATCCGGGCGAAAAGAGGAATCTCGCGACCGAGCAACCGGCCCGGGTGAAGGCGCTGCGGGGAGAATTCCTGCGCTGGTATGCCGAGGTCACCCGCGGGATGAACTATGCGCCGGTGCCGATTCCCGTGGGCCACGCCGACGAGAACCCGGTCGAACTCCAACCGAGCTGGGCCAAAACACAGGGCGAGGGGACAAAGTATGTGTTCGAGGCCTACGACTGGGACACCATCGAGGGCTGGTCCAAGCCGGGAGAGTCCGCCGAGTGGAGCATCGCGGTCGCACACGGCGGCCGTTACGAGGTCGCGCTGGCCTACGGGTGCGCGGGGCCAAACGTCGGCGGACGGCTGAAGATCGGCGTCGGACCCGCGAGTGTGGAATTCACACCGGCCCGCACCGGCACGCCCAACGTGTTCAAGCGGGCGGTCGCCGGCATCCTGACGCTCGGTCCCGGTCCCGCCACGCTGCGCGCCGAAGTCGCAGCTGCGCCGGCCGGTGAAGTCCTGCGCCTCAACCGGCTCTGGCTCCGCCGGATCGACTGAGGACGCGCCCGAACTTCGAACCGGGAAGGAGAGCCTGCAACCCCACCTTTGGTCATCATGATCGCTGTCGATGGCATCCCGCGCGACCTGCAGCCCGACCGGTCATTCGCCGAGCCGGACATATGCCGTTGGCCTTCACATCAACCATGAAGACGGCCGTACCGAAAGGTGGAGCGGCTTGTCCTCAAGCCGCTGCGGACCGGTCCGTCTTTCGTCAGCCGCCGGGGGACGGGCGACTCCACCGCAACGGCATCGTTCCGGCGGAGAGCGGCGCGGTCGCGGGTGACGACGGCCCGACGCGCACGGAAATGTCCGCCCACCGCTCGTCGCGGGGACGAAGGCTGCCCTGCCCGGTCATCCACCCACCCTCCTCCGCCCTTTCCAATCCTATATGACCCCCGTCCTCCACCCTCTGCCCTGCCGCTTGCTCACCTGGCTGTGCGCCGCCTTGCTGTCGGCCGGCGCGTTCGCGGCCACCTCCGACACCGGCCGCATTTCCGGTCAGGTCAGCAACGGCGCCACGCGCGCGCTGCTCGAGGGCGCGGCCGTCGAAATCGCACCGCTCGGCCGGCGCGCGCTCACCGACAACCTCGGTCGTTTCACGTTCGACCAGCTGCCCGCCGGCAGCCATCCGGTGACCGTCACGTACATCGGGCTCAACCGCGAGGACCGCGTCGTCGCCGTCGCGCCCGGCCAGCGCGTCGAGCTCACCTTCGAGCTCGGCGCCGACGTCTACCGGCTCGAGCGGTTCAACGTTGTCGGCGAGCGCGAGGGCAACGCCGCGGCGCTCACCGCGCAGCGCAATGCGGACAGCGTGAAGAGCGTCGTGGCGCTCGACGCGTACGGCAACCTGTCCAACAGCGAGGCCGGCGAGCTCTTGATCCGGCTGCCCGGCATCGCCGGCTCGCTCAACGGCGAGGGCGTGGTGAGCGAAGTCATGGTGCGCGGCACCAACCACACGCTCAACTCCGTCACCGTCGACGGCAACAAGATGGCCAGCTCGGGCGGAATGAATCGGAATTTCAGGACCAACAGCATCCCGGGCGCGTTCTTCGACACCATCGAGGTGACCAAGGCCGCGACGCCCGACCTGGATGCCGATTCGCTCGGCGGGAACATCAACATGAAGACCCGCTCGCCGCTCAGCATGCGGGAGAAACGCCGGATGATCTACCGCGTCGGCGCGAAGTGGGCGCCGTTCTTCTACGACCACAATCCCGCGACGCGGGACCACAACATCCACCCGATGACGTCGTTCAGCTACCAGGAGGTGTTCGACGCCTTCGGGGGCACGCGCAACCTCGGCATCACGTTCGGCCTCTTCTACAGCGAGAACGCGGTGAGCGCGATCCAGATGACGCAGGACTATGCGTTCACCACCGCGAGCCCGGCCTACGTGTGGGACTACCGTTCCGCCGACATCTACAACAACCGGATGAACAAGAGCGCGACGCTGAAGATCGACTACCGGTTCAGCCCGACCTTCCGCGTCTTCCTCAACGGGATCTACAACGACGCGCACGAACGGTCCTTCGAGTACCTGCGCACGCGCGCCTTCACTTCGCGCACCGTCGCCCCGCTCAACGCCGCGGGGCAGCCCACCGGCAACAACGCGATCCTGCCGGACTACACCGACCAGATCACGCGCGTGCGCGCCGTGCCGGCCTCGACCTTCGAGCTGCAGAGCGACGGCAACCGCTTCGAGGATTCGCAGAAGCAGGTCCACGCCGGCGCGGAGCACACGTACTCGCGCCTGTCGCTCGACTACGACGCCGCGTATTCGGAGAGCCTGGTGCGACAGGACGACGGCCACTACCTGCCAAAGATCGGCTCGGGCGGCTTCTTCCGGACCTGGCTCACGGGCGTCGGCTGGACGCTCGACAAGACCCGCGACGCGGCCCGCCCGATGTTCTACCAGACGGCCGGCCCGAGCATCTTCGACCTGAAGAACTACACCAACAGCGAGCTCAACAAGCGGAACAACCACCGCAACGGCACGCTCGAGAGCGTCTCCGCGAACGCGCGCTACCGGTTCGACGAGCGCGGCGCCAGCTACGTGAAGGCCGGAGCCCGGTTCCGCCGGCAGACGGCCGAGGAGATCGGGGGCGACCGCCGCTGGCAGTACGCCGGGCCGGACGGCATCCTCGGCGTCAATCCCGCCACGGGCCGCAACGACGCCGACCTGAGCATCTTCCAGTTCAACGGCGTGCGCACGACCGAGAGCCTGCGCAACGGCCCGATCCCGTACACGCATGTCGGATACGTGGCCGAGCACGTGAAGGACAATCCCGGTCACTGGTTCTCCGACCAGTATTACGACGAGTCGCGCAAATACCTCGGCACCCGCCGCGTGACCGAGGACGTGACGTCCGCGTACGCCATGGGCGGGGCGCGCTGGGGCGCGCTGCGCGCGGTCGGCGGGCTGCGCTTCGAGGAGACGCGCGTCAAGGGCCGCGGCTTCGTCCGGGCCCGCACGCTCGCCACGGCGGCCGCGATCCCCGACCCGGTGCGGCGGGCGCAGGTGGACTACGCCAACGCCCGCACCATCTCGGGCCGGTACCAGGAGACTTTTCCCGGCGCCTACCTGACGTACCATTTCTCCCGCACCTTCCTCGCCCGCGCGAACTGGTCGAACAGCATCGGCCGGCCGCCCTTCGCGAACCTCGTGCCACGTGAGGACGTGAACGACCAGACGCAGACGCTCACCATCGGCAACCCGGCGTTGAAGCCGCAGTTCTCGGAAAACATCGACTTCACGCTCGAGTACTACTTCGAGCCGGTGGGCGCGATCTCGGTCGGCGTGTTCCAGAAGAAACTGAAGGACTTCATCGTGACGCTCGGCGGCGAGACGGTGGCCAACGGCCCCGACAACGGCTTCGGCGGCGCGTACGGCGGCTACAACCTCGTGACCGACCGCAACGCCGGCACCGCGGAGATCCAGGGCATCGAGGTGAGTTTCCAGCAGCAGCTCACCTTCCTGCCCGGCCCGCTCAAGCGGCTGAGCGTGTTTGCCAACTACACCCGGCTCACCACCAACGGCGACTACGGCACGACCGGGCCGCGCACGACGAACCTCGTGCCCAACTTCGTGCCCACCACGGCCAACGCCGGCGTGAGCCTGCCCTGGCGCAAGCTGCGCGCGCGGCTCCTGTTCAACTACACCGGCGAGTACCTGGTCGGCTACTCCACGGACGTCTCGCGGCTGCGCTACAAGTTCGACCGCAAGGCGGTGAACCTGAACCTGAGCTATATCTTCTCGCCGAAGCTCGAGGTGTACTGCGATCTGCAGAACATGTTCAACGCGCACCAGGAATGGTACTATTACCAACCCAGCCGGCTGCAGAGCGACTTCGACAACGGCGCGTTCGTGAACTTCGGGATCAGCGGCCGGTTCTGATCCGCATGCCGAGGTGGAGCGGCCTGTCCCCAGGCCGCTGCGGACGGATCAGTCGCACGTCAGCCGCTTGGGGACAAGCGGCTCCACCTCTACCGCATCATTCAACTTCAGTTCGAATCCGCCGACAGCGCCGAAAGGTCCACCTCGCCGGGGATGCCGAAGGGCGCGGCGTTGACGGTGCCGAGGGCGAGCCGGCCGCCCCGGATGTCGAGCCGCGGCACGCCGGACGGCATGCGCACGTAGATATCGGGGTGCTGCTCGAGGGCGTGCCGCTGAATCGCGGGGGGAAACTGGTCGAGGCCGGTGAAGTAATGGTGACCGTTGCGTTCCACCGTGGTCACGCCAAGCGCCGCCTGGGCGGCGAGGTCCTGCAGCGTGGAAAGGGGACCGACGTTGCAGAGGTCCTCGCCACTGAGCACGGCGGGCAAACCCTGTTCGCGCCTTCGCGCGAGCAGCCCGGCATTGGCGATGCTCTTGAAGACGCCCTTGCAGTTCTTGTGGCTGGTGCCCGCGTAGCCCAGCGCGAGCGCGGTGGGCAGACTCTCCAGCGCGGCGTCGCTCTCGTCGATGATGATCGGCGGCCGGTCGGGCCAGGCTTGCGCGAGCTCGCCGATCGCGGGCGAAAGCGCGACACTGCGGTGCCAGGGCTGTTCGACGTAGAGCAGGTGCGACCACAGCGGCTGCAGGGCGGGTTGCGCGCGGAGACTGCGGTAGTAGTCGACGAAGGAGCCGACGTCGTGGAAGCACTCGTTGCCGTCGAGCGAGAAGGCATAGTCGCCGCCGCACTCCGCCTCCAGCACGGCCGTCATGCGCGTGAGCCGGTCGAGGTCGCGCTGGCTCTCGCCGTTGATCTTCACCTTGAAGTGCCGCAGCCCGTAGAAACGGATGCACTCGTCCAGGCTCTGCGGCAGCCCGTCGGTCACGCGCTCGGCCGCGGTCACTTCCGTCGACTGGATGAGGTCCGCCAGGCCGATCGTGTGCCGGGCGATGACCGCGGCCGGCGGCGCCGCCGGGAGGAAACGACTTGGCCCGAGGCCCGCGATCTCCGGATGCAGCGCGCCGAGGTCGACGCCGAACAGGTCGCCTTGCAGCGCGGCGGCGAGCGACGTCTGCCGAGCGCGGCAGAGCGCGTGGAGCAGGCTCCGCTCGACGAACGAGGTGCCGAAGTGGGCGAGCAACGGCGGGAGTTTTTCGCCCTGCGCCCACGCGGACTGCGCGGCGTACAACTCGCGCCAGAATTCAAAGCCGGTGGCCGCCCGGATGCCGTGGGCGTGCGCGACCGCGGCGCGGATCACGCGCAGCATCTCCTCCACCTCCTCGGCGAGCGCGCGCGCCGGGTCCTTCGTGAACCACTTCGGGGAGAGCAGGTCGGCGGCGAGGCCCGTCTCCGGGCGGCCGTCGATCTCGAAGGTGCACCGCATCGTGAGCTGCGTCACCTCGGTCATCGTCGCGATGCCGTAGCGGAACGGCATGCGCGCGCGCAGCTCCAGGCGGAAAAACTCGGCGTGGTGGAGGCGGATCATCGTCGCGGCGGCAGGACAGGACGCCGCGTCAGGCCGCGGGCGGAAACAGCCCCGCGTAATGCGGCGCGGGCTCGAAGATGCCGCCGCTGCGCGCGTAGAAGTCGGGCCCGAGCTTGAACACCCCGCGGGTCGTCTTTGCCCACGGTGCTTCCGGCGCGGGATGATAGCTGCGCAGCGTTTCCCAGTTCCGGTAGTTCTGGTGTCCGTTGGTCTCGACCAGGCCGAGGCCCAGGCCGGGGAACGGCGCGAGCCGCGCGGCGACATTCTTGTTCCACTCGACGAGGAGCGGGGTGACGGTGAGGTCGGCGCAGAAGCACGGGACGCCGCGCTCGTGCGCGAGCTGGGCGATCTTGAGCGACATGCTGAGCGTCTTGGCGATGGGTTTGAGCGCGATCGCCTTGTATCCCATCTCGATCCGCTTGAGCGCGTCCCGATCCGTGTGGGCGCTCTCGTCGGCTGCGAGCCGGGCGGGAATGTCGCCGACGTCGATCTCCAGTTCCTCGGGGAACGGCTCCTCGATGAGCGCGATCTGCTCGAAGGCGCCGATCTTCCGGGCGTGATCGAGCAGCTCCAGCAGCAGCTCCTTGCTTTCGTAGCGGCCATTGGCGTCGAAGTAATAGGGCAGCTTGCCGTTCGCGGTGTACGGCGTGCGGGCGTGGCCGATCGCGGCGTGGATCGCGCTGATCCGGGCCTTGTCCTTCTCCAGCATTTCCTGCTGCGAGCCGGGCTGCCCGATCTTGATCTTCATGAAAAAATATCCGTCGTCGACCGCCGCCTTCAGCTCCTCGATGGGCACGGCGTAGGCCATGAGCGGGATGCTGGCGATCTTGTCGTGCTTCTGCGCAAGCGCCGGGCGGTAGGCCGCCGGGATCAGGTCGTCGAAGTGCGTGATGCCGCGTTCCGCCGCGAAGAGCTGCCAGGCGGCGAAATCGACCCCGACGAGCGCATTGAGGGCGAACGTCTCGCGCAGCTTCGGGTTCTCGGTGATCTTCTTCGCGTAGGCGTAGACGTCGTGGCGGATCGATTCGAGCAGCGCGACCGGGTCGGTGAACGACCGCCCCTTCAACTGCTGCACGGCCCACTCGGTGACGGCGTACATGAGGGCGTTGCCGCCGCTCTCGGAATGCGCGGAGAACACGGCCGCGTCGCTCCACAACACGCCCTGCGTGCACAGCCCGATGCCACGGCGGCCCGACGCGCTCTCGAGCAGCGCGGCACTCTGCCAGATTTCGGTGCTGTAACCGCCCTTGAAACCGAACGGCCGGACGAGCGGCTCGCGCTCGAAGTTGGCGCCAACGCGCACGATTTGGATCGGGGTGGACGAGGAGGAAGACGCGTCACTCATGAAGGGAAACAGCACACGCGCCGCCAGGCGCGCGCGCAAATCCCAAAAGCCAAAAGTCCCGGCGCCCGGGGCGTTTCGTTCCCTGGGCCCACGGAGCACACGGACCAGGACCTGATTTCCGTGTCCTCCGTGTATTCCGTGGGCGAACCCTGGCTTTGGCGGCGCTCCCGCCCACTCCCGGCCAGTAATCCCGGCGGGCTGCGCCAACGCTGCCGGGGGGTGGACGCTGCCGCGTCAGCCGATCCTGTACTTCGCCATGTAGCCGCGCAGCGCTGCCAGGTCCTGCTTCATCAGCTTGAGCAGGACGGAACGCTTTTCCGCCTCGGGAAGCGGCGTCGTCGCACGCTCGAACGGCGGATACTCGAAATGCACGGAGCGCGGACCGTGCAGCCCGAGTTCAGCCACCAGCTTGAAATACGCATCGTAGCCGACCACGCCCTGGCCGATCGGTACGTTGTCGAGGGTGGCCTTGCCGGCGGCCTGCTCCCACTTGAAGTCCTTCAGGTCGGTGCACCGGATCCAGGGCGCGAGCAGCCGCAGCGCCAGCGGCCAGGACTGGGCACCTTCGACGACCGCGTGCCGGATGTCATACTGGACCCCGAACCACCGCGGATCGAGGTCGCGCACCAGCTCGTACAGGTCCCACACCGGGCCGCCAACGCGCGGCCCCGCGTGATTCTGGATGCAGCCGTGCAGGCCCAGGCTCTGGTTGAGGGCCGCGAGCTCCCGGAGCTGAGGCTTGAGGTTCTGGAGCGATTCCCAGATGCCGACCTTCAGGTTGTACTGGAAATTCCCGAGGCGGTAATACTTCACGCCGAGCTTCGCGGCGGTGCGCAGCAGCGGCTCGGTGAACTTGTCCTTCGCCGTGGTCACCGCCGTCGTGATCATCTCCACCTTGAGCCCGGCCTTCCTCGCCGCCTCCACCGCGCGGGGAAGATCGTCCTGCACCTTCTCGGGCAGCACGTGCCCGCCAGGCCGCACGGTGTAATCGATGCCGCCGTATCCCGCCTCGGCGATCAGCGCCGCGGCGCCGGCATAATCGAGCCACTGCAGCGGCTTGGAAAAGACGTGCATCACGCCGGGGCCGCCCTGCGCCGGGGCTGGCGCGGCGGTGGCGGCGGGCGCGAGTCCGGCGAGGGGGACCGCGGCCGTGGCCGTGGCGATGAGTCCGACGAACTCGCGGCGCGTCGAACGGGGACGGGAATCGGGGTTGGTGCTCATGGGGAATACGCGGAGGGTGAAGGGAGGCCGGCGAAAAGGAAGAGCGCGGTGCGAGGTCAGCCGCGACCGCCACGCAGCAACACGAGGTGATCCACGCCGTGCGACTCGAACTCGCGCCAGTAGCCGTCCTCCAGCTCCGCGAGGCGCCGCTCCTCGTCGGCGGTGAGTTCCTCGCTCAGCTTGGTGGCCCCGGCCTCGGCCCTCAGGTCGCGCTCCGCGAGGCGCAAGGCGAGCTCGCCCCAGAACGCGTCCTCGACGAACTGGTCGAGTTTCTCGCGGGCGGGGCCATCGGTGAGTTTCTCGTTGGGAAAAAACTGGCCGTTGACGTCGGCCTCGACGAGGTCCGCGCAGCCGAACACCTCGGCCAGGCCAAACGTCTTCTGCGCGATCGCGGCGTATCGCTCCGGCATCGTGGCGGGATCGTCGGGACGGGAACCGGCCACCCAGAGGCCGAGGTGCATGAGCTCCAGCAGCCGCGAGAACTCCTTCTGCGTGAACGATACCTTCATGCCGAAGAGAGGATGCGTTCGCCGCGGGCGCGCAAGGGAGAAGCGAATGGCGGCTCCCGCTCCCCGCGTAGACCGCGCCGCGGGCGCCGCGCCGTTGACCCCCGGCACGAATCCGGCTGAGGCTGCCGGCGCCCCGCATGAGTTCTCCCGCTGCCCCGGCTGCCGCGCCCGCCTCTCCCGCGCCCCCGCGCGTCGTCTCCCTCGATGCCTTGCGCGGGTTCGACATGTTCTGGATTCTGGGGGCCGACGTCGTGGTGCAGACGCTCGGCCGGATGAGCGACGGCGGGCCGCTGCGGCTCCTCGCCGGCCAGTTCGAGCACAAGGCGTGGGCCGGCTTCGCCTTCTACGACCTGATCTTCCCGCTCTTCGTGTTCATCGTCGGCGCCTCGGTGGTCTTCTCGCTCTCGCGCCTCGTGGCGCGCGAAGGCCGGGCGGGCGCGGTGAAACGCGTGCTGCTGCGGGGCACCCTCCTGTTTGCGCTCGGCCTGTTCTATGGCGGGGGCGTGACCAACGCCTGGCCCGACATCCGCGTGCTCGGCGTGCTGCAGCGCATCGCCCTCGCCTACACCGCGACGGGGCTGCTCTTCTGCCTGCTGAAGCCCCGCGCGCTCGCCGGGGTCACCGTCGCCCTGCTGGCCGGCTACTGGGCGCTGCTGACGTTCGTCCCCATCCGCGACTTTCAGCTCGACGCGGCGGCGTTCCCGGCGCGGTTCGGCACCGACAAGCCGGCGCCCGCGCAGGTCGAGGCGGCATTCCACGCCACGCACGCGCGGGTCACGGGCCAGTTCGAACCCGGACTCAACCTCACCAACCACCTCGACTACCTTCATCTCGGCGGACGCAAGTACGACGTGTTCTACGATCCCGAGGGATTGCTGAGCACGCTGCCCGCGATCGCGACCTGCCTGCTCGGCGTGTTCGCCGGCCTGTGGCTGCGCCGGACCGATGTGCGCGACGCGCCGAAGATCGCCTGGCTCGCCGGCTGCGGGGTGGCGGCCGTCGTCGCGGGTCACCTCTGGGGGCTGCAGTTTCCCGTGGTGAAGAAGCTCTGGACGTCGTCCTTCGTGCTCGTGGCCGGTGGCTGGAGCCTGCTGCTCCTGGCCGGATTCTACTACGTCGTCGATGTCCGCCAGTGGCGGGCCTGGTGCCAGCCCTTCGTGTGGATCGGGATGAATGCGATCACGCTCTACGTCGCGGCCAATATCGTCCGGCCGCGCACGCTGGCGCAACGACTGGCGGGCGGCGACGTGAAGCTGTTCTTCGACCGGCTGCTCGGCCCCTCCGGCGGCAACCTCGTCATCGCGCTCGTCGGCCTCCTGCTCATCCTCTGGCTCGCACGGTTCCTGCACCGGCGGCAGATTTTCCTGCGGGTCTGAGCCAACACCTGCAGTTGAACTTCAAATCACCCATGAGAACGTCCGCACTGAAAGGTGGAGCGGCTTGTCCTCAAGCCGCTGCGGACCGGTCCGTCGCACGTCAGCCGACCGGGGACCGGCGGCACCACCTCGACTGCATGCGCCTGGCTGAGCACGGAAAACGGACGTGCCTCCGGCACCGCGTGAAGGCTGGAGCGCCTTAAGTAAAATCGTAGCCGATCAGGGCGGGATCCGAAACGCAAAGACGTGAAGGAGAGCAGAGACTCGCGCAGGAAAGCTTGGCGAAACGTCGCGTTCCTTTGCGACTTTGCGTTTAGGTCTGGGCTACGGAATTATTGAATCTGCTCTAATCCGCCGAGGCTGCGAGGGAGCGCGTCCCTCCGAATCGACCGGTTTCACGACCGGGGGCGTGGGGCGAGGTCGATCCGGACAACGCGCAGCCGGGCCGCGGCGGCGGCGAAGCCAGGGCCGAGCCGACGCCCCGGCGGAGTGCCCGCGCCGAAGGCCGGGCCCCCCGGAGGGCCGCGCCCGGGCGCGGCAGCGCCGCTCATCGCCCCCAGTCCGGATCCCAGCGGCCCCAGCATGGCGGGCGCCTCCACTTCGGCGACGCTCTTGTAATCCGAGCCGACCGGCAGGACCGACTCCACCGTATCGATGGAGCGCGCGAACCAGAAAACGG
Source organism: uncultured Opitutia bacterium (assembly GCA_937952235.1). GTDB lineage: Bacteria > Verrucomicrobiota > Verrucomicrobiia > Opitutales > Opitutaceae > ER46. The sequence continues at coordinate 84,842 of CALFZM010000081.1, read as the reverse complement.
GGCGGTCCCCGGCCCACGCGGCGAGATCGCCCCACACGCGGGCGCGGCGTTCATCGGACCGCAGGCCGGAGTAGCGTTCCTGCTGCGCCCGGTTCTTGCCCCGCTGCTGCGGACTGGGAGCATCCGGGGCCGCCTCGGCGCGCGGCCCGCCGGCAGCGGCACGGGGGCCCGGACCGCCGCGACCCGCGAAACCTCCGCCGAACGGCCCGGGCAGTCCCGCTCCGGGGCCGCCCGTGACGAGATTCTCCTCGACCAGCCGCCAGCGTCCCGCGGCGTCGAAACTCTCCGCGAGCTGCCGGTCGACGATGACGACGCTGCCGGCGGGAATCTCCAGTTCCGCCACCTGCCGGGCGCGCGCCGCGGCGCCGAGCGATGCCTTGGCCCGCTGCAGCACCTGCGCCGACGAGCCGATGCCGATCAAACCCTGCAACGCGATCACCGCCGCCACGGCGGCCCGGCCCGCCACGCCCAGCTGTTCGCCGAGCCGCGAAAGCAGCCACACCCCGGCCACGGCAAAGAACGGGAACGTCGGCACCAGGAAACGCAGGTTGCCCGTCGCCGCACCTCCCCCGCCGCCCGCTCCAAAGTAATAAGCCATGTACAGCAGCACGAGCGGCACGGTGAGCCCGGCAAGCAGCAGCCCTTCGGCGCGGCGCGCCGGATCGGCCACCAGGGCCGCGAGCCCGGCGACCCCGAAGGCGAAGACCAGGGGCAAACCCTGGCCGGCCAGCGCCTGCAGGTAGGGCAGCAGGTGAGAGGCGAAGTACTCGATGCCGAAGCCGGTCTGCTCGTTGGTCAGGGCGTAACCGGTGCGCCAGAAGGCTCCGTAAGCGGTCGCGTTGTGCAGCAGCAGGGCGCCGAGCGGCAGCGCGGCCCCCGCCAGCGCCGGCCAGCCGCGCCACCAGGGCCGGATCCGCCACAGCAGCCAGGCGCCCACCGGCAGCCCGACGATCGCTTCCGGGTAACGCACGGTGGGAATTGCACCGAGCAGCGCGCCGGCGAGGAAGGCAAAGCGCTTCCCCCCGCCCGCGGCGAACCGCAGCAGCGCGACCACGCCGCCCACCAGCAGGAACGTCGCCGCCACGTGGGCATCCGCATCGAGCGCGTGCTGGTTGGTGGTGGGCACCACCGCCACCACGAGCGCGGCCAGGACCGCATAGGGCTCCGGCACGAAGCGGCGCGCCAGCAGGAACACCAGCATCACCGTCGCGCTCGCGAGCAGCGGATTGATGAGCAGCGCGGCGTTGAGCCCTCCGAGCTTCCACGCCCCTGCCATCAGCAGCGGCAACCCGGCGGGGTAACGGCTGTGAAACGTGCCCGCGGTCGTCTCCAACCAGTGCATACCCACGTACTGGACCGGCGAATCCGGCTGGAAGGACGTGCTCCCTTCGTGGGCCAGCAGCCGCGCCTGCACCACGTAGCCGTTGGCGTCAGGACTCATGATCGCCGGCTCCAGGTGGGCGGTGATCCATAGAAAATGCAGCACGGCCACGGCCAGGGCGCTGACGAGGGCCAGGCGAGGACGGCGACGCGCTCCGGGCAAGGGAGCAGAGGGGGGTTCCCCAACAGACATGCGTCGGGGCTAGACGCCAAACCGGCCGCTTTGTTGCGCGATTCGCGCGCGCCCCGGACTTCCCGGCGCCGACTGCGGAAATCTCCGATAAACGCGCTCCGTGCGGACCCTCATCCCACGATCGGGCAGGTGGGCTGATCGGCGGGTGGAGCCGCCTGTCCCCAGGCGGCTGACGTTCGGCCGACCGCAGCAGCTTGAGGACAAGCTGCTCCACCTTGGAGCGCGGCCACAGGCCGAAGCCGAACCTGAACTCCGGCGATGCGGGCTGAGGCTCGGGACGTCGCTATTCCTTCGATTCGTCGATCACGAGGTAGCTCGTGCGGCCGCTGCGCCAGACGAGGACGAGGAACTTGGGCCCCTTGATCTCCTCGCTCAGCTTCACGGCCTCCTCGGCGTTGCGCACGGGGCGACGGTCGAGCTCGAGGATGACGTCGCCTTCGCGCAGGCCCTGGCGCGCGGCCGGGGTGTCGGGATCGACGCTGGTGACGATGGCCCCGGCGATGCGCGAGGGGATCTGCATGCGGTCACGAAGCTGCTGGGTGAGATCGCTGACGGCCACGCCGTTGAGGATCCCTTCGTCCTTGGGGGCGGTCGGAATCCCGTCGTCCCGGGCGAGCGCTTCCTCATCGCGGCGGTCCAGCGTGGTCCGGGCCGTGGCTGTCTTCGCCTCGCGCACGTAGGTCAGCGTGATTTCGGAGCCGGGCGCGATCTGGCTGATCGTCATGAGGAGGTGCCGGGCGTCGCGAATCTCGGTGTCGTTGACCTTGGTGATGACGTCGCCGGCCTTCAGGCCCGCGCGCTCGGCGGGGCTCTGTTCGGTCACCTGGGAAATCAGCGCCCCCCGTTCGGCGCCGAACTGGGCCGACAAGTCCTCGGTGAGATCCTGCGGGCGCACGCCGAGGAACCCGCGTTCGACCCGGCCGTGCCGGACGAGCTGCTCGGCGACGTTGCGGGCCAGGTTGGCCGGAATCGCAAAGCCCACGCCGGCGAAACCTCCGCTGCGGCTGAGGATCGCGGTGTTGACGCCCACCAGCCGCCCCTCGGTGTCCATCAGCGCGCCGCCGGAGTTGCCCGGGTTGATGGCGGCATCGGTCTGGATGAAATCCTCAAAAGTTCCCATGCCCACGCCGCGACCGAGGGCGCTGACGATGCCGCGGCTGACCGACTGGCCGACGCCGAACGGATTGCCGATGGCCAGCACCACGTCGCCGACTTCGAGCTGATCGCTGTCGCCGAAGGTCGCCGGCGTGAGGTCGGCGGCATCGATCTTGAGCACCGCGAGATCCGTGCCGGGATCGCGGCCGATCACCCTGGCCTCGTAGCGCTTGTTGGAGTCGCCGATCGAGACCCGGATTTCGTCGGCTTCGTCGATCACATGATGGTTGGTCAGGAGATATCCGTCGGTGGTGAACACGACACCCGAGCCGAGGCCCTGCTGCTGGCGCTCGGGCGCGCGGTTGCGGCTGTTGCCGGGGGGAGACTTGCGATTGCGATTGTTGCCGCGCGGCGTCTGCGGGGCGGCGTTTTCATCGTCGTCCGGCGCCATGCCCGGCAGGTCGAAGAAGCGACGCAGCATCGGATCGTTGAAGAAGGGTGACATGTCCTGGGCGCGCACGGTCTTCGTCGAATAGACGTACACCACGCTCGCCGCCGTCCGTTTCACGATCGGCGCATAGGAAACGCGGTCCGCGGCGTCGCGGTTGATCGGCTTGCGGTCGACCTTGATCGCGAGGTCCACCTTGTCGCCGGCCGCCGCGTTCGACCTGGCCGTCTCGGCTTTCTTCGCGCGATTTTTCCCCTTGGCCGGGCGGGATTCCGACGCCGTGGACTCCGCGGCCCAGACCGTCAGGCTCGCGGTGCCGGCGCAGACGAAGGCGAAAATCAGGACGAACAACAGGGTCGGGGTCGAATTTCTCGATTTCATGGGCGAAGCGAAGACCGTGAACGTGAATTCGGCCCGGTGGAAAGGCAAACGGGCGGGAAGTTCCCCCCGTCCCGGCGGCACCGGCGTCAAACCGCCGGCCCCCCGGGAGGGGACCGCGGACGTCGGCCGCAGGTCAGTTAAGCGGAATGAATGATCTAGCGGGTGGAGCCGCCTGTTCCCAGGCGGCTGACGTGCGATGGACCGTCCGCAGCGGCTTGAGGACAAGCCGCCCCACCTTTCAGCGCGGCCGTTTTCACGGCTGACTTGATGCCAACGGCATGAGCCGGCTCAGAGGCTGACCTCGATGGGGCGCTCGTTGCCGGAGCCCGCCATCAGCGCCTTCAGCTCGGCGCCGTCGGGCAGGTTCCGCCCCGCCCTCACGGTGTAGGCGCCGGGCCGGTACACCCGCGGGCGGAAACGGTCTCCCTGGACGCGCACGGTGTAGAGGATCTCGCCGGTGGCCTCCTCGACGACCTGCACCACGGGATTGGCCACGCCCTTGAACCTGAGTTCGGGGAGGTGTCCGGCGACGGTACGCCCATCGTTGGCGTCCATGGCCACGGTGATCGGCCAGCCGGGGAACTGCTTCCGGCTGCCGTCGGCGGCGGGAAACCGGGGCCAGCACTCGAACGTGATCTGCCGGCTCTGCTTGTTGAACCGCGCCAGGCCGTAGCCGTCGGCCCGCTGACGCTCATCCTGGATGTCCGGCGGGTTGGCGTAGGCGAGCATGGTGATCTTGTTGCCAAGGCCATCGAGGTAGTCACCGGTCCACGGCAATGGGCTGCCGGGCACGGGCCGCGCGCCGGGCTTCTCGTCGAGCGGGTGCCACCACCGGCCGTAGATCGTGTTGACGATCGCGGGATTGGTGAAGGCGAACGGGCCATCGCGGTGCGCGGAGATCCCGTGCTGGAGCACCACGGCGAGGTGCTGGTCGCCGCACAGGTGGACGGACCAGGTGCGACGGATCTCCTCGAGGGCGCGGTTGCGGCCGGTCTGCGGCCAGCCGTTGCAGTCCAGGTCGGCGAGCAGCCGGTTGGTGCGCTGACCGTGCAGGTGCACCGCGCCGGCGAACGCCGTCTGCGAAAGCACCGCCTTCATCTCGGCGCCGGTCCAGTCCTGTCCCCAGGTACGGAGGAAGCGCATCTGGCGCTCGCCCAGCAGCACGAGGTCGGGGCGATCGATGCTGTCGGGGTTGAAATCGGGCTGGTTGAAATGATCCGGCCGCGGCCCGGCCTGCGGGATCTTGCCTTGGGGGCCGGTCTTGAACTTCCGGTCCTCCAGGATGGCGAAGTCGATGCCGCCGACGCGCATCCGGGTGAAATACACCGTCACGCCCCGGTCCACGGGCGCGGGATCGACGGGATCCGGCAGGTGCCAGGTCTGGTGGCGCTGCACCATGTTCACGTAAGCGACCGGATAAATGTAGCCGCCGTCGGAGGCGTCGGGCCGGAGCGAGCGCTTGCCGCTCTCGCCCCAGAGGTTGCCGTGGCCAACGTCGTGGTCGTCGGGAATCGAGATCGTGGGCCGGTCCCGCATGAGCTCGCGGAACTGCAGGCCGAACTCGATCCAGCCGGCGGTATGCTCGGTGTGGCGGTAGGTCTGATCGCCGGCGAAGAAGAGGACGTCCGGGTTCTGCGCGCGCAGGTGGTCGATGATCTCGGGCCGCGGTCCGGTGGTGCGGGACGAGTTGCACGAGAGGCTGGCGACGACGATCTCCGCCTTGTCCCGCGGATCGCGACGGATGAGGCCTTCGAACTGCGCGCGGTCGCCGTGGCGCACGCGATACCGCACGTCGGCCGAGGCATCCCAGCCCTCGACCCGGAAGTGAGCGCTCCAGCCCGGATACAGCACCGGCTCCCGCCGCGCCTCCCGCCACTGGCCGTCGCGGAAAAACTCGAGGCGGGCCTCCCGCGGCTCGCCCGGCCGCAGCGGGAAGAGTTGCGCGGTGAGCTTGAGCACGCCCGCCTCGGCGGTGTACAGGGCGAACGCCACGACCTGGTCGCGCGGGACGTCCATCGAAGGCGGGGCCGGCTGCCCCTGCTTCTTCTTCGGCGCCGCGGCGGAGGCGGGCCGGTTCCACCATTCGCCCACGGCCAGCGAGTCGAGCTGCGGATAGTCGGCCCCGAACGGCCGCGGATCGTCGGCGGCGGACAGGCAGAGGGCGGCGGACAGGAGCAGAACCGGAGGGGCGAGACGGAGCTTCATGCGACGCGGAATCTCACGGATGCACCGGTCGTGGGCAAGCCGCACGCACGCTGCCCCTCCGGATCCGCCCTTCCTGCGCGGCTGCGGCCGGGCTGGCTTCCCCTTCGGAACCTTCGCCGGCCTATTCTGCGCGCCAGCCGGGCGGACGGAGCTGCCGAACGTCAGCCGCTTGGGGACAAGCGGCTCCACCGTCGGCGCGGCCACGCTCCGCGTGGCGCGCCGGCGAGGCCCACGGCCAACCCGGGCATTGACCACCCCGCCGGCGGACGGCTAGCTCGTTCGCCTTATGTCCGCCGATTCCACCGTTCCCGCCGTCACCATGGATGCCATCGTCGCGCTCGCGAAGCGCCGCGGTTTCATCTTCCAGTCCTCGGAAATCTACGGCGGGCTCAACGGCTTCTTCGACTACGGTCCGCTCGGCTCCGAATTGAAGAAGAACATCCGTGACTGCTGGTGGAACGACATGGTGCGGCGCCGCGACGACGTCGTGGGCGTCGAGACCTCGATCATCATGCACCCCAAGGTCTGGGAAGCCTCTGGCCACGTCGCCGGCTTCACCGATCCGCTCGTGGACTGCAAGGTGAGCAAGCAGCGGTTCCGCGCCGACCAGTTGTTCTTCGCCCGCGTGGTGGTCGACGGCAACACCGTCGGCTACGTCAGCGCCCTCGAAAGCGAGAAAACCACCGAGGACCTGCAGGCCGCCGCGGAGACGTTCAAGCGGAAGAAGGCGATCCAGGGCACTCTCGCCCCGGTGCAGCCGAAGGACTTCACCGAGGCGCAGCCCGACGAGATCGCGCTCATCCCGTCGCCCGCCACGGGCGAACCGGGCAGCCTCACGCCGCCGCGCGCGTTCAACATGATGTTCGAGACCAACGTCGGCGCCATGCGCGATGCCAGCAGCGTCGCCTACCTGCGGCCCGAGACCGCGCAGGGCATGTTCGTCGATTTCAAGAACGTCCTCGACACCGGCCGCGTGAAGCTGCCCTTCGGCATCGCCCAAATCGGCAAGTCGTTCCGCAACGAGATCACGCCGCGCAACTTCATCTTCCGCTCGCGCGAGTTCGAGCAGATGGAGATGGAGTACTTCATCTCCGAGGACGCCGACTGGAAGACGTCCCACGACGAGTGGATCGAATGGTGCCGCCAGTGGCTGCTCTCGATCGGCCTGCCGGAATCGCACCTCTCGCTCTACGCGCACCCGCAGGAGAAGCTCGCGTTCTACTCCAAGGGCACGGTGGACATCATGTTCAAGTACCCGTTCGGCGTGCAGGAGCTCTGGGGCATCGCCGCCCGCGGCAACTACGACCTTACCCAGCATGCCAACGCGAGCGGCAAGCCGATGGAGTACTTTGAAGAGGCGACGAAGAAGAAATTCGTGCCCCACGTCATCGAGCCGGCGGTCGGCGTCGACCGCATCCTGCTCGCCGTCCTCTGCGCCGGTTACGCGGAGGAGGACGTGAAGGACGAGAAGGGCAACGTCGAGAAGCGCACCGTGCTGCGGCTCTCCCCCCGCATCGCGCCGGTCAAGGTCGCCGTGCTCCCGCTGCTCAAGAACAAGGACGCGCTCACCGCCCGCGCGAAGGAGCTCTACAAGAAGCTGCAGCGCCGCTACGCGGTCTTCTACGACGAGGCCGGCGCGATCGGCCGGCGTTACCGCCGCCAGGACGAGATCGGCACGCCCTGGTGCGTGACGATCGACTTCGAGACGATCGAGAAGGACGGCTCCTTCACCCTGCGCGAGCGCGATTCGATGACGCAGCGGCGCATCCAGGAGGCCGAGCTGTTCGCCCTGCTCGACGAGAAGGTGTACTGAACCTCGGCGCCCGTGCCACCGGCCGCCACCGCCCCGCACCCGCAGCGACCTCGATCCGCGACGTCCCGCGTCTGACGCCCCCGCGCCCGTCGTCCCACCTGCCGCCGCCCCATGCCGCGCGTCCGCCCGCCCCATGTGCGCAGCGTCCAGACGCCGGACGCGCTGATCGCGCTGCGCACGTGGCTGGCCGGGCTGCCCGAGGAAATCCGGCAACGCAGCGAGGCCCTGGTCGCCGCAGGGCGGGTGCGCAAGGTCTGGGCCGGCGCGGATCACTACGTCGAGGGCCAGGTGAGCGACGACGAGCTGTTCGGCGTGACGCTGTTCCTCACCCTGGGCAAATGGACCTCCCGGTGCAGCTGCGACCGCCGCGGCCTCTGTCCGCACGCCGGTGCGACCGCCCTCGCGTGGCTCGACGCCGCCCAGTCCGGGCCCCCGCTCCTGGCTGAAGCGGTGCCGGTGCCGGCGCGTCCCGTGACACCCGCGGCCACCGCCACCCCGCCCGGCCCTGTTGCCCCCAGCCGCGGCGCCTTTCGCGATCATTGGTCCCCGCTGCTCGCGCGCCAGGTCGGGCGGCCGCTCACCGCGGCGGAGCTGCGATTGCTGGAGAACCTCGCCGCCCTCTTCGCCGAGTTCACGCAGGCCCATGGCGCGCTCTACCCCGGCGCCCTCCTGCGCCATGGCTTCGAATACACGCCGCCACCGGGCGCCCCGCTGCACGCCCCGGCGTATCCGGGCTGGTGGGACGAGGCCAGCGCGCCGGGCGACCCGTGGGCGCTGTGGCAGTTCATCGCGCACGACTACGAGCGCCACGGCCGGCCGCTCCCGGAAGCGTTCCGCCCGCTGACCAACACGGCGGCGCTGCCCGCGCTGATCGAGGAGCGCCGCCTCCAGCATGAACTCGCCGCCTGGCGCCGCGCCATGGCCGCCGCCGAGCCTGCCGCCCCCGGCGCCGCGTCGCATCCCGCCACGGCCGACATCGCCGGGCTGCGCGCCCGCGTCCGGCCGGAGGGCGGGATGACAATCGAGACCCGCGCCGGTCCCGGCAAACCCTGGCGTTCCCCGCCGCAGAAGTGGTACGCGACGCTCGCGACCGCGCGTCCGGTCGATTTCGACCACCTCAGCCCCGCCGAGGCCGCCCTCGGCGCCGCACTCGCCGCCGAATGTGCCGCCGGCATGGTCGCACCGACACTGCGCTCGCCACTGCCCGCCGAGGCCGCCGCCAACCTGCTCCGCACGCGCGCCGCCCGCGACGCGGTGGTGCTGCCCAACGGCCAGCCGCTCGTCGTCGAGGCGCACCCGCTGGCGCTCGAAGCCCGCACGTCGGCGCAGGGCGTGGAACGCCTCGAGCTCCGGCTCGTCACCCCCGACGGCCGCGACGCCTCGCGCGCGACCCTCTTCGCGCTGCGGCCCACGCCGCTCTACTTTTTCGAACAGCGGGTCTGGCCCGGCCCGCCGCCCACGCCCGCCACGCCGCTGCCCGTGGCCGCCCTCGGCGACACCCGGCTGATGAGCCGGCTGCGCGCCGCGGGCCTGCGCCTGCCCGCGGAACTGGAGCGCAACGTCCGTCGCATCACGCTTCACCCGGTCCTGCAATGCCGGCTCACCGCCGCACCCGACGACGACCGCGCGATGGAGTTTCACGCCCGGCTGCTGGCCCGCGCGGCCGATCTTCCGCTGGAACAGCACTGGGTAAACACGGGCTGGCATTGGACGCCCCGCGGCGCGCCACCACCGCGCGGTCCCGGCGAGCCGCTGCTGGAATTCGACCTCGCCCTCGCGCAGGCGGCAAGCGCGCGCCTGCCGGCGTTCGACCTCGAATGGCACGACTGGCTGGGCGAGTGGGGCCGGCCGGTTGGCGAGGATTTCCCCGACGCGTTTCTCGCCTGGCACGCCACGCTGCCGCCCGGTTTGAAGGTCGAGGCCGCACCCGGCCTTGCCACGCTGCTGGCGCCGCCGGTGCAGGGTCACGTGGAATTCAGCGCCGCGCCCGCGGAGTCCGCGGGCCGGGATTGGTTCAACCTCACGGTCAAGCTGCGCGTGTCGGACACCACGTTGACCGCCGACGAGATCGCGCTGCTCACGCGCGCCCGCGGCAAGTGGGTCAACCTGCCGCGCCGCGGCTGGCGCCGGCTCGAGGTGGCCGCGGAGCCTGGCGGCGCCACGGACGCCGCCCTCGACCGGCTCGGACTCGACGCGGGCGACGTGCTCGCCGACGGCCGCGCGCACACGCACCGCGTGCATACGCTGCAGCTCGCCGCCGAGGCCGGGATGCTCGAGGCCCGCGATGCCCGGCTCGCCACCGCCCTCCGCGAACGCGCCCGTTCCCTGGCCGCGCAGCCTCCGCCGCCGCTGCCTGCCGGCCTGAAGGCCACGCTCCGGCCCTACCAGGTGGAGGGTTTTCATTTCCTCACCCACCTCTCTGCCCTCGGCCTGGGCGGCGTGCTCGCGGACGACATGGGCCTGGGCAAGACGGTGCAGACGCTCACGTGGCTGCTGCACCTCGCCGAGGCGCGCGCCGCCGAAGCCCCGCCGCTGCGCGTGCTGGTCGTCTGCCCCAAGAGTGTGACGCACGGCTGGCTCGCGGAGACCGCGCGGTTCACGCCCGCCCTGCAGGCGGTGACGTTCGACCCCGTCCGACCCGACGCTCCCCATGCCGCCAACGCACAGCTGCTGGTGGCCAACTACACCCAGCTCCGCCTCAACGCCGACTGGTTCAAAGGCCAGCATTGGGATGCCGTGGTCCTCGATGAGGGCCAGTTCATCAAGAACCCGGGCAGCCAGGTCGCGACGGTCGCGCGCGCGCTGAACACGCGTCATCGCGTCGTGCTCACCGGCACGCCGATCGAGAACCGGCTCACGGACCTGTGGAGCCTGTTCGCCTTTGCCCAGCCCGGCCTGCTGGGGGCGCAGAGCGCGTTCCGCCGCCACTATCATGCGGCCAGTCCCGCGGCGCAGGAGCGGCTGCACCGGCGCGTGCGCCACTTCCTGCTGCGCCGCACCAAGGCTCAGGCCGCGCCCGACCTGCCGCCGCGCACGGAGGACGACCTGGTGGTCGCGCTCGAGGGCGAGCAGCAGAAACTCTACGACGCGGAACTGAAACGCGCCCGCGCCCAGCTTCTCGGCATCGATACGAACGCCGCGCTCGGGCCGGTGCGCTTCAACGTCCTCTCCAGCCTGCTCCGCCTCCGCCAGATCTGCTGCCATCCGGCGCTCGTCGACCCGGCGCACCGCGATTTGCCCAGCGCGAAACTCGACGCGCTGCTGGAACGCCTCGAGGAGCTCGCGGAAGAAGGCCACCAGGTGCTCGTGTTCAGCCAGTTCGTCGAGATGCTCGAGCTCATCCGCCAGCGGGTCGCGGCCGCGGGCATCGGCCACCTCATGCTCACGGGCCAGACGGAGAATCGCGCCGAGCTGGTCGACCAGTTCCAGTCCGACCGCAGCAGGACGGTCTTCCTGCTCTCGCTCAAAGCCGCCGGCTTCGGCCTGAATCTCACCGCCGCCAGCTACGTGATCCTCTACGACCCGTGGTGGAACCCCGCCGTCGAGGCGCAGGCCATCGACCGCACCCACCGCATCGGCCAGACACAGCCAGTCGTCGCCTACCGGCTGATCGCGGAAGGCACCGTCGAGGAGAAGATCCGGCTCCTGCAGCGCGAAAAGGCCGCGCTCGCCGCCGCAGTCGTGCAGGAGGAATCGCTCGCGAGCATCCTCGACCTGGACAGCCTGCGGCAGATCCTGGCGTAGGAAATCGATCCGGTCTTACCGGAACTCGCGCAGAGCGCGGAGGAGGGCGCTGAATCCCGGCCGCGATGCAGCGGCTGGTTTCGCCGCGCCTCTGCGTCTCCGCGCGAGACCCGGTCTGGATCGATCCGATGCTCCCGCCCGCTTCGCTCGAGGCGCGGAGGCGTCCGATTTCAGCGGTGACTTGAATCTCCGCGGCACCATTCCGGCACAGTTCGTTCCCGGCGCCGGCTTGCCGGTCCCCTCGAAACCGTCTCTCCTGCGCGCATGAGACCTCGCCCCTGGCTCCTCGTCGCGGCCGGCTTGTTCCTGCTTCGGGCGTCCGGTCCCGCCGCCGCGCAGTGGCCGCAGTTTCGCGGGCCCCAGGCAAGCGGGGTCGATGCCAGCGTCGCGTTGCCGACGACCTGGAACGCCGCCACGGGCGACAACATTCGCTGGAAAACGCCAATCCCGGGTCTCGCGCATGCCGCGCCCATCGTCTGGGGCGAGCGCGTCTACGTCGCCACCGCCGTGCAGCCGGGCGCCTCCGATCTCAAGGTCGGCCTCTACGGCAACATTGACTCGGCGCCCAACAACGAACGCAACCAGTGGCGGCTGCTCGCCCTCGACCGCGTCACCGGGAAGATCGTGTGGGACGTCGTCGCGCACGAGGCCGTGCCCCGCGTGGCGCGCCACACCAAGGCGACCCACTGCAATTCGACACCCGCGACCGACGGGCGCCGGATCGTCGCGATCTTCGGTTCCGAGGGCCTGTTCTGTTTCGACGCCGCCGACGGCCGGCTGGTCTGGAAAAAGGACCTCGGGCCGATGGACTCCGGATACTTTCAGGTGAAGACCGCCCAGTGGGGCTTCGCCAGCTCCCCGATCCTCCACGAGGGGAAGGTCGTGGTGCAGTGCGACGTGCAGCAGGACTCGTTTCTCGCCGCCTTCGATCTCGAGACCGGCCGGGAGCTCTGGCGCACCGCGCGGCAGGACGTGCCGACCTGGGGCACGCCGACGATCGTCACCGCCGCCGGCCGCACGCAGGTCGCGGTCAACGGCTGGCATCACAGCGGCGGCTACGATTTCGCGACGGGCCGCGAGCTCTGGAAGTATGATGGCGGCGGCGACATCCCGGTGCCGACGCCAGTCGTATCCGAAAACCTGATCTACTTCACGAGCGCCCACGGCCGCATGAGGCCGATGCGCGCGATCCGCGCCGACGCGACCGGCGACCTCACCCCGGACGAGTCGGGGGCGCCAAAGCCCGGCGTCGCCTGGAATCACGACCGCCGCGGCAACTACATGCAGACGCCGATCGTGGTCGGCGGCCTGCTCTACGGCTGCGCCGACACCGGGCTGCTCACGTGCTTCGACGCGCAGACGGGCGCCGTGCGCTTCAGCGAGCGGCTCTCGACCGCGAGCGAGGGTTACACCGCCTCGCCGGTCTCGGACGGCCGGCACCTCTATTTCACGAGCGAACTGGGCAACGTGTTCGTCGTGCCGGCGGCGGCGACGTTCTCCGTCGCGGCGAAGAACGAACTCGGCGAAACCTGCCTCTCCACGCCCGCCATCGCGGATGGCGCGCTCTTTTTCCGCACCCGCGGCCACCTCGTGGCCGTGGGGCCAAAGTAAACGTCCCCCGCTTCCCCGCATGAACCTCCGTCGCTGCTCCGTCCTCCTCGGGCTATCGTTCCTCTTGCTCGCCTGCGGTCATTCCACCGCGGCGACCGCCACCTGGCAGGCGGGAGCCGCCCGGGAGAAGATCACACCGCCGGCCGGCTATTGGATGACCGGCTACGGGAACCGCGACCGGCCGGCCGACGGCACCGCGATGGAGCTTTGGGTGAAGGCGCTGGCGTTCGCCGACCCACGGGGGCAGCGCGCCGTGCTGCTCACGCTCGACCTGTGCGGCATCCCGCGCGACCTCTCCGATCACGTCGCCGCCGAGCTCGCCCGCAGCCACCAGCTTCCTCGCAGCGCGGTGATGGTGAATGTCTCCCACACGCACTGCTCGCCCTTCCTCATCGGCTACGCGCGCGGCCTGCGGATCCTGCCGCCCGACGGCGTCGCCAAGGCGGAAAGTTACGCGCTGGAACTCAAGGAACGCATGGTGCGCACCGCCCGGGCCGCTCTCGCCGCGCTCGCACCCGCCACGATCGGCTGGGGCGAGGACCAGGCCACCTTCGGCTTCAACCGCCGCGAGAATCCGGAGAAGGACGTCGTCGCGCTCCGGGCCGCGGGCCAGCTCAAAGGTCCGTTCGATCCCCGCGTGCCCGTGCTCGCCGTGCGGTCCGCCGGCGGCGAGCTGCGCGCGCTGCTCGTCTCGTACGCCTGCCACAACACCACGCTCGGCATCTACCAGTGGCACGGCGACTACGCCGGCGCGGCGCAGCTCGAACTGGAGCAGCGCCACCCGGGCGCGACGGTGCTGTTCGCCATCGGCTGCGGCGCCGACATCAATCCGGGGCCGCGCCGCGAGCTTCCGCTGGTCGAACGGTACGGCCGCGAGCTCGCCGACGCCGCCGACCGGGCGCTGGCGCGGCCGCTGACCACCGTCGAGGGCGGCCTGGGCTCCGCGTTCGTCGACGTCCCGCTGCGCTTCTCGCGGCTGCCGACGGACCAGGAGCTGCGCGAGGCGCGCGAGTCGAAGCAGCCGGGCCGCATCGCGTGGGCCGCCGCCGTTGCCTCGGACCTGCGGACCAAGGGCGACAAGATCCTCGACTACGCCTACCCGGTCCAGGCCTGGACGCTCGGCAACCTCTCGTGGGCCGCGCTCGGCGGCGAGGTCGTGATCGACTACTCGCTCCGGTTGCGCCGCGAGCTCGGGACGGACCTGTGGGTCTTCGGTTACTCGAACGACCTCATGGCCTACATCCCGAGCGAGCGCGTGCTGGCGGAGGGCCGCTATGAAGGCGACACCTCGATGATCCCGTACGGCAAGCCCAGCAAGTGGGCTGCGGGGCTCGAAGACCAGATCGTCCACGCCACCCGCGACCTTGTGACCCACACCCGCGCTGCCGCCCGCCGGTAATCCCGGACCAGGCGCCGAGGGAGCCGCGCCGTCCGAAGAGGGCCCTTTCGCTCCGCCGTTGCGGCCTGACCGGTCGGCCCATGCGGGGAGGCTTGCCGCCTGCGGGCCGCCGCAGCTTGCTCGGTCGTCCGCGCCTCCCATGCCCAACGGCCTTGTCATTTCCCATCGCTGGCGCTGGCTCCTGCCGGTCGCGCTGGGCGTGGCGTTGTTTCACCTGCTTCCCGTGCGCGATGCGCTCGACCGGGCATTCCTGGACGCCGCCAGCCGGCACCCGCTGCGGGCCGCCGAGCCGCCCCCGGGCTCCGCGCTCGTGCTGATGGACGACGCCACGCTCGAAGCCCTGAGCGGGAACGGATTCGGCGTCACCTGGCCCCCGCCGCGCGGCGTGTTCGCCGCGCTCATCGCCGGCCTGCACCGCGCGGGCGCGGCGCGCATCGTGCTCGATTTCGTGTTCCTCGACCACTCCAGCGCCGTGGAACAGGACCAGCTGCTCGCCGCCCTTGCCGCCGGCACGCCCTCGGTGGTGCTGGCACGCACGCGGCGTCAGCCTCCCGCCTTCTGGGACGACGCGTTCGTCGCGCGGCACGCCGCGCTGTTCGCATCGCCGCGGGCGGGATTCGCGGACGCCGCGCCGCCGGATGCGGACGGCAGCCTGCGTTCCTACGCGGTGCCGGGCTCGCTCGCCGCGGCCGCCGCTCCCGGGCGCGAAGGACCCGCCGCCGCGCTCCTGCGCTGGCACGGCGGCCTGGCGTCGCTGCGCGCCGCGCCGGACCGCGTGCCCGTGCTGTCGGCGGCGTCGTTCGTCATCGCGGGGCTGCCCACGGTCGGCCGGCTCGCCGAGGCGTCTCCGGATGGCAACTACACCCCCGCCGCCCTCGCCGCCGCCCTCGCCCGAGAGGAGCCGCTGACCGGCGAGGCGTTTGCAGCCGTGCGGGGGCGCACGGTCTTCGCCGGCGCCAGCGCCACCGGGTCCTTCGACCAGAAGCCGCTGCCCATCGGCAAGCTGGAGCCGGGCGTGCTCGTGCACTGGACGGCGTGGGCGAACCTTTCCGGTTCCGGCTTCATCCGGCCGCTGCCCGCCGCGGTGCCGCCGCTGCTCGCGTGCGCCGCGCTCGGGCTGCTCGCGCTGGGCGTGCGGGAAGGCTCGGGGGTGCGGCCGCCCGCGCTGCTCGCCGCTGGCTGGGGCGTGTTGGTGCTCGGCGCGGCATACGCCGGGCTCTCGGCAGGATGGTTCCTGGCGCCCGCCACGCCGGTTTTCGCCGGCGGTCTGGGCCTGGTCGGCGTGGTGGCGGAGAAATTCTGGACGGAGCGCCAGCGGCGCCAGTCCGTGCAGGCGATGTTCGGGTCTTATGTGGCACCCGAGGTCGTCGAGCGCCTCGTGCGCGACCCGGAGGCAATCAAGCTCGGCGGCGAGCGACGCGAGGCGACGGTGTTCTTCTCCGACCTCGCCGGCTTCACCGACCTCTCGGAGCAGGTTTCGCCCGAGGAGCTGGTGGAGCTGGTGAACGGCTACCTGCAGGAGACCACCCAATGCCTGGTCCAGCACCGCGCCTACATCGACAAGTACATCGGCGACGCCGTCATGGCGGTGTTCGGCGCGCCGCAGGAGCAGTCCGATCACGCCCTCGCCGCCTGTCGCGCGGCCCTGGCGGCCCAGCGGACGCTGGCCGCGCGCAACGGACGCCTCGCCGCCAGCCACGGGCGCACGCTGCACATGCGCATCGGCATCAACACCGGCCAGATGACCGTCGGCAACCTCGGCTCCGAGCTGAAGCGCAACTACACCGTGCTCGGCGACGCCGTGAATCTCGCCTCGCGGCTCGAGGGCGCGAACAAGGAATTCGGCACCTCCATCCTGCTCGGCGAAGCCACCGCGCTGCGGGTGCGAGACCGGCTCGTGGTGCGTCCGCTCACCGCATTGCGCGTGAAGGGCAAACAGACCGCGGTGCCCGTGTTCGAACTCATCGGCGAGCCGTCGGACGTCACCCCGGAGCAACGCGCGTTCCTGGACGCGTACGGCGCGGCCCACGCCCTTTACACGGGCCGCCGCTTCGCCGAGGCTGCCGCCGCGTTCGAGCGGGCCTCGGCCCTGGCGCCCCACGACGACTTCACGCGGCGCTTGCGCGACGAGGCTCGCGCGCTGGCCGACGCCCCGCCGGCGGCGGACTGGCAGCCCATCCTTTCCCTCCAATCAAAATGAAAGCTCCAACCTGCGGCTGGATCGCGGCCTCGCTGGCCACCGTCACCCTGCTGCCCGCCGCCTTCGCTCCCGGCGGCGCGGCGTTCACCAAGCGCGTGGAAACCGCGCTGCTCGCCCAACCCAGCATGCTCGCCACGCCCGTCGCGCGCGTGGCCTATGCCCAGGAACTCAAGGTCGAGGAGATCAAGGGCGCCTGGCTCAAAGTCTCCGACGGCCGCAAGTCCGGCTGGGTGTTCTCCGGCAATCTCGCCGAGGAGAAACCCTCCGAGACCCGCGGCCTCGACGGCCTGCCCGTCGCCGCCAGCGAGACCTCCGCCGCCGCGGCCGCACGGCCGCTGGTGCCCGCCGCCGAGGAGTACTCGTCACGCCGCGGCCTCGGCAAAGCCGCCGAGGATATCGCGTGGCTGACCCAGCAGGCCGGCGTCGTGAAACCGGAGGACGTGAAAGCGTTCCTCCAGGAAAAGAAGAAGGGGGAATACCAATGAGCGCCCGCACTCCGCTTCGGTTTCCACTCGCGGCCGCCCTGGGGCTGGGCCTCCTGGTCCTCGTCGCGCCGGAGGCGCGGGCGCAGTTCGGCTTGGACAGGCTCAAGAAGGGCATGGACAAGCTCCGCGAGACGCAGCAGCAGGTCACCGACACCTCGAAGAAGGTCTCCGACACCGCCAAGGACGTGAGCAAGGTCGCCAAGGGTGTCCTGGGCATCGGGCCCGAGGAGGAAAAACTGATCGGGGAAACGGTGGCGCTCGAGATCGTCGGCAAGTACGGCGGCCTGTGGCGCGACGAGGCGGCGACGCGGCGCGTCAACGTGCTCGGCCAGGCGCTCGCGTACTATTCCACGCGGCCGGTGCTTCCGTGGCGATTCGCGATCCTCGATTCGCCGTCAATCAACGGCTTCTCGGCCCCGGGCGGGCACGTGTTCATCACGCGCGGACTGTACGAGAGGGTCGAGGCGAGCGACGACGCGCTGGCCGCGGTGCTCGCGCACGAGATCGCGCACATCACGGAACGGCACGCGCTGAAGATCATCGCCCGCAGCGAATTCGTCGCCGGCACCACCACCCTCGCGGTGAAGCACAGCCGCGATGCGGCGATGGTGCAGTCGGAGCTGCGGCAGTTCGACACCGGCATCGAGGAGCTGACCAGGACGCTCTTCGAACGGGGCTTCGACCCGAAGACCGAGCTCGCCGCCGACAAGGCGGGCCGCGCGCTCGCAGTGACGGTCGGCTACGCGCCCGGCGCGCTGCGGCAGGTGCTCGTACAGCTCCAGCAGGCGAAAAGCGATCCGAAGGCGACGTTCTCGACGCATCCGCCGCTCGCGGAACGCATCAAGAACCTGCCAAACGATCCGGCGCCCTGAGGGGAAGAAACCACGAAACACACGAATACACGAAGGTCAGAAGCCGCCGCGTGCTCGGAGCTCTTTCGTGTATTTCGCGTGTTTCGTGGTCATCTCACCGATCTCATGGCTCTGACCAAACGCAAAGTCATCATCGACCAGGACGCCTTCGGGCCGGGCGGATCGAACCTGCAGTCGATCCTGATGGTCCTGCAGTCCCCCGAGGTCGACGTGCTCGGCATCACGATCGAGAGCGGCGACGGCTGGCAGAAGGAGAATGTCGCCCACGCCCTGAGACTGCTCGAACGGGTCGGGCGGACGGACGTGCCCGTCGTGCCGGGCGCCACGTACCCGCTGGTCAATTCCGAGGTCGCGACGCGCCGCTGGGAGACGTTGTATGGCAAGCTCCCCTACAAAGGCGCCTGGATGGAATCCTGGCCGGAGTACAACACCGTGCCGCGCCCGCCGTATCATGGCCCGGACGTGGTGCCGCCGCTGGCGGACGGAGATCCGGTGACGGCGCCGGCCGGCGAGGCGGCCGCGTCTTTCCTCGTCCGCAAGGTGCGCGAGTTTCCCGGCGAGGTCACGATCCTGGCCCTGGGGCCCTTCACGAATCTCGCGCTCGCGGCGCGGCTCGACGACCGCTTCGCCGCCCAGGCGCGCGAGCTGGTGTTCATGGGCGCCTCGTTCAGCCCGGAGGTCGCGCAGATCGACGAGTTTTCCCTGCAGTTCCTCCACAGTCCGCGCGTCGAGTTCAACTGCCGCTGGGATCCGGAAGCGGCGTCGATCATGCTGCACGCGGGCTGGCGCCGGATCACGTGCGTGCCGCTCGACGCCACGGCCGGGGTGAAGCTCACGTCCGACCTGGTCCGCCGGGCCGGGGCGGGCGATGGGGTGGCAGCGCGGTATTTTCTGCGGCATGCGAGTGTCGGCTATCCGATGTGGGACGAGATCGCGGCGGCCGTGATGCTCGATCCATCGCTGGCCAAGGCGACGCTCGAGCTCGCGATGGACATCGAGATCGACCACGGCGCAAGCTACGGCGCCACGCTGAGCTGGCCCGCCGGCGGCGGGCCCGGGCTGGGAGAACCGGATGTGACCGTCGTGCGGGCCATCGACGCGGAGCGGCTGGAGGAGCTGGTCGTCCGGCTGATGCAGCGGCGGGATTGAGCCGGAAAGATGCCGGTGCGGTGGAGCCGCCTGTCCCCAGGCGGCTGTCGTGCGATGGACCGGTCCGCAGCAGCTTGAGAACAAGCTGCTCCACCTTTCAGTGCGGCCCTTCTCACGGCTGAGTTGAAGGCCAACGGCATGACCCCATCGTTCGTACCGCGGGAGCGGACGACGAGCCCCATCATCGAACGAGAGGTTCGATCCCTTGACGCGGGCACGTGCGAGGCGTTTCGTGATCTATCATCATGAAACGCGCTTACCGCTCGCTGCCGGTTGCCCTGGTTCTGCTGCTCGCGGGCTGCTCGTCCGCCTATTACGGCGCGATGGAGAAGATGGGGGTGGCGAAGCGCGAGATCCTCGTCGATCGCGTGGAGAAGACGCGCGAGGCCCAGACCGAGGCGAAGCTGCAGTTCGCGAACGCCCTGCAGCAATTTCTCGCGGTGACCAAGGTCGACGGCGGCGCACTGCAGCAGAAGTACGACAACCTGAACCGCGAGTTTCAGCGCAGCGAGGCGAAGGCGAAGGAAGTCCGCGAGCGGATCGCGTCGGTCCAGGATGTGGCGGAGGCGCTCTTCCGCGAGTGGAAGCAGGAGCTCGGCCAGTATGCGAGCGCGTCGCTCAAGGCGGACAGCGAGCGGCAGCTCGAGCAGACCCGGCGGCGCTATGACGCGCTCGTGCTGCTGATGCGCAAGGCGGCGGACCGGATGGACCCGGTGATCGCGACCTTCCGCGACCAGGTGCTCTTCCTGAAGCACAACCTCAACGCGCGGGCGCTGGCGCAGCTCGAAAGCACGAACCGGACGCTGCAGGCCGACATCTCGACGCTGATCCGCGACATGGAAGCCTCGATCCGGGAGGCGGAGAGCTTCATCCGGGACATGAAGACGGCTTGATCGAAGCGCGCGGTGGAGCCGCCTGTCCCCGGGCGGCTGCGGACGGGCAAGTCGCACATCAGCCGCCTGGGGACAGGCGGCTCCACCTCGGAGTGCGGCCGCTTTCGGGGGTGACTTGAAGGGCTGCGGCGGACTCCCGGCTCAGAAGTCCAGGGTCGTCGTCAGGCGCCAGCTGCGCGGCTCGTTGAAGTAGACGCGGCGGATGCCGGTATAGGTGTCGTTGTAGCGGCCGACGTTCACCAAGTAGGAGTTGGTGACGTTCTTCACGTTGAGCTGCACCGTCGCGTTGAGCTTGAGGCCGGGCACCTTGAAGCGGTAGCCGGCGAACGCATCCCCTAGCAGCGACTCGTTGCCCCAATAGATGTGCCCGGTGACACGATCCCAGCTCATGAAGTTCTTGCCGTTGTACCGGATCGAACCGCCGATGAACGCCCCGCGCAGCCGGCCCTCGCGGAAGGAATAGCGGGCGGTGCCGTTCATCTTGTGGGGGCGGGTGCCGAACGGGGAGTTCTGCCGGTCGACCTGGAAGGCGAGCTCGCTGTCGAGGTCCGCCACCGCCTGGTCAAACAGCGCCAGCTCGGCGGGATGGTTGAGCAGCTTCTGCCGCCAGCCCGGCACCCGCTCGCCGAAGAAGGCGAAGATCTCGCCGAAGAAATTCTGCCGGCGGCGCTTCGAGTTGGAGTAGCTGGCGCGCAGCGAGAGGTTGCGGGTGGGATTGGCCACGAGCTCGACCTCGATGCCCTCGGTGAACACGTCGATCGTCGCCGTCGTCCAGGTGCCGGGCAGGGCGTCGGCCTCGGCGGCGGTCATCTGGCCGGCCGTGGTGAGCTGCGTGATCATCGTCTGGAGATTGTCGACGCCCAGCGCGTTGGCGCCGGGGAGGATCGGCGTGTCGTTGATCTGCTCGGTCTGGAACCAGGTCGTGCGGAGGAACAGCTTCTCGTTGCCGAGCACGTCGAGCATGAAGCCGTAATCCTTGCCCTCGCCCTCGGTGGGGCCGGCGATGTCGCCGTCCGGCAGCACCGTCCGGTCGAACCGCGGCGCCCCGTTGTTCTTCGACATGTTGTAGAAGACCGAGAGCCGCTTGGTGGCGTGCAGTACCGCACCCGCCGTGAACGTCTGCGGCCGGTACGAGCGGTTGACGTATTGGCCATTGAAATACCATTCGCTCGCCGTGAGCTGGCCTGACAGCACGCGCGGATCCCCCGCGGGCACGCGCGCTTCGCCCTCGTTCTTGAACTTGATGCTGTCCTGCCGCGCCCCGAGCGTCGTCACGAACCGGTCCTTCAACCAGAAGCTCTGGCTCGCGAACATGATCGTGTCGGTATCCTTGATCGTGTGCGTGTTGGCCTGGGCGCGCGACGCGAAGGTCGAGTGGAAGCGCCGGCCGTTCCATGTGAACTCCTGGATCGGAATGCTGACGTCGCTGGGGAAGTACGTGGTGAAGTTGCCCGGGACGATGTAGTTGCGCCGGAACACCTGGTTCTGCGCGCCTTCGGCATTGGTGGCGTTGGTGATCGGCACGTTGTTCTCGTCGACCAGCGTCTCGTTCCGCCAGCGGCGGCGGCGATCCTGCTGCGAATACTCCAGGAGGGCGGCGACCCGGTGGCGGCCGTACCAGCGCTCGGAACGACCGACGTCCCACGCGGCCGTCAGGCGGTAGACCTCGTTCTCCGTCCGGATCCAGTCCTTGAACCAGTTGGCGTCGAAGTAGAGCATGCCCGCGTAGGGGTTGGGCACGGTGCCCGCCGCGCCATCCGGGCGCGGCAGGGTGAGATTGGGATCGGCGCGCAGGTTGGCGCCCGCGGGCGGCATGCCCATCGCCTCGACGTCGTTGGCGTTCCTGAAATACGCGAGCTCGAGGTCGATGCGCCGGGGAAGCTTCTGCTGCACCATGACCTGGTGGCTGCTGAACGTCTGGTGCCGGACGCCGCCGGGACCGACGAGGTTGAAGCCGTAGGGCGAGACATCGGGGGTCGAGAGCGTCTCCACCGTGCCGCCATTCGCGTTGAGGTAGCGGTTGATCGATTGAAACTCGCCGCGGTAATTGTAGACGATCCCGTCCTGTTGCGTCCACGTGAAGCGGTTGTTGTTCGCGTTGAAGCGCTCCGTGCCCGGTCGCACCGCGGTCGCATCGAAGACCGGACTGCCGTTGTCCCAGTAGCCCGTCACCTGGTCCTGGGCATTCCAGTTGATCGTGAGACTGTTGTCCACGTGGCCCTTCTCGAACGACGCGTGGATGGTCGTGTGCTTGAGCGGCTGATACGCCACGGCCGCGCTCCAGCGGGCGGTGTCGTTGAAGTCCCAGTGCCGCCAGCCCTGGTTGTTGTGGTACGCGCCGAGGAGGCGCAGCGAGAGCTTCCTGGGGATGAGGACCTGGTTGTGGTCTCCCTCGTAGCGCTCGTAGTGCCACGAGCCGAAGATCGCCTTCACCGTCGTGCGCTGCCGGTTGAGATTGGCCTTCTTGCCGCTCAGCGAGACGAGTCCGCCGGCCTGGCCGAGACCGAAGAGGATCGAGTTGGGCCCGCTTGCGACCTCGGCGCGCTCGACGTTGTAGAGGTCGACGGGAATGCTCGATTCCACGAAGTCGCGCGAGGCGCCCGCGGGGGAGCCCCGCATCCGGAACTGGTAGTCGCCGCCGTCGGCGCCGCGGCCCTGGGGGTTGTTGAAGCCGGCGTTGGCGTCCTCGACGTCGATTTCGACGTTGGTCGCGTGCGCGAGCATCTCCTCGAGGTTGGTGGCGGCGATGTCGGAGAGAAACTCGGGCGTGAACGCCGACACCGCGGCGGGGGTGTCCTTGAGCGGGGAGTTGAGCCGGCTCCCGCTGGTGGTGTTGGCGGCCTGGTAGCCCACATCGTCGTCGGCGCGGACTTCGAACGGGGAAAGTTCAACCGGCGGAGTGTTGGGCACCGCGGCGGCCACGGTGCCGGCCGGGTTTACGGTCTGACCGAACGCGGGAAACGTGAGGGCGGCGCCCAGTCCGAGGGCGGCCGCGCAGCGGCGGGGGTTGGCAGCAGGCATGTCGGCGTGAGGTTTGAGGGGGAGCCGTGCGAGCCGGGGGCGCGCAGCGGCCGGGGGCGGAGGTCGCCGCGAGTGAAACCACTGCCGGGCGGAAGGGAAGTCCCGGCCATGCACCATCGAGCGACGATTTCCCACCCGCTGGCCGGCGCGCGCCTGCTTGCCCCGCAGGGGTGCGGCCGCTGCACTGCGTCCATGGATGCCTACGCCCGCGCCCGCGCCTCGATCGATGCCGCCCACGCCGCCGACCCGGCGCGGGCCGCGGACGGCCGCCCGGCGGAACTCGTCTACGCGGACCGGATGGAGGCGTGGGTGGCCCGGCTGGTCGCCGACGCCACGCCGTTGCTCAGACTCGCCGCCCGCAGCCAGCACCTCGAACGCTGGACCGTGCCGCGGGCGACCTACCCGCTCGACAAGGCCGGCTACCATGCGTGGCGTCGCTCGCTCTATAGCAAGCAGGCGGAGCGGGCCCGCACGCTGCTGCTCGAAGCCGGCGTGCCTGCACCGGAGGCGGGCGAAGTGGCGACGTGGGTTTCGAAGACCGGCCTGAAGACCAACCCGGGCACGCAGGCCCTGGAAGACGCCGCCTGCCTCGTGTTTCTCGAAAACGAGATCGAGGCCTTCGCCGCGCAGCATGCCGACGATCCGCGGGAAAAATTCGTCGATATCCTGCGCAAGACCTGGCGGAAAATGAGTCCGGCGGCCCAGGAGGCGGCGCTGGCCCTGGAGCTGCCGCCCGCGATCGCGGCGCTGGTGCGTGAAGCGGTGGGCGGGACGGGGTGAGTCCCGGAAGTTCTTTCGTGCGCGCCGCACCGGCGGACCGCTTTGCGGTTGAATCGCGCGCCGCTCTGCGCCGTCATCCCGACCATCTACCCTCGCATGGAACCCAACGGCGATTCCCCTGCGCAAGACCGGCGCGCCTTCCTCACCAAAGCCTCCGCCGTTGTCATCGGCGGCTCGCTCGTGATCCCGCCGGTGGTCGCAGGCCTCTGTGTTTTCCTCGATCCGCTGCGGCGCAAATCCGAGGCCGGAGCCTCCGTGCTCGTCGCCACGCTGAACTCGCTTCCGGAAGATGGCGAACCGCGGAAGTTTTCCGTGCTCGCCACCCGGGTCGACGCGTGGAATCGCACGCCCAACGTCCCGGTCGGCGCCGTCTATCTTCAAAGGCTGAAGGACAACAAGGTGCGGGCGCTCAACGTGGTGTGCCCGCACGCGGGATGCTTCGTCGATTATCGCGCGGCCAACCACCACTACTTCTGCCCCTGCCACAACAGCAGCTTCGGCCTCGATGGCAGCGTCCAGGACCCGAAGAGCCCGAGCCCGCGCGGGCTCGATGAGCTCCCCGTCGAGGTCCGCAACGGCGGCGAAATCTGGGTGACATTCCAGAACTTCCGCGCCGGCGTGCACGAGAAAATCCCCGTCTGATGAAGCCCGCCCTCGACTGGCTCGACTCCCGCACCGGCTACAAGCGGCTGTTGCACGAAACGCTGTTCGAAAACGTGCCCGGCGGCGCCCGCTGGCGCTACGTGTGGGGCAGCACCCTGGCCTTCTGCTTCGTGATCCAGGTGATCACGGGCTGCTTCCTCTGGCTCGCCTACAGCCCGAGTTCGCAGACGGCGTGGGAAAGCGTGTACTACATCCAGCACGAGATGTGGGGCGGCTGGTTCCTCCGCGGCCTGCATCACTACACCGCGCACGCCATGACGGTGCTGCTCGTGGTGCACCTCATGCAGGTGGTGATCGACGGCGCGTACAAGGCCCCGCGCGAGTTCAACTTCTGGTCGGGCATCGTGCTGCTCCTGCTCGTCCTGTCGCTCTCGCTCACCGGCTACCTGCTGCCCTGGGACCAGAAGGGTTACTGGGCCACCAAGGTCGCGACCAACATCGCCGCGATCACGCCCGTCGTCGGCCCCGAGCTCCAGAAGGCCGTCATCGGCGGCAGCGACTACGGGCACCACACCCTGACGCGGTTCTTCGCGCTGCACGCCGGCATCATTCCCGGATGCATCATCCTGTTCATCGTCGGGCACGTCTACCTCTTCCGCAAACACGGGCTCACGCCCAAGCTGCCCCGCCGCCGGCCCGACGCGGCGTTCTGGCCCGACCAGGTGCTGCGCGACGCCGTCGCCTGCCTCGCGGTGCTGGGCGTCGTGCTGTTCCTCGTCTTCCGCTATCACGGCGCCGAGCTGGGCGCGCCCGCCGATCCCTCGGAACAGTTCTCCGCCGCGCGGCCCGAGTGGTATTTCCTCTTCCTCTTCGAACTCCTGAAATACTTCCCCGGCGGCACCGAGGTCTGGGGCGCCATCGTGATCCCGGGGCTGCTCATGGCCGTGCTGACCGCGATGCCGTTCATCGCCAACTGGAAGCTCGGGCATCGCTTCAACGTGATGTACCTCTGGTGCATGCTCGCGGGCGTCGGCGTCCTGACCGCGCTCGCCTGGAAGGCGGATCGCAGCGATCCCGAATACGCCCGCGCCGTCCAGGCCGCCCGTCGCGACGCCGACCGCGTGGTCGAGCTGGCGCGATCGCCCGACGGAATCCCGGTCACGGGCGCCGTCACACTCCTCCGCAACGATCCGCTCACCCAGGGCCCCAAGATCTTCGCGAAGAACTGCGCGAGCTGCCACCGCTTCGACGGCCACGACGGTCTTGGCGGGCAGCCCAAGGACAAGCCATCGGCCGCCGACCTGAAGGGTTTCGCCAGCCGCGCGTGGCTGACCGGCCTGCTCGATCCGGAAAAGGTGGCCACCGCCCACTATTTCGGCGCCACGAAGTTCGCCGATGGGAAGATGGTGAAGTATGTGCAGGAGGACATCGCGGGCTTCAACGCCGAGGACAAGCAGGCGCTGCAGAAGGCGATCGCCGCGCTGTCCGCCGAGGCCCGGCTCAAGGCCCAGCGCGACCTCGACCGCCGCGACGAAGCCCTGATCGAGGAAGGCACCAAGGCGCTGATCGGGTCGCGGCTCGGCTGCATGGAATGCCACAAGTTCCACGACGACGGGGAGGAGAACGCTCCTGACCTGACCGGCTACGGCTCCCGCGAATGGCTGGTCGCCTTCATCAGCAACCCGGCCCACGAACGTTTCTACGGCGACCGCAACGACCGCATGCCCGCCTACCTCGAGGAGAAGTCGCTCAGCAGCCAGGAAATCGGACTGGTCGCGGACTGGCTGCGGGGAGAGTGGTACACGCCCGCACCGACCGCCGCGCAGTGAGGCGGCGGGGGCGGATCGGCACGTTCGTCGCCGGGCGCGGCGTTTTGGCTGGAACTCGCGGCGTTCGCGTCTGGGATTTACCCCGGCATGCCTCGTCCCCCGCCCACGTTTGCCACGGCCCGGCTCGTCGGCCGGATGCCCCGCGCCGACGACGGCCCGGCCGTGCTCGCGGCCTACGCGGGCGATCCGGAGGTCACACGCTACCTGAGCTGGCGGGCCTACGACCGCGTCGAACCGCTCAACGCCTTCCTGCGCGACTGCATCGCCGACTGGGAGCGCGGCGCCGGCCACTTCGCCTGGCTGCTTTGTCTCAAGGGCACGGATACGCCCATCGGCTCGATCGGCGTCACCCTCGAGGGCGGCAGCCGCGCGCTCTTCGGCTACGTGCTGGCGCGACGCTGCTGGGGCCACGGCTTCGCCGCCGAGGCGCTCACCCACCTCGTCGATTGGGCGCTCGGGCAGCCGCAGCTCCATCGCGCGTGGGCCTTCTGCGACGTGGACAACCAGGCCTCCGCCCGCGTGATGGAGAAAGCCGGCATGACGCGCGAGGGCATCCTGCGGCGGTGGCACGCGTGCCCGACCCTCGGACCGGAGCCGAGGGACTGCGTCGTGTGCGCCAAGGTGAAGTGAAGGACGAGCGGCCATGGGTCATGCGCGCTCCCGCTTCCTGCCGCACCGCGTCGCCGCGCTGCTCGTCGCGCTCGGGCTCCTCGCCGCGCGAGCCGCCGATCCGCTGGCCACGCTGCAGCCCGGCCATCCGCGACTGCTGTTGACCGACGCGGCCGTCGCGGCGGCCCGGGCGGCGGCGTCCGCGGATCCCCTCCGGGCGGAGCTGCACGCGTACCTCGTCCGCGTGGCCGAAGGACATCTCGCGGAACCGCCGCTCTCCTACACCGTGGTCGGCGGCCGGCTGCTCGACGAATCGAGGCGGGCCATCGCCCACGTCGTCACGGGCGCGATCGTCCACCGACTCACGGGCGAGGAACGTTTCGCGCGCTCCGCGATCGACACGATGCTGCAGGCGGCGGCGCTGCCGGACTGGAATCCCGCGCATTTCCTCGACGTCGCCGAGATGGCCACCGCGCTCGCGCTCGGCTACGACTGGCTGCACGACCGGCTCACCACGGACGAGCGCGCCACGATCCGGCGCGCCTTGCTGGAAAAGGCGCTCGTCCACGCCCGGCCGGCGTACGCCCGGACCGAGCCGCAGCGGCGATCGTATCCGTTCGTGCGCGGCAACCTGCACAACAACTGGAACCAGGTCTGCAACGGCGGCTTCGTGCTCGCCGCGCTCGCGGTCGCCGAGCACGAGCCCGCGCTCGCGCGCGACGTGATCGCCGGCCTGCGCGCGACGCTGCCGTTCGCCCTCGCCGCCTACGCGCCCGACGGCGCCTACCCCGAGGGCCCGGTCTACTGGGGCTACGGCACGCGTTACACCGTGTACCTGTTCGCGGCGCTGGAAAGCGCGCTCGGCACCGACTTCGGCCTGGGCCGGGCCCTCGCGTTCGACCGGACCGCCCTTTACCGGCTGCACATGGCGAGCCCGACCGGGCATGCGTTCAACTATGCCGACGGCCGCTCCCGGCTCGGCGCCGACGACTGCCTCACCTGGCTCGCGCAGCGCTACGGACATCCGTACGTGATCGCGGCGAACCGGCGGTGGCTCGCGCGGATGCTGCGCGAACCGCCCAACGACGAGACGAGCCGCTTCGTGGCGATGCACGCGCTCTGGTTTCCGGAAGCCGCCGAGACCGCGCCGGTCGCACCGCCGCCCGATGCGATCTTCCGCGGCCCCACGCAGCTGGCCGTGTTTCGCAGCGGCTGGGAGGATCCGCAGGACCTGTGGGTCGGCTTCAAGGCTGGCAGCAACGCCGTCAATCACGCGCACCTTGACCTGGGCGCCTTCACGCTCGACGCCGATGGCGTGCGTTGGGCCATCGATCTCGGCCGCGACGACTACAACCTGCCGGGCTACTGGGATCGGACGACGGTGCACAGCGCCCGCTGGCAATACTACCGGCTCAACAATCGCAGCCACAACACGCTCACCCCGGGCGACCGGCTGCAGGAGCCCGGCGCCAGCGCCCCGATCCTCCGCGCGGAATCACGCCCGGGCTGGGCGTTCGCGATCGCCGACCTCACGCCGGCCTATCCCGGCGCCGCGCGCCAGTTGCACCGCGGTCTGGCCCTGCTCAACCGCTCGCGCGTGCTGGTCCAGGACGACGCCACCGGGATCGCGCCCGGCACCCCGCTCGCGTGGCGGCTCCTTACCGCCGCCGCGGTGGAAGTCGTTTCCCCGCGGCGGGCCCTGCTCACCGCCGAAGGACGCACCCTGCGCGTGGACCTGCTCGCCCCGGCGACGGGCCGCTTCACCGCGCGGCCCGCGACTCCCCCCACCTCGCGCGAAAACCCCAACCCCGGCATCACCGTGCTCGAAACCGCGGTGTCCGGCGCCGATGATGTCGCCGACGCCCGCATTGCGGTGCTGCTCACGCCCGTCGGCCCGCGCTGGCCCGAACACCCCGACCCGGTCGTGCAACCGCTCTCCGCCTGGCCATGAAAACGCTGTTCCCCACCCTGCTCCGCGCCGCCGGACTGCTCGCACTCGCGTCCGGCTCCGCGCCGGCCTTCGCCGCCGAACCCTCCGCCCTCGAGGAGATCAACGCCCGCGCCCTGGCCGCGCACGGGAAGCGCAATCTCGGCGACGCCACGCCCCTGTACCAGCAGTTGCTCGCCGCGGAGCCGCCCGCAACGCCCTCCGCCGCCGTGCGCGCCCGGGTGCTGAAGTTCGCGCCGCGCCTGATGCTCGTGCCGCGGGAGTTTTTTCCACTCAAGGACATCGTCGCGATCGTGCATCCGGACCGGCCCGTCATCGCCTATCACCTCTTCTGGGAGGACGACCTCGGGTTCCCCAGCGACAACGACCCCTGCGATCACGAGGTGGTGTGGGTCGAGTTTGACCCCGCGACGGAGCGCGTCGTCCGCGTCTGGACCTACTGGCATGGCCGGATCGTGACCACCGACGCGGCGGCGGACGACGCCAACCGGCACGCGGGCCGCCCCTGGATCGGCGTCGAGTGGGGCTTCCACGGCAGCGTCCCCTGGCAGGCGCAGGGCAACGTGCCCGTGGTCGACGACATCCTGCGCGATCACTGGAACAAGGCGCACCGCGAGTTGAAGGCGCGGGCGCCCGATCCGCTGGCCCGCGGGTGGCCGCGGGAGTTCACCGGCGACCTCAAGGCTTTCACGCACTTCAGCGTCGCGTACGATCCCCGCCCGATGCTGCGCGAGCGCGACCTGGTGTACGTCTCCCGCTGGGCCAATGCCACGCTCAACCGGTACTGCCTGCGCTACAATTTCGCAGCCAAGACCGAGTGGCCCTGGCTGGCGCCGGCACGATGACACTGCGACCCGGCAGCCGGGGAGCGCCGCGGACGTCCGCCCCCACCGCCCGTGTCGGGCTGCGCGAAATCGCCGCGGCGGCAGGTGTGTCCGTGATGACGGTGTCGCTGGCGCTGCGGGGCAACCCGCGCATCTCGATTCCGACCCGCGACCGGATCAAGCGCTGCGCCGACGCGCTCGGTTATCACCCCGACCCGGAGCTGTCGCGCCTGATGAACCACCTGCGCACCGCCCGCACGGCGCGCGGGAAGATCGGCGTCGCGCTCGTCGACTTCTATCCGATCCCGGGCTTCGTCGAAAACATCTACAACGCCAGGATCCGCCAGGGCGCCGCACGCCGCGCCGCCGAGCTTGGCTTCAGCCTCACCGCCCTGCACGCCGCGGACTACCACCTCAGCCTGCGCCACCTGCTGAAAGTGATCCGGACGCGCGGGCTCGAAGGGGCGCTGCTGCTGCCGTCGGTCGTGCCCATGGAACTCGACACCTCGATCAACTGGAACGGCATCTCGGTGGTGAGCACGTCGAAGTCGATCCTCGCGCCCCGGTTCCACTGCGTCGTGCCCAACCAGTTCGGCAACACCATGCGCGTCTTCGCCCAGCTCGAGGCCGCCGGCCACCGGCGGATCGCGGCGGTCTTCGACGAGAACTTCGACGAGCGCACCGGGCACAACTTCACCGCCGCGGTGAACTGGCGCGGGCGCGACCGGGCGACGCTCATTGTGCCGCAGGCGGCGACGCCCGGCGAGCGGATCGAGCTCGTCGCCGGCTGGCTCGCGCGCCAGCAGCCGCAGGCGGTGTTCGCGCAGAGCGACGCCGTGCCGGCCGCCCTCCCGCGGCTGCGCCGGCTCGCCCCGAAACTGCGGTTCCACATTGCCAGCCTCGGACGCCACAACAGCCACGGCTATCCTTACCTCGACGAGGGTGCGGAGCTGGTCGGCGCAGCCGCGATCGACGTGCTCGGCGGGATGATCTTCTACCACGAGACCGGCATCCCGGCCCATCCCCGCACCACGCTGATCGACGGAAAGTACGTGCTTACTCGGAAGGTGTTCGGCCGGTAAGACGGGACGATCCCGCGGGCCTTCACGTCATCGGGAGCACGACCGCACTGAGAAAGCAGCGGCTTTTCCTCAAGTCGCTGCGGTCGGATCCGTCGAAGGTCAGCCGCCTGGGGACAGGCGGCTCCACCCCAACTGCATCAGACCTTCACCGAGCGGCCGGTACGCAGGGACTTCACGGCCGCCTCCGCCAGGACGATCGCCTGCCGGCCATCATGGGCGGTGACCGGGAGCGGCTGGCGCTGGGTCACGGCGTGGACGAAGGCGGCCAGTTCGGCGCGATAGGCCTCGGCGTAGCGCTCGAGGAAGAAATAAAGCGGCTTGTCTCCGCTGACGCCGTCGGCGTCGGCCAGCTCGACGGTCGTCGCCGTGCGATTACCCGCCATCAGCCGGCCCCTGGCCCCGTGCACTTCGAGTCGCTGGTCGTAGCCGTAGCTGGCACGGCGGCTGTTGTTGATATGGCACAGCTTCCCGGAGGCGGTCTTCATGACGACCATCGCGGAGTCGGTGTCTCCCACCTTCGCGACGGCCGGATCGACGAGGCAGCTCCCGTAGGCGAACAACTCGACCGGCTCCTCCCCGAGCAGCCAGCGCGCCATGTCGAAATCATGAATCGTCATGTCGCGGAACTGGCCGCCGGACACCTTGAGGTAGCTGATCGGCGGCAGGCCTGGATCGCGGCTCGAGATGATCACCTGCTCGACGGCGCCGATGTCGCCGCGAGCGATGCGTGCGTGCAGCGCGGCGAAGCTGGGGTCGAACCGGCGGTTGAAGCCGACAAACATGGGCACCTTCGCCTTCCTCACCGCGGCGAGGCAGGCGTCGACGCGCTTGAGTGAAAGATCGATCGGCTTCTCGCAAAAGATCGCCTTGCCCGCCCGCGCCGCCGCGATCGCGAGGTCCGCATGGGTGTCGGTCGATGACGCGATGATCACGGCATCCACGCGAGGGTCTCCCAAAGCCGCCCCGACGCTGGAAACCTGCGCCCCGTGGCGCACCGCGAGCGCGCGGGCGGCCTCGGAGTTCACGTCGACGACGTGGAGCAACTGGGTGTCCGGCGTCGAGGCGAGATTGGCGGCATGGATGGCGCCGATGCGACCGGCGCCGAACTGGGCAAAGCGTAGCATGCGGGGTGGGAGCTGGTCCATGATCCGAGGGGGAAACCGCCGGCCGCGCGAGGAGTTTTCCGCCGGAGATCCGCCGGCACCCGGGAAGGGCGAACGCGCCAGCCTGCCGCGAACGCCCTGCGGGCCAGGCCGCCCGCGCTGCCGGCCGGTCAGAAGCTCACGGAAACCGTGAACATGTAGTTCCGCGGCGTGAGATAGGAGAACAGGTTCGGGGTCGCCACGCGCGCCGGATTGGAGAGGTCGCCGCCGGGCGGGCGCAGCACCGTGTTGTAATAGAGCGGCACGTCCTCCTGGAGCAGATTCTCGATGCGCAGGTCGAAGCGGACCGGATAGTCGTAGATGCGGCGGCTATAGCCGAAAAGAGCGGTCGCGGTGTAATAGCTCGGCCGATACACCGGCGTGAAGGCGTCGACGGCGGGGTCGTCGATCGCGGCGGCCGGATTGGCCGGGTTGCGGATCGTGTCGGCGCCGCGGAAACCGATGACCTCGCGGCCGCGGTAATTCACGCCGCCGCCGATCCGCACGTTCTTCAGCCGGCCCGACTGGATCGTGTAATCGGTGAAGAGGTTGCCGGTGACTTCGGTCAGGCGGGCCACTTTCTGGTAGGCCACCGTGGTGTTCTGCAGGGTCTGGACAAGCCCGTTCCAGGAGTCGCGCGCGCTCGCGGCGTCGGGCGAGTTGGCGGGCGTCACGCCGGCGTTCACGCTGGCGACGTTGTCGGCGTTCACTGACACCCCCGCGTCGGCCAGGACCTGACGAAGCAGGTTCTGGTTCTGCGCGAAGTAGGCGCGCGTGCCGGCGAGCGCGTCGCCCTGCCGCGCGTTGGCGAAAGCGAGGTTGCCCATGAGCCGCCAGCCGCGGCCGAGGTTGGCGGTCACCTCGAACTCGTAGCCGTCGGTCTTGCGTGCGACGGTGTCGTTGTAGGTGCGCGGCACATCCTGGAGGCCACGGGCATTGATGCCGCTGAGCGAGAGGTCGTTCAGCACGTTGGTCGCGGCGATGTTGTTGATGTTCTGCCCGTTCGAGCCGGTCGAAACCGTGAGGTTGGACTGCTTGCCCTCGTAGCGGATGACGGAGGCGTTGAGCCGGCCCTGCAGCAGGGAGAAGCGCAGGCCCGCGTCCCAGCCCTCGGAAACGTCGGGCCCGAAGACCTGGCCGAAGATGGTGAGGTTGCTCGAAGGCGGAGACCAGGTCTCGGCGTAATTGGCGAAGACGCTGACCCACGGCAGGAGGTGGTAGACCGCGCCGTAGGAGTAGGTCGTGGTCTTCCCCTCGACGCTGGGCGGCGAGAAGTCGTCCTGGAACACGTCGTTGGCGTACTGCGGCAGGCCCACGCCGGCGCCGTCGCGCGGGCGGGTGGTCGCCTCCTGGCGGGCCCCGGTCGCGGAGCCGTTGGCCGCCTTCGGCACGTAAGTGAGCTGGCGGTAGTTCGCCGGGGCGGCGGGCCGGTAGATCACGTCGACACCGTTCCAGTTCGCCGGCAGCTCCATCCGGGCGCGCAGCGACTTGCTGTCGGTCGAGTAGCGGTCCTCGCGCACGGCGCCGATGACGTTGAGCCGGCGCTTGAAGAACTTCGCGTTGAGCGTCGCCTGCGCGTAGTCGAACTTCTGGTTGGTATGGATCGTCTCAGTCGGACGCGCCGTATCGAGAGTATAGGCGGTCGGCAGCGTGCGGGTGGTGCCGGCCACGGGGTCCACGACGCTGATGCTGCCCAGCTCCTTCATCGGCCGGGCGCTTTCGTTGAGGTAGTAGTAGCGCCACGAGACGAGCGTGCTCGAGGCCCAGAGCCGGGCGTCGACCGTCGGGTCCGAGACGGCGTAGCGGTACTTCTCGCGCGAGTTGACGAGTTTCTCGTGGCCGAATTCGGCGTTGAGCCGGAAGTCGCCGAACCGCGTCTCGTCGAACACCAGCGCGACGGAACCGCGGTACTGGTCCGACTTGGTGTTCACCTGGTCGAAATCGTTTGTCGTCTGGATGTAGGGCTGGAGGAAGTACGGGTTGGCGGCGCCTGTCGGCAGGTTGCGGTTGAGGTCGATCTGGATGCCGTCCTTGAGGCCGCGGGCGGTGCCGAAATTGGTGCCGCGCAACCCCTCCGAGGTGTTGGCCGAGCCGTGCAGGAAGAGGTGCCGGCCGATCTGCTGTTCGATCGAGGCGACCACGTTGTGATAATCGTTGAGGTAGCCGGTGTCGTCGAAGGCCGCGGAGAACTCACGGCCGGGCAGCCGGAAGCCCGCCGCCTGGGCGGCGCCCAGGAGGTTCGCCGGGACGTTGATCCGGTTGTGCAATGCCTCGGGCAGGAAGCCGGGGTTGGCGCCCACGACCGGCGTGCGGCCGGGACCGTAGAGCGAGCCGGTCTGGTGCGACGTGGCGGTCATGCCCATCGCGGCCCAGTTGACCACGCTGTTGGCGATCGCGCTGCCGCCCGGTATGTAGAGGTAGGCTACGCCGGGCGGATTGCCGATGCGCTGCGTGCCGGTGCCGACGGCGGGCGCGGTCGCGATCGGCCCGGAAAAGACGGTGACGCCGTCCCACGTCGAGAGCCGGTCGCCGATCGTGGTCGTGCCGTAGCTGCGGCGCACCTTGCCCTTGTCGCCGACGA
This sequence comes from uncultured Opitutia bacterium, assembly GCA_937952235.1. Taxonomy (GTDB): domain Bacteria; phylum Verrucomicrobiota; class Verrucomicrobiia; order Opitutales; family Opitutaceae; genus ER46. The sequence goes on along the minus strand of CALFZM010000081.1, from coordinate 50,555 downwards.
CGACGATCTTCGCCTTGTCCCACGGCCGCCAGGTGACGTGCAGCGAGCCGGCCTCGCGCTTCTGCCACTCGCGGTCGCGCCAGGTGCCGTTGTCCTGCCAGAGGAAGTTGGCCCGGACGGCGAGGTCGCGGTTGATCGGCTCGTTCACGTCGACGGTCGCACGATAATAGTCCCACGAGCCCACGCGCAGCGACACGTCGCGGATGTGCTTGTCGGTCCGCGCCTCCTTGTAGAGGCCGTTGGCGGAGCCGCCCACCGAGCCGGTGCCAAACAGGATCGAGTTGGGCCCGCGGGCGAAGTCGAAGCGCTCGAGGTTGTAGCTGTCGTAGTCGAAGTGGACCGGGAAGAAATTGATGTTGGCCCGATTGGCGGCGACGCCGCGGAAGGTGACGAGGTCGTTGAAGCCGACGCGGCCGAACTGCGTCGAGCGCCCGTCGTCCTTGGCGAAACTCGCGTTGGTCGTCCAGGCCGCCGCCTCGGTCACGTCGGAGACGCCGAGCGCGTCGATGAACTCGCGCGTGAGCACCGAGTACGCCACGGGGGTGTCTTTCAGGTCGGTGGCGAGCCGGCCCCCGGCCAGCGCGCTGGCGGCGACGAAGCCGACGTCGCGCGTGGCATCGACCGTGAAGGGCGTGAGGACGACCGGGTCGGCGGCCGCGGGTGCCGCCGGCGCCGACGCGGCGGAAAGCTGCGACAGGGTGAACGGCAGCACGGCCAGCGCGGCTGCGCACCGGCGACGCCGGAGGGAAACACACGAAGTGAGGTTCATCGAGGTGGGGTTTGGGTGAGGTCTGGCGGCCGTCCCGCAGGGGCGGAACCGGTGCAACCGCGCTGCGTCGAACGCAGCCTGACGCGAGTAGACCCCACTGCCTCCGGGCAAACGAGTCCCGCAGCAGTCTAACGTAAACCGGCGGGACAGGCGGGAGGAGTCCCGGCGGACCGGGGAGACGGTGCGCCGGAATCGGCGACACGATGGATGAACTACCCTGAAGCGCCTTAACTAAAATCGTAGCCGATCAGGGCGGGATCCCAAACGCCGAGACGCGAAGGAAAGCTTGGCGAAGCTTCGCGCTTCTTTGCGTCTTTGCGGTTTGGTTTGGGCTGCAGAATCATCGAATCTGCGCTAGGGGCGCGCGAGCACGTCGGCCAGCGGCGCGGCAATGCGCGCGTCGGTGGCGGCGAAATTCTCCCCCAGCAGCGCCGCGACGGTTGCGGCCACCTGTGCCGAAACCACCGGCGCGGTCTGGCTGCGCTCGCCGCGCGCGGGCGTGTCGGGGCCCAGGACGGCGAGCCAGGTTTCGTCGGAGCCGGGGGTCTTCTTGTTGTGGTCCTTCCAATCCTGGGGCGTGCGCCCGCGGCCGTGGTCGGTGGTGATGACGAGGGTGGTGCGGTCCCGGTACTGCTCGAGCGACTGCAGTTTCTCCCAGAGCTGCCGCACGAAGCGGTCGCAGCGGCGGATCGACTCGAGGTACGCGCCGTAGCGCCGGGCGTGGGCGTTGGTGTCGGGCTCGCCGAGCGCGACGTAGAGCACGCGCGGCCTCACCGTGTCGATCATCTCGAGCGCGGCCCGGAAGCCGAAGCCGTCGTAATGCTCGTCGTTCGCCTTGCTGGGGATGTCCTCCATCCAGCGGTTGATCTCGGCGAACGCGGGCGTCTTCGGGGCGAGCGCCGCATGCTGCGCACCCGACACCCACAGCGGCAGCCGGCTGCGCCCGACGTTGATGATGGCGGGAAACACGTGCCAGGTGGCGCAGCCCGCCACGCGCCCGGCAAAACCCGGCCGGCCGTGGAGCCATTCCAGCACGGTCACGTTGCGGTTGGGGATCGGCAGATTGGAGGTGACCAGCGCATCGGGGAACCCGCCCAGCACCTCCTGGTAGCCCGGGTACGAGAACCATTCGACGTTCGCCACCGCCATCGGCGCACCGCGATCGCGATTGCCGAACAACTGCCCCCTGGCCGCGATCTCGCCCCACACGAACGGCATCAGTCGCCGCCGCCGTTCCTCGGGCGTGGGCGCGAGCCAGGTTTCCCGGACCGCCTTCAACTCCTTCTCGGGCACGCCGCCGTCGGGCGGGTTGATGAACGCCTCGTCCGCCCCGCGAAACACCTCCTGCCAGCGCAGGCCGTCGAGGGTCACCAACAGGACATTCCGGGTCGCGTGCTGCCCGAAAAGGGGAAACGCGAGCAACCCAAACAAGATGAGCGCAGGGGTGGGTTTCATCGGGACGAGGAACCGCTCGAAGCGGGCCGCAATGTCGAGGCTGGAATTAGCCTCTTCGGGAGCGCGCCTCCTTTGGAGCGCGCCACTTTGGGAGCGCGTCCCTCCTCGGGAGCGCGGCCGTCCCCGGCCGCTCGGGCGCATCAGCGGGCGGGCCGGCCCCGCGCCCCGGAAATCGGTCGCCTGCTCTCGCCAAGCGGCCGCTCCGCGTTACGCTCAGGCCCATGACCACCGTCGCCACCTGCTCCAACCCCGCCGAGGCCATGCTGCTCAAGTCCGTGCTGGAAGCGAACGGCATCACGGCCTACGTGCCGGACGAACTCACCGCCCAGGCGTCGCCCGTCTTCAGCGCCGCCGGCATTCACATCGAGGTGGAGGACAGCGCCGCCGAGGCCGCCCGCCGCGTGCTCGACGAGGCGGAAAAGGCGTTCGCCAACGAGGGCGAGCCGGCCGACGACGAGGACGCCACGGACGCCAAGGCCTGAACGGGGCGCCGCGCGATCTGCGGCGGACAGGCATCCGGGTCTGCCCATGGGGCAGGAGCGGAATGCCGTTACCGCGCCGGAACGACTCGATCGAGGTGGAGCCGCCTGTCCCCAGGCGGCTGACGTGCGATGGACCGGTCCGCAGCAGCTTGAGGACAAGCTGCTGCACCTTTCAGTGCGGCTGAGTCGAAGGCCGGCTGCATGAGTCCGTTGGCTCAGCGCCATAGACCCGCACCTCGAAGAGGCGGGCGTGATCGAGCCCGTGCGTGGCCTCGACCACGATGCGCATCGCGCCCGTCGCCACGGGCGCCGCCAGGCGGTGCACGCGCCGCCGCTGGTAGTTGCCCTGCTCCCGGTGCAGGAGCGTCCACCCCGTCGGCGTCTCCGCCTCGATCCGGTAGTCGCGCACGGTCTCCGGCTGGGGCGCTCCCCAGTGCATGCGCCGCGTGTATCCGTCGGCTTGCGACAGCGTGAGGAACCGGTGCTGACCGGTGTCGAACACGAGCTGCACTTCGCGCACGCTCACGGGCGCCGCCCAGCGCAGCTCGAGCCACGCCGGCAGGCTTTTGCCCGGATCGCTCATCCAGCGGTGCGTGCCCGGAAACGCCCGGGCCGGCGGCGCGATGGTGTAAACTGCCTGCACGGCTCCGGTCGCCAGCTCCTGCAGCACGCTCTCCCACTGGTTCGAGGGTGCCGCCGCGGGCGAATCCGGGACCGTCGGCCCGTGCACGGCCCGCGTCTGCCCCGACAGCACGAGGCCTGCTTCGCCGCCGGGCTGCTCGCTCGAGGCGCGCACCGTCGCGGTGCGGGCGAGATCGGCGGGGTCCGCGTTGCGGACGCCGACCAGGTAGGCATCGTCGCGCAGGAGCCGCTGCTGGATCTGTCGGAGCAGGCCGGCATCGCCGGCGATCGCCGCGGGTTCGACCCCGGCGCGGAGCGCCAGCGTGGCGGCGGTTCCCACACCCTGCCCCACCACCGCGCAGGTCGCCATCACCCGCGTGGAGGCAAACGCGAGATGCGTCGCGGAAATATTTCGGCCGGCGAAGAAGAGGTTGCGCACCGTGGCGCTCACGCAGCTCCGCAGCGGGATGTCGTACAGCCACGGCAGGTGGTTTTGCGTGCAGGGCGCCTGGTCCGGCGCGTCGACGCCCTCGGGCGGATGCGTGTCGATCGGCCACCCGCCGAACGCGATGGCGTCGGCGAAAGGTCGCGACGCGAAGAGCTCGGTCTCCGTCAACACGTGCTGTCCGACGAATCGCCGGCTCTCGCGCTTGCCGGGCACGAAGCCGATCCACTCCAGCGCCCAGGGCGCGACGTCGAGGCCCGACTCGTTCTTGATGTAGTTCCAGACGCCGAGCGTGACCGCGAGCAGCTCGTCGCGGATCCGTTCGTTGTCCTTGAGCGTGTCGAGGCAGCCGCCCCACTCGATCCACCAGTAGCCGTATTCGAGGCCGAGGTCCGAACCCGCCTTGCCAAAGGGACGCAGGGTGAAGTCGGCCGGCTGGAACCGCCGGACCCACGGCGGCGCGACGTACGGCATCGGCCGGTCGTGTTTCCGGGCCTGGAAGAGGATCGTCGAGCCAAGCGTCTTTCCGTCCCCCGCCTCGGGCGCCAGCGCTTCGCCGAACTCGTCCCGACCCTCGCGTCCGCGGCGAAAGGGCGCCCCCGCCTCCGCGCCGAGCCGGCCATCGCCGGTGCAATCCGCGTACATCGCCGCCGTGAGCAGGAAGCGATCCTCGGTGGACGGCCGCTCGGCCGTCACTTCCACGATGCGGCCCGACTCGACCCGCGCGGCCGTCACCGTGGTGTTGAGCAACAGCGTGAGCTTCGGCTCCGCGCGACAGAGTTCGTACAGGATCAGGTCGGCGATCGCGGGCGACCGCTGCGGGTTGCGCACCGCCAGCTCGAGCCTGATCTCCTCGATCAACCCGCCCTCGCGGGGCTCGAGGACGAGCGGCAGACCGGCGTGCAGGCCGGTGGCGCCGACGACGTGCATGCGGATCTCGCTGGAGGCGTTGCCCCCGAGCACCGGCCGGTCCTGCACGAGGATCACGCGCGTGCCCAGGCGCGCGGCGGCGAGCGCCACGCACACGCCCGAAATCCCGCCGCCGGCGACGAGCAGTTCGGTTTCGAGGCGCTGGGTCGAGACGAGGCTCATCGGGGCCGGTTCTGAAAACTTCGGGTGGCGGCGTCGATGACCAAAGGCACGGCGCGCTCCACCAGCGGAAACTCGTGGCCGCCCTCCAGCCAGTGCACCTCCGGCTCCATCCCGCCCGCATGCAGGGCCGCGATGAACCGTTCGTTCATCGTGCGCTCGAATCCGCGCGTCGCGAGCACGAGCTGGACCCGGGTGTCGCGCAGCCGCGCGACGGCGGCGAGCGGGTTGAACGCCGCCCACACGGTCGGATCCGCGGTGAACCGGGCCGTGGGCACCCGGTAGTTCTGCCCCGCGGGCAGGTCCTCCGGCCGGGGGAAATCGAGCAGTCCGATGATGCTGGCGACGAACCCGAAGTCATCCGGATGGGCCTGCGCAAAACGCACCGCCCCATAGCCGCCCATCGACCACCCGGCGATGCCGCGTCGCTCCCGGTTCCGCGCCACCGGGAAGGTGCGGCCGGTCCACGCGATCACTTCCTCGAGGTACGCCTGGTAGCGCGCGGCCGGCAGCGCGGGCGAATCGATGTACCAGCCGTCCTCGCCCTGCGGCAACACGACGAAGAAGGGCGCACGCAACAGCGCCTGCCGCGTCGCCGCCCCGGCCGGCGATTCGAGCAGCGAGCGGTGGTGGCGGCCGCGGCCATGCAGGAAAAACAACACGGCCGAAGGCGAGGGCGCGGTCTCCTCCGGCGCGATGACCGCCACCGGCAGGGAGCGCCCGATCGCCGCGCTCGGCACCTCGTGGAACGTGATGCGCTCACCGGCCGGAAGGCGCGGGACGCCCAACCCGATCACGAGCGAAGCCAGGAGCATTCGTCCCCGGCGGCGGGGACCGCGGGAGGAGGGCCGGTCCGCCGCGTTCACTTCAGATCGGCCCAGCGATAGTCAAACCGGACGATCTCCGGCGGCTGGCCGGGCAGCCCCTTGTAGGTGATGACATGGAGTCGCGTGTCGGCGCCCTCCCCGGCGAACACCGGCACCGCGTAGTAGCCGTCGCCCAGCTTGCGCTGCTCTGCGTTGTCGATGATCACGCAGCCCGTGAGCGCGAGGGTGGCCGGGTCGAAGCGCAGCAGGCAGAGCTGCATCTCGCTGGGCCCGGCGCTGCCATCCTGCGGCCGTGTCCAGTTCCGCCCGATCAGGTAACCGTGACCGTCGCGCACGAAGATCCGCGGGCGGCCGATGATGTTGTTCACGAACGGATACTTCCCGGTCAGGTCGGCCTGCCGCTGCACGCGGAACTCGCCGTCGGTGCGATGCAGCCGCGCGATCCGGTCATAGCCGCGGGTCGTGACGAGAAACCCGTCGCCGTGCCGCACGAAACCGCTCTCGTTCCCGCGGATGCCGCCGAACTCCGCGGTGAGGTTTCGCACGAAGGACCACGATCGGCCCGAGTCCCCGGACCGCAGCACGTCGACACTCCAGCGTCCGCCCGGCTGGTGGTAGCCGAATGCCATGACGAGCTGCCACGTGGTGCGGCCCTCGACGATGAACTCGAAGGGGTACCCATACTGCACGCCTTCGACCGGCGGCATGGGCACGGCCGGATCGAACGCCCCGCGCGCCGCGTTCCAGCGGAGCGTCTCCGCCCCGGAGCGGTAATGGCGGCCGTCCCAGCCGACGTCCTGCACGTCGATGCGCAGCTCGAGCGCTCCATCCGGCTGCCGGACGAACTCTCCCATTTGATAAGGCTTGGGCGGCGGAGCAGGCACGCGTTGCACGAGCGTCGTGCGTCCGGAGGACAGCGTGTGGCGGACGATTTCCATCGCCGCCCCGGCGTCGGTCGCGTGGCTGCGCCCGGCCTTGTAGGCGACCCAGATCTCGTCGTCCGACACGCGGTGCACGACCGGAAACGCCAGGTAGCGATACTCCGCCGGCTGGCCGGCGGGAGACGTGAGCGTGACAGCCCGGAGCGGGGCGACCGCCCGGACGACCGGGTCGGCGGCAGTCGCGGACGCGACGGCGGCAAGGGACAGGCAGGACAACCAGGCGGAAGAGCGGCGCTTCATGGGGGCGTGCCGGGAGCGTTCCCATGGTATACCACAAGTCAACGCCGCAGTGGGCCGGGTGGCGGAGCGGAGCCCGCCGGCCGGGGCCGGCTGCGCGCCGCCGGCGCCATCCGGGTCGGCCGGGGAAAGAAACCCTTGCAGTGGTATACCATTCGTGGCTTGGTGGGCCTCCGCGCATGCCGCCGCCCGCCCCGCTCTCGACCCTCCCGCCGCCGCCCGCGGCGCGTTATCCGCGCGCGTTGCTCGGAACGTGCGTGCTGCCCTGGAAGGCCGACGGCACCTGCGACGAACCGCTTTTCCGGGCGACGGTTCGGCATGCCGTGGGGCACCTCGGCCCCCGCCACTACATCTTCGGCACCGCGGGCGAGGGCTACGCGGTGACGGAGGGCCAGTTCGCCGCGATCGGCCGGATCTTTGCGGAGGAGATGCTCGCCGCGGGGGGCGTGCCGATGGTGGGGGTCATCAGCCTCGCGCTCGGCACGGTGCAGGAGCGGATCGCGGCGGCGCTGGAGGGGGGCGTGCGCGAGTTCCAGATCTCGCTGGCGTCGTGGGGCGCGCTCGCCGACGAGGAGATGGACGCGTTCTTCGCCGCCACGTGCGGGCGGTTCCCCGAGGCGAAGTTCCTGCACTACAACCTGGCGCGGGCGAGACGCGTGCTGACCGGCGCCGACTACACGCGGCTCGCGGGGCGGCACCCCAACCTGGTCGCGATCAAGATGGGCGGCGACAACGTGCCCGTCCTGCGCGACGTCGCCACCGCGGCCCAGGCGGCCGGCGTGCGGTGCTTCCTGACCGAGTTCGGATTCCATGCGCTGGCGGAGGAGACCGGCTGCGGGCTCCTGTGCGCGCTGGGCGCGTGCGAGCCGGGGCTGGCGCGGCGCTGGTTCGCGGCGTCGCGGGCAGAACGGGTGGCGCTGGAGCCGGTGTTCCGGGGGTTGCACGCGGCGGCGAAGGCCGCGCTCGCCGGCGGCACGTACCTCGACGGCGCTTACGACAAGCTCTACGCGAGGCTGCATTTCCCCGACTTTCCGCTCGCGCTGCTCCCGCCGTACCGCGGGGCGACGCTCGAGCAGTTCGAGCATTTTCGCGCCGCTGCGCTGGCCGCCGTGGCCTCGGTTCCCAACACCGTTCCCGTTTCATGAGCCCGTCCCGCCTGCCCGCTTCCGCTCCTCACCTGATCGCCGCGCTCGTGACGCCCTTCACCCCGCGCGGCGAGGTCGACCGGCCGAGCCTCGAAGGCCTCGTGGCCCACCTGCGGAGCGGCGGCATCTCCGAGTATTTTGCCGTCGGTTCGACGGGCGAGTCACCGCTGCTCGACGAGCCCGAGCGGCTGGCGATCGTGGAAACCGTCCGGCGCGCCGCCCCCGATGGCGTCATTTACGCGGGCGTGTCGGGCCTCGGGCATCGGCACGCGCTGCGCCAGGCGCGCGACATGCAGCGGGCCGGTGCCGACGTGGCGGTGCTGATGTGCCCGTTCTTCGTCGCCCTCGATCAGGAGCAGCTCGCCAACTACTGCACGCGCGTGGCCGAGGACAGTCCCCTGCCGCTCGCGCTCTACCACCACCTGCGGATGCCGACACCTTTCGCCGTCCCCACCGTGGCCCGGCTCGCCCAGCACCCGAACATCGTGGCGTTGAAGGATACCAACGGCGCCGACGCCGACCGCTGCGCGGAGATCCTCGCGGCCACCGCGGGCCGGCCGCTGCGTTTCCTGCAGGGGGTGGAGAAGCTCGTCCTGCCCACGCTCGAAGCGGGCGGGCACGGCTGCGTGGTGGCGCAGGGCTGCATCGCGCCGCAGTTGTTCCGGGCGCTGTTCACGGCGTGGACCGCGGGACGCCTCGAGCAGGCGCGGGCGGCGCAGGCGCGGATCACCGCACTGTGGAGCATCTTCACACGCTCCGAAGTGCGGCAGTCGTTCGCCCATTTCCTCCGCACGCTCAAGCTGCCGCTGCACGACCGCGGCGTGCTGGCCTCGACCGCGGGCGCCCTGCCGGACGTCCGGTTCGATCCCACGTTCGACGCGATGGTCCGGACGTTCATGGCCGAGCATCTCGACGCGACGCCGGTGCTCGTACGTCCGTAAGGCGGTCGCGCCGATTTTCCTTCGCCGGGACTCGCCAACCCCTCGGCCCACACCTACCAACACCCGATGGCCGAGGACTCCTGGTATCGCCAAACCCGCTGGCGCGTCGCGCTGTTCCTCGCCGTGGCGGCGGCCTTGAACTACGCCGACCGGGCATCGCTGTCGGCCGTGCTGCCGGCGCTGCGCGCCGACCTGGGCCTGAGCGACGTGCAGCTCGGCCTCCTCGGTTCCGTCTTCCTGTGGAGCTATGCGCTCGGTTCACCGCTCGCCGGCAGCCTCGCGGACCGCTTTTCCCGCACGCGGATGGTGGTGGTCAGCCTGGTCGCCTGGAGCGCCGTGACGGCGCTGATGGGCGCCGCGACCGGTTTTCCCATGCTGGTCGCGCTGCGCCTCGGCCTCGGCATCACGGAGTGCCTCTTCCTGCCCGCCGCCATCGCCCTGATCGCGGAGTACCATGGGCCGGGGTCCCGAGCGCGCGCCCTGAGCTTCATCTCCATCGGCGTGAATGGTGGCATGATCCTCGGCGGCAGCTTCGCGGGCTTCATGGCGGAACACCATGGCTGGCGCTCCGGCTTCTGGGTGCTTGGGCTGGGCGGCATCGCGCTCGCGCTCCTGGCGAAGCCGATCGTGCCGGCCACCCCGCCGGCTCCTCGCGCGGCCGTCGCGCGCGCGTCGCTGCCCGAGGCGTTGAAATACCTTTCCAGCGTGCCGTCCTACTACGTCCTGCTCGCCGAATCGATGCTCTCGGGACTCGGCCTGTGGACGTTCTTCGGATGGCTCCCGCTGTATTTCCGGGAGACCTACGACATGACGCTCGCCGCCGCGGGCTTCGCCGGGACGTTCATGCTCCAGATCTCCGTGATGCTCGGCATCGTCGTCGGCGGCACCGTGTCCGACCGCCTCGCCGCCGGCGCACCGCACCGCCGGATGCTGCTCTACGGGTTGTTCTATCTGCTTTCCGCACCGTTCCTGCTGCTCTTCGTCGGCCAGCCGGCGTTCCCGGTCGTGGCCGCCGGCATCGCGGCATTTTCATTCCTGCGCGGCATCGGCCAGGCCAACGACAACCCGACCCAGTGCGAAATCGTGCCCCCGCAGTTCCGCTCCACCGGCGTCGGCTTCATGAATGCCGTCGCCACCGGGGCCGGCGGCATGGGCGTGCTCTTCGCCGGTTTCCTCAAGAGCCATGTCGGCCTTGCCGGGATCTTCGCCGGCATCGCCGGGGTGTTCCTGCTCGCCAGCCTCGTGTTGCTCGCCGGCTACCGGTTCTTCATCCGCCGGGATATCGCCCGCGCCCAGGCCTGGTCGGCGGCCGCAGCCGGCACCTGATCCCGCCACGGCGGCGCGACCCGACCGCACCGGCCGGGCGCGGGGGATGCGAGATCGAGCGCGGCGCGACTACCGCGCTTCGAGCCGCAGGCTGAGGTCCGCGAGCCGGATTTCCTCCGCGGCCGCGACAGTGACGCGATGGCGCCCGGCCCGGACTGCGGTCGCCGGCACTTCTGCGGCGAGACCGGCTGGTCCTGCCGCCGTGCGGATGGGCGTGAGGTCCACGTCGTTCCACTGCACACGCACCGCGGTGACGGGCGCACCCGTTCGCAGCTGGAGTGTCGCACGCAGCGGACCTCCGGCGCGCAGGTCGTCGCCCACATGCAGGTCGTAGGTCCGGCTGCCGCCCGCCGCGATGGTTTCGGGCGCATCGGGGGTGAGCGTCGGCAGCGTGATGTGGCGCTGCGCGGGATAGTAACCGCGCGACGTCGACGCCCCCTGCACGCTCGCGAAATAAACCTTGGGTAATGGGCGCAACACCGCCGGGTCGCCCAGCTCCCGCCAGAGCGGAGAGTGCGGATCGAAATGGTTGAACATCTGGATGCCGTCGACGCCGGCCGCCCATGCTGCCGCAGCACGCGCACGCAGCGCCTCCAGGCTGTTGCGCGCGGCGGCGCCTTCTGCGTCGCGCACGCGGCTTTCAGCCAGGCAGGCGTAGATCTTGACGCCGTGTCGGCGCGCGAGGGCCACGCTCTCGCTCCACGGGTTGAGTTGAAAATAACCGCCGGGCACGAGCAGGTCCACCGAGCCTTCCGCCAGCCAGCGCTCCAGATCGAGTCCGATCTCCCGGCAATAACTCACCGAATCCGGAGTCTTCACACTCAACAGGAGGTATCGCCCGCGCCGGCGGCCCGCCGCATCGAGGTCGGAGCGGATGTCGCGCAGCAGGGCGGTCATCGCGGCCCGGTCCTCGTCGCTCGCCGGCTGCCCGGCCGCGGTCGTGCGGAAGAACACCGGGTGGCGCCAGAAATCGAGTTCGATCCCGTCGAGATCGTAATTGGCCGCGACCTCCGCGATCGTGCGGCGGGCGAGGTCGCGCACCTCGGGCCGGCCGTAGTCGACCGCCGTCCACGCTCCCCGCTGCGGCGGCGCCGCCTTGCTGCCCAGGAGCAGATGGGGATGCTCCTCCTTGAACTTCGGCCAGAGCAGCGGATTGCCCGCATCGTGCGTGTCATTCATCCGCATCACCCAGAAAACCTCCTGCCCCACCGCGCGGCTGTGTTCGCTCACGAGGCGCAGGGCGTCCGTGCCCAGCGGGGCCAGGTCGGGCAGGAGGTTGTGGCGATACCGGCCCTCGCGTACCATGAACGGCTCCGCCACCGCCGTGCGGTGCGCGAAGCGGCCGAAGGTGCCGCTCGTGGTGTCGAAAACGATCGTGTCGACCTGCGTCCCCACCAGCGGCGTGGTCCGCAGCGCGAGGAAGTCCCGGGGCTGCGACAGCCGCTCCGCCGGGACGCGCGTGTCACCGCCGCCGTCGTTGTTGAAGATGAGGCGGCGGGGCCGGGCCTGGGCCTCCGCCCGCGCCTCCGCCCGTTTCGCCCGGGGCAGGTCGAAGCGTATCCGGGCGGCGAACACGCGATTGGCCGCGCCCCACGGGTTGTCGGGCGGGATGACGAGCATCGGCCGGTTGGTCTGCATCCACTCGGCGACGGTCACCCACGTCTCGTGGGCGCTGACCTGCGTCACCCCGAAGTTCCCCAGCCGCGCGCCGTGCTCGGGCACGAGGATGCGTTCGGTCGCGCGCATGACGACGAGGCGGTCCGGATCCACCTGCGCGATGAAAAGGGGCGCGCGGTGGCGGAAAACATGGTCGTTGCCCGCCCCGCGGCGGGTGTAGACGAGGAAGAGTGCGTCGCCGTGCGTGACCCAGTGCTGCTGGGTGTTGTAGCTGCCGAGGTCGGAGCCGTCGTCCCAGCTCCAGGCGCGCGGCGGGGTGAAGTTCAACCCGTCACGGCTCGACGAGACGTAAGCGGTCCGGTCGTTCCGCATACAGAGGAAGAACCGGTCGCCGAGCCGGACGAGCGACGGCTCGTACAGGCCGCGCCCGCCGGCCTGACGCAATTCGCCGCCGATGGCGCGGACGGTGACGGTCGTGCCATCGAACGCGCACTGCATGACCGCGGTGCGGTAGTCGGTCTCACCCTTCGCCTTGAAATAGAAGGGCACGAGTAGCGTGCCGTCGGGCAGGTCGACGCGCTGCGCGCTGCCGGCGCCGGCGTTGTAGAAACGCGGCTCGTCCGGCATGGCGACGGGCCGCCAGGCGGACCAGGTCCGCGCGCCGGCGTCATAGACGGAGAAGATGGTTTCGCGGGGGCGCTCGTGAATGACGGCCTGGTTGCGATACCGCACGCTGTGTCCAAGCCCAAGCAGCTTGCCGGAGGCGGCATGCCACTGCGGCCAGAAATCGCAGGCGCCGACCGTCGCGCCGTCGGCCTCGGGCCGCTGGCCGAGGGTGGCGGCGTGTTCCGTGAGCGGGCTCCACGTGCGGCCGAGATCGTCGGTGCGCAGGTCGTTGAGCGGGCCGAAGACGTCGCTGCCCTTCAACCACAGGCTCTGCAGCGTCATGACCACGGTGGGCGGCCGCCCGGGCTGCGGCACGATCCCGGCGCGGGGATGCACCCAGCAATGCTCCCCGTCGTAGCCGGAGCGGACGACGTCGAGCTGGATCGTGTAGTCGACGACGGCGGGCGCGGCGGCGACCGGGGAACCGGCGAAGAAGAGGACGAGGGCGGCGGGCGGGAAGATCGCGGTGAAAAATCTCATGGGGAGAGCCGGGGTTCGGGATGGTCGCGAGCGGCGCGTGGGGAGACGGCGCTCCACCTTTGGATGGTACGCCGTTCAGTAGCCGAGGTCGAAGTTCACGAGGTTGAGCAGCGGTTCGCCGGCGAGGTCGCGGCGGACGTTCTCGATCAGGACCTCGGCCGAGAGCTGCGGCATGGTGCCGGACTCGGGGGCGATGTGCGGCGTCATGAGCACGCGCGGTTCGGACCAGAACGGATGACCGGGCGGCAACGGCTCCACGGCGAAGACGTCGAGCCCGGCGCCCGCGAGGCGGCCCGCGCGCAGGGCCTCGAGCAGCGCGGCCTCGTCGACCACGGTGCCGCGGCCGACGTTCACGAGGTGCGCGTGCGGCGGCAGCGCGGCGAGCTGGGCGGCGCCGACGCAATGGGTGGTGTGCGGGCTGCCGGGCAGCGTGATCATGACGACGTCGCAGCGGCGAAACATCTCAGTCAACTGCCCGAGCCCGTACCAGGCGACCGGGAGCCGCCCCTCCGGATCACCCGTGCCTTCGAGGCAGAAATGCGGGTCGACCCGGACGTCGGGCCGGCGCTTGCAGGCAAGGATCGTCATGCCGAAGGCGTGCGCCAGCCGCGCGACCTCGCGGCCGAGGCTCCCGTAGCCGACGATGCCCATCGTGCGGCCGCGCGAGGCGTCGCCGACCAGGCGGGACATGTCGCCGCGCCAGACCTGGGCGCGTTGCAGCTCGCCGCAGCGCGGCAGGCGCCGCTGGAGCGACAGCAGCAGCGCCATCGCCATCTCGGCCACCGGCGTGCTGTAAGCCCCGCTGGCGCAGGCGAGGGGCAGGCCGGAGCGGGCGAGCGCCGAGTGGGCGATCTTGCCGATGCCGGCGCTGGTGAACTGGGACCAGCGCAGCCGGGGCATGGCCGCCGGCGCGGGGGGCTGGTCCCAGAAATAAAGCACGTCCGCCTCGGACAGCATCTCCGGTGCGGCTCCGTCGAGGACGCGCACGCGTGGCGAAAGCGCACCCAGGCGTTGCCGCGCGGCCTCCGGCAGCGGTGCGTCGATCGCAATCACACAGGAGGCGGCGGAAGACATGGCGTCCGGATATCGGAATGGGAGGTCAGATCAACTGGCTTCGCTCGGGAGCGCGGCCCTCCCCGCCGCAGGCCGGTCAGTCGGATCCGGCGGCGCGCGACGACCGCGGTTTCAGGGAAGTCATGGCCCTCTTCGGAGGGCCGCGCTCCATTGCAGCCGCGGCGCTGGCGCAGCATCCCCCACCGGGATCGGCGGCACGATGGAAGACTCTGCCCTAGAACGTGCCTTTCACGCCGAGCGTCCACAGCGCGCCGTAGAAGTTGTAGGCGCGCGGGCGCGTGTAGGCCGGGGCGTTGTCGGAGTACGTGATGAGCGGACGCGGCTGGTTGGCGAGGTTGCGGACCGAGGCGTAGAGCGCGAAGCGCCGGTGCAGGCGGTACTCGACCGAGCCGTCCTGGACGGTGCGGGTATCCTGCGCCTGATACGTGCCGGGCGGCACGGTGGCGCCCACGAGGTCGAGCGAGGCGCGCTGCCGCCCGATCCGCGAGACGTTGTACTTGAACAGGAATCGGGCGTTCGCGTAGCTCGCGCCCCAGTTGATGATCCGCGGGGAGTAGCCGGAGAACTCGTCGCGGCCCGCGCCGCCGATCGTGAGGTGCGTGCCATTGGCCCAAACCTGGAGGCCGCGCGCCCATTTCGGCAGGCTAGAGAACGGCTGCAGCGACTGCCGCCAGCTCCACTCGAAACCGTCGAGGCGGACCGAGTTCGAGGAGTTGGATCGGGAAACGACGTCGTAATCGAGGTAGTCGTCCGTCAGGCCCATTTCCGCGAGCAATCCCGCGGTGGCGTCAGTGCGGGTCGTGACGAAAAAGCCCGCGATCTCCTTCCGGAAGAGGCTCAGCGCGATCGTCGCACCCTTCACCGAATAGGTCTCGAGACTGAGGTCGTAGTTGTCGGCCGACCACGGCTTCAGCCCGGCGTTGTTCACATTGATCACGCGGTTGTTCTCGGCGACCGCGGGGTCGGCGACGCTGCGCGACGGAATGATGAAGTTGATGTCGGGCCGGCCGATGGTCCTGGCGTACGCGGCGCGGGCGACGAGGTTCTCGGTGAACGAGTAACTCGCGTTCACGCTCGGGTAGAGGTCACCGTAGTGGCTGTCCGCATACGCGGCTCGCTCGCGATACTGCAGCCGCGCGAGGGTGAGCGCATCGCCGGCCACGCGCACGGGCTGGCCGGCGGCGTTGCGGATCAGGTTGCCGCTGGCGTCCTGCTGGTAGGTGGCGCGGATGTCGTTGGAGCCGCCGACGCCCTCGTCGTCGGTGCGCTCGTACCTCGCCCCGGCGACGAGCCAGAGCCGGTTGCGCAGGAGTTTCAGGTCGGCGCGCACGAATCCGGCGGAGATGACCTCCTCGAGCTCCTGGGAGCCGTTGACCGTCGAGGTGTGATAGGCGGCCTCGTTGAGGACGAACCAGGTGGGTTCGGACTTGAACAAGCCGTAGACCTTGCGGGGATCGATCCAATCCACGCGCTGTCCGTTGGCGAAGCTGCGCTGCCGGGAATACGTCTCGTTGATGAGATCGTAGCTGCCGGCGAGGCGGTCGGGTGAGCCGACGGCGGAGGTCGGGCGGAAGTTCCAGGTGCGCGTCGCGGCGCGCAGGTCCCGGACGTTCCGGGAGACGTCGATGCCGGCCATCAGCCGGACCGGGACCGGCAGGGCCAGGTCGCGCGCCGCATTGAGCTTCAGGGTCGTGACCGCATTGGTCATCAGCGGCTCCTCGGGGGAGGTGACGCTGTTGAGCGAGTAGAGCCGGCCGTTGTTGATGTCGACGGGCCGGCCGGCGCGATCCACGCCGGTGACCACGGGCGGCGTGCCGTCGGTGACGCCACCGAAGCCCTCGCCGCGCAGGACGAGGTTGGGAATCGTCGAGGACGTGGTGCCGAAGTAGTCGTGCCCGTCGCGGGCGCTGAGCGTGCGCCGGCGCGACTGCGAGTGGGCGAGACGCGCCTCCACCCGCCACTGCCGGCCGCTGAACGTATAGCCGAGCGACGAGGCGAGCGTATCCTTGAGCTGCTCGCGGTAGGTCGTGGCCAGCGTCATGGTGCCGACGCCGGTCGCGGCGCCCTGCGTGAAGTTTTCGCCGCCGGTCGCGCCGGCGCCATACGCCTGGGTCTGCGTGTAGATGCGGGACGACACGTTGTCGTTGGTGAAGCTCACGTTGGCGAAGAGCGCGTGGGCCGGCGCCGGCTTCCAGTCGGCACGCAGCGAGGCGACGTTGCGCTCGCGGGTGGAGATCTGCGCGGCGATCTGGCTCTGCGTCTGCACGAGCGCGACGCGGTTCCAGGTCGGCGCCAGGTTGTCCTTGTCCTCCCAGCGCACGTTGCGGCCGCCGCTCAGCGAGAGGGCGAACGTGCGGTCGACCGGCTTGATGTACGTGAAGTCGAAGCCGGGCCGGAAGCGCGGTCCGCCCGTGGCAGCGTCGGCGCTCCCGGAGCGCGTCAGTTCGCGGCCGAAGTTCTTCAGCGGCTCCTTGGTCGTCAGCAGACCGAACACGTTGTACGTGAACTGGGGATCCCGGCGGCTGAAACCGCTCTTGCTGACGACATTCACCATGCCGCCGACGGCATTGGCGGGCATGTCGGGCGTGGGCACCTTCGTGATCTCGATGCGGTCGATGTTGGCGACGTTGGAGGCGGTGAAGCTCGCGCCACGGCCGGCGGGCCCGTCGGAGGAAAGCTCGACGCCATCCACGGTGAGCAGCGTGCCGCTGCCGGGCATCCCGCGGATCGACGCTTCGCTCGGGATCGCGGGTGACATGGAGACCTGGATTCCGGGCACGAACTTGAGGAACTCGCCCGGATTGCCATCGCCGAGGTCGCCGAATTCCTCGAAGGCGACCACGTTCTTGATGTTCGGCGCCGTCCGCTGTTCCTGCAGGGCCGCCGACTGCGCGCTGAGTTCGCGCTCGGCGACCGTGAACGCATCGAGCACGACTGTGCCGTCGCGGCTCGTCGTGCCCGCCGGCGGAGTGGCCGCGGCGTCGCGCACCCCGACGTCGAAGTCGCGGCGCGCCACCTGGCCGGCGACGACGTTCACCCGCGCGGTCTGCGCCGCGAGGCCGGCCGCGGAGACGCGCAGCGTGAGATCGCCCGCGGGCACCCCGACGAGCTGGAACTCGCCGGCTTCATTGGTGAAGGCCTCGAACGTCGTGCCTTCGACGGCAACCCTCACCTGCTTGAGGAAGCTGCCGGCGGCCGAGTTCGAGACGCGGCCTTCGATCGTCCCGGTGGACGCAGCCTGGGCGGCCACGCGAACCGTGCCGATGAGCACAAGCAGGAACAAGAGGAGGAACGCGCGGAGCCCGGGGAAGAGCGGAAGCGAGGGAGGCATGGGAAGAGGAGGAGCGAACATGCCCCGAACTACGAACGGGAGGCATGCCTTGCCGGGACTGCCGCGGGCGACGGCCGCAGCTGCAGGCGAGGGCATGGGGGGCGGCAGGGCGTCCGCACGATGGTATACCAGCAAAGCCGGCCGGCCCGCTGTCAACCCGTTTCTCGCCGCGAGCAGCCGCGGCGCGAGGCCGATGGAGGCGCCCCTGCGAAGGAGGCGCCGGCTGCGGCCGGCGGAGCCTTTTCCTGCCCGGCTGCCAGCGGCCGGCCGCTGGTATACCGGGGGGGGAAATCCGGCGTCCATGGCCGCGCTTGCCACACGGAGCCGGTCCGGCCACCCCTGATCGACCGCGCCCCTCCATGCTTCTCCCCCGCTCCTGGCTTGCCCTTGGCCTGGCCGCCGCCGCGACCGCGGCGGAATCCGCTCCCGCCGGCTACCCGGACCTCGCGGCCTTTCGCCAGGACCTGTTTCCCCCGGCGATGACGGAAGGGGAACCCGCTCCGGGCCGCCGGGTGCGGTCGACGCTTCCGGCCTATCGCGGCACCGAGGTGCATCACAGCCTGTACCTGCCGCGCGACTGGGCGCCGGGGCGGCGTTTTCCGGTCATCGTGGAGTACGCCGGCAACGGCGACTACCGCAGCAAGCACGGCGACGTGAGCACGGGCAGAGTGAGCGACTCGAGTCTTGGCTATGGGTTGGGCGGGCCGGAGGGTTTCATCTGGCTTTGCCTGCCTTACGTGGAGGCGGAAAAGGGGCGCAATGCGATCCGGTGGTGGGGAGACGTCGCCGCGACCGTCGCCTACTGCAAGCAGGCGGTGCGTGCGGTTTGCGCCGAGTTTGGCGGCGATCCGGCCGCGGTGGTGCTCACGGGATTTTCGCGGGGAGCAATCGCCTGTCACTTCATCGGGCTGCACGACGACGAGATCGCCGGACTGTGGCGGGCTTTCCTACCCGCGAGCCATTACGACGGTGCCCGGAGCTGGCCCTACCCCGGCAGCGACCGGGCGGCGGCGGCACGCCGGTTGGAGCGGCTGGGGCGCCGGCCGGTGCTGGTCGCCCACGAGGTGTACGACATCGCCCCGGGCACGTATGGGATCGTGGACACGATGAACTACCTCGCGGGCACCGGACGTCCGCTCGACACCCATCGCTTCCTCATCATCGGGATTCGCAACCACACCGATCGCTGGACGCTCCACGACCTGCCGGAGCGCGCCGCGGCGCGGCGTTGGTTGCAGGAAGTCCTGGCCACGCCGTGATCGCCGCTCCGGCTGCGGGAGAATTCAGGCTTTGCAGCCGCACCGGCGCCGGATTGATTGGCCTCGATGCCGAAACGCCGTCGCATCTTTGAGCCGAGAATCGATCGGACGCCGCCGAATCTCCAGAAACTCGTGCGCCTCATCTTCTCGGAGGCGTTTCTCCCCGGAGAGCGGCTGGTCGAGCGCGATCTCGCCGCCAAACTGAAGCTCAGCCGCATCCCGGTGCGCGAAGGGCTGCAGAAGCTCGTTTCCAAAGGAATCCTGCTGAAGGACGAGGTGAACCGCGGGCTGCGACTGCGCGATTATGGGCCGGCGGAAGTCACGCACCTGCACGAATACCGCGAGGCCATCGAACTCGCAGCGGCCCGGGCCGCCTGCCATAACCGTTCGGCCACCGACCTGGTGCAGCTCGACCTCATCTGTGATGGCATGGAGGCCGAGGCGCCGAATGCGCCCTCGGCGCGCTGGCTCGAGCTCGACTGGCAGTTCCACCAGACGATTGTCGAGACGAGCGGGAACGAAAGGTTCGTCAACGATTTCGACCTGCTGATGATCGAGTGCAACTACGTGTTCTACCGGCTGCCGGACACGATGATTCCCGCCAAAAGCAGCGAGAATCCCCTGCTCTCGACGCTGGTGCACGGCGTGGTCGACGCTCATCGGTCCATCGTGAAACTGATCGCTGCCCGGGACACCAACGGCGTGGTCGAAGCGATGCGGCTGCATCTCGCCGGCCTCAGCAATCGGGTGCACCGCGATCTGGTGAAGAGCCAGCTCGCCAAGGATCAGGCCGCGCGGAAATGACGGCGAAGGAGTTGCCGCGGAGCGCGGCCGCGCCCGGACGGTGGGTTCCTGCCAGAGGCAGGAGCGCGGCGCAGGTGAGCCGGGCCCGAACACCGTTCACCGTTTGTCCGCCCGGGGCGCCTCGGGAGCCAGTGCGGCTGGCCCACCCTCGTTGAGCCATGCTCCGATGCGGACCCGGGCGGCCCGCCATTCGGCTTCGTCGAGCTTTCCGTCCCGGTTCGCGTCGTAGAGGCGTCGCTGCTGCGGGTTGGCCTCGAGCCGCGGACGGACGCTTTTCTCCAAGGCCGTCATCTCCGCGTCGTCGATCCTGCCATTGGCATTGCGATCGAACTCCCGCAGCAGCTCCTGGCGCAGCCGCTGTCCGGCGAAGTTGCGCAGTTCGGCGAGGAACTCGCCCGCCTCGCGGCGCTCCGCGTCGTCGAGGCGGCCGTCCCCGTTGCGATCGAACTTCTGCTCCACCTCCCCCTTGAGCGCCGCCGGATCTTGGCGCGCTTCAGCGAACCGCTGGGCCTCCGCGCGCTCGTCGTCGTCCAGCCGCCCGTCCTTGTTGCGGTCGAAGAGCGCCAGGGCGGTGGCCCGAAACCGCTCTCCGGCGGGGCCGGTACCGCCGGCGGCAATCCGGGCCATCTGACGGTCGAGCTGCTCCTGCATCATCGCGTCCTTGGCTGCGGCGCGCTCGTCATCGTCGAGCTTCCCGTCTCCGTTCCGGTCGAAGCGCTCCAGGAGCTCCCGGCTCTTTTTCGCGGCCTTGCCGGCGGGCCCGGGCCTGGCTTCCGCCGCCATCAGGCGACCGGATCCCGCGAGGAGGAATAGCGTTGCCGCCAGAAGGGACGCGAATAGACCGGGGCGTTTCATGGAACGAAGGATTGAAAACACGGGACGCGAGCCGCTTGCCGCCATGACGCGTCGGGCCGCGGCGGGTTACCGGACCGTCGGGTCCAACTGACCATGTATCAAGTCACGTTTTCGGCCCAGGCCATGCAGGAGCTCAACAAGCTCGATAAACTGGCGCAGCTCGATGCCATCGACCCCATCAGCCACCTCAAGCCGGGGGACCTGGCGCACCCGCGTGAACCGCTGGGGCAGTTCCGCCGCGGCGTGAAGCAACTGTACCGGCTGCGTTCGGGGGACTTCCGGTTCTATTTCGAGGCGCAGGGAGACACGCTGCACGTGGATTACATCCTTCACCGCAACTCGCTCGAAGATTTCCTGCTGCGCAACAAATTGCCCGTCTCGGAACAGCAGTTGGTGGAGCAGCATTCGAAATTCTGGAAATACCTGGAAAGCCTCACCAAGTGATCCGTCGCCGCCCGCCCCCCGACGAAGACGCGGCCGACCCGTACAACGTTCGGCAGGCGAGTCGCATCTACTTCCTGCCCAATCTCATGACGGCCGGAAACCTGTTCTGCGGTTTCATGGCCATCGTTCAGTGCATCCAGGCACGCCTGGCGGAGACGACCCTCTCGGGGGAGTACAACGGCTCCACCAGCCACGAGCATTACAAGTACGCCGTGTGGTTCATCTTCGGGGCGGCCGCTTTTGACACGCTCGACGGAAGACTGGCGCGCATGGGCGGGAGGGAGTCGCTCTTCGGGGCGGAGTTCGACTCCCTGGCGGACGTCATCTCGTTCGGCATGGCGCCGGCCCTGCTGATGTTCTACCTCATCCTCTCGCCCACCACGGGAAGCTATGAGTGGTTCCGCAACATTGGATGGTTCATAGGTTTCGTCTATCTCCTCTGCGCCGCGATGCGGCTGGCGCGTTTCAACGTGATCACGAATCCCCTGCTGCGGCCCGGGACCAAGGACTCGAACCGCGATTTCGTCGGTCTCCCCGTCCCGGCGGCCGCGTCCACCGTGGCCGCGACCGTGCTCTTCCTCCTTAAGCTCGCGGAAACCGATCGTTCCCTGAACGCCTGGGCCCTCGCGCTGCCGCCGCTGATGCTGCTCGTCGCGTTCCTGATGATGAGCACGGTGCGTTATCCGAGCGGCAAGAACGTCGACTTGCAGACCCAGACTCGCTTGCGACCCTTCGTGCTGATGCTCGCCGTGCTGGGACTGGTCATCCTCTACAAGGAGATCGCCGTCCTGGGAATTTGCCTGGCGTACGTCTTCTTTGGCCTCGCCCGCCACCTCCGCCGCTATCGAACGGCATCGGAAACCTCCCCTCGGGCTCCCCGGGGTCCTGCCGGATAAGATGTGAAGATCGTGCCGGTAATCTCGGAGCAACCGGAGGCCTGGCAATAACCGGGCGGTTGCTGGGCTCCAGCCCCATGTTTCTCACCACCCTAATCTGCTCCCGCTGGGAGGGGAAACGGGCGGTTGCTGTAGTTGTTCGCAGTGCATATGACTACGGATATAATTCCTTATTGAACCTCTATTCTTTTAGCGTTTGTTAGCTTTCGCCCAGACTTCATCAGGCCGCCCCGCATGAAATTCAAAATCAACCGCGATCACTTCGCCAACGGCCTTGCCCAAGTCCTTAATGTGGTCGGCTCCAAGGCGAGCATGCCGATCTTGAGCAACGTGTTGATCGAGGCCGAAAAGGATCAGATTTCGCTGACGACCACCAATCTCGACCTGGGAATCCGCTGCCGGATCAAGGCGGACGTAAAGGAGAGCGGCGCAGTCACCCTGCCGGTGAAGCGTCTGGCGGGTATCGTCCGGGAGTTACCCAACCTGGATGTCACGTTTGACGGTACGCCCAACCACCAGGTCAAGCTGACCTCGGGAGGTTCAACCTTCCGGATCATGGGCATTGGCAAGGAAGAGTTCCCGCCGTTGCCGGAGTTTGGGGACGACAAGGCCTACAGCCTCGAGCAGGCCGAGCTGTCGGCGATGTTGAAGAGCGTGGCGTACGCGCAATCGACGGACGAGACGCGCTACATCCTCAATGGCGTCTATTTCAACTTCAAGGACGGCAAGCTCTCCCTGGTGGCGACCGATGGACGGCGACTCGCCCTGATGGCCAAGGAAATGGAAGTTCCGGCCGCTTCAGCCGGGGCGATCATCCTGCCGGCCAAGACGGTGGCCGAGCTCACCCGCATGCTCGACAAGGGTGAGAAGGTGAAGATCAACTTCAGCGACCGGCGGGCGGCGTTTCAAATCGCGACGGACAAGGACAGCAGCGGCCTGGTCGATCACGTCTATCTCTATTCGAAGGTGGTCGAGGGAAATTATCCCAATTATCAACAGGTTATTCCCAAGGAGACCCACCAACGCATCAAGTTGGAGCGCGAGCTCTTCCTGCAGTGTGTGCATCGCGCTGCGCTGGTTTGCTCGGAAAAGGCCAACTCGGTCAAACTGAAGCTTTCCAGCAACCTCCTGGAGCTCACGGCGCAGAGCCCGGACTTCGGTGAGGCGCACGAATCGATGGCGATCGGGTACAGCGGGCCTGAGCTGCAGGTCGCCTTCAATCCGACTTTTCTAATGGACCCGCTGAAGGCGCTGGCGAAGGACGAGGTGTTCTTCGAGCTCAAGGACGAGGTGAGTCCGGGCGTGTTCAAGACGCTGGAAAACTTTGTCTGTGTCATCATGCCGGTGCGGCTCAGTTGACCGGGACCAATTCCTCACTTCCGTCGCGTCATTCCCGCGGTTCGCCCGGCTTTCTCTCCGCGGGCGGCTCCCCGTCTCGTGCCGACCTCGTACTTCATCTTGTTGGCCATCCTCCTGTCGCTGGTCCTGATGCAGGTGAACCAGCGGCTGGGGTCCCCGATCGTGTCGATCGCCGACCGGTGGCTGCGCTGGCTGGTGTTCGCCTTTGGTTGCGCCTACCTGTGCACCGATTTCAACCTTATCGACCGGCCTTTCTGGGTGCTCGTGATCGTGTTCTTCATCGTCTGGTTCCTCGCCGAGACCTTGTACAACTGGCTCGCGATCACCGCGCACAGTCTCAGCCCGCTGCCGCTGTTCCCGCGTTACGTCGTCAATAGCTCCGGCGAGGAGTGGCCGGTGCAGCCCCGGCTGCTGCAGATCCGCGAATGGCTCCGCGCCCAGGGTTTTCGCCAGGTGCAGGCCCTCAAGGCCGAGATCGGCGGAGGCGTTTTCCTGCGCGTTTCGGTCTATCAGGATGCCCAGGCCACCATCCGGGTGCAGGTGACCTTCATTCCCCAGGCCAACGGTGCCATCTCCGTCTGCTATGCGGTGACATCGGTCGACGCGGAGGGCAACCGCTACCTGACCGACAACCTTTACATCCCGTTTGGCGGTTTTTACCCGGAGAACTGGTTGGTCGAACGCGCGCCCTGGCGCCGCTCGCTGGCGCGCCTGCTGGCGCGCCATCGCGTGCGGCTGGCCCGCCTCCAGGTCCAGCTCGCTCCCTTCACCCTTGAGCCGCTGGCCGATTTCAACTCCGTCCAGCACGAGCTCGACCGGCTCAACACCGAGCTTGGCTTCCTCCACCCGCACGCGGAGCGCGAAGATCTCGGCAAGTTCACGCAAGAAGGCCGGTACCGCGTGTGGAAGGAAATCTGGATGCTGAACTATCTTGGGCGTTCGGCACGGTACCACTGACGGCGCCCTGCCCGCTGAGCCGGAACGGTGCGGTGGGCCTTCCAATCATCGATGAGTACGGCCGCACCGAAGGGTGGAGCGGCCTGTCCTCAGGCTGCTGCGGACGGGTCCGTCGTACGTCAGCCGCCGGAGGACAGGCGGCTCCACTGCAACGGCAACGTCCCGACTACGGGACTTCGTAGATCTCGACGAGAGCCACGCCGGTCGCGCCGCCGGCGCCGGTCACCTGGGCGGTGTAGGAGCCGGGCGTCAGGGTAATGAGCAGCGCGGCGTCGGCCGATCCGGCCGGCAGGGCGAAGGCGCCCACCTGTGCGGACGCGGAACTGAGGGCGGGATTGCCGGCCCACCCGGCGTTGGCCGCCACGAGCGTGTCCTGATTGTTGATGCGCGTGCGCAGCTCGAGGCGCGGGTTGGCCAGGGTGCCCTCGACGCCAAACAGCGCCAGCGCCGGGCCGATGCCGCGGATCAGGAGCGTGCGGGGCACGTTCCCCGAGATCACGAAGCCGGCGATCAGCGTCTGATCGCCCGTCCCGGCCACGGTCCGCGCGGAGAGGTTGATGAAGCGGGAGTTCGAAGAAGCGGGGTCGGCGTCGTAGGCCTCGACGAGCGCGACGCCCGTGCGGCCCGAGGACGAGGCGACCTGGGCGGAGTAGCCACCCGCCGCGAGCGGTGACAGCAACGCGGCGTCGCGCGACGCGGCGCCGAGGGCAAAGGCTCCGACCTGCGTGAACGCCGTCGCGAGCGCGGGATTGCCACCCCAGCCCGCGTTGCCGGCAAGCTGGGCGTTGCCCCGGTAGAGCGCGAGTTGCGGGTCCGTCAGCACCCCGTCGACCCCGAACACCGATTGCAGCGTGGGCCCGATGGCCCGCACCAGCACCTGCTTGTTGCCCGAGCCGGAGACGACGAAGCCCGCGATGAGGGTCTGGTCACCGGTCCCGGCGTTGGTCCGCACGGAAAGGTTGATCAGCCGGCCCGGCACGGGCGCGGCGACGAGGAGGACGGCGCCCGCGCTCGTGACCGTCTCCGTGCCGTTGCCGACCACGACGGAGTACGTCGCGTTGGCCGCGGTGGTGAGGTTGTTGAGCGTGTACGTGGCCCCGGTCGCGCCGGCGATGTTGGTGTTGTTGCGCCGCCACTGGTAGGTCGTGGCGCCGGGCGCGGTGACGCGGAAGGTCACGCTGCCGCCGGGGGCGATCGTCTGGCTGGCCGGCTGCTGCGTGATGGTGAGGCCCGGGGTCTCCACGATGCGGAGGAGCTGGTTGCCCGACACGGCGTAAAGGGCGCCGTCCGCTCCCTGCATCAGCGAGTTGTCGTAATTCGTCGCCGCGGGAAAGCTCGTCAGGATCCGGAAACCGGTGCCGTCGGTGCGGATCTTGTAGACGAAACCGAAGTTGCTGGCTCCGCCGAACCGGGTGCGGCCGTAAAGCGAACCGTCGCTGCCCTGGAGAAAGGCACCGGTCGGATAAATGTCGCCCGTCGCGGTGGCGGCGGTGAACGAATGAATGATCTCGAACGCCGTCCCGTTCGGCAGCAGGCGGAAAACGCAGCCGTCGCCGTTGGCACCGCCGGCGCGCGTGGTGCCGTAGAGGTAGCCGTCGGTCGCGTGGACCAGCGGCGACTGCGGTTCGTTGCCGCGCGGATTGGCCGTGGTCGTCGCCGTGCTGAACGAGTGCAGGACGGTGTAGCCGGTGCCGTCCTTCCCCAGCGAAAAGACCACGCCGCCCCCGCCGTTGGCTCCACCCGCGATCGCGGTGCCGTAGAGCCGGCCGTCACGTCCCTCGATCAGGGTCGTGGGGATGCGTCCACCGGGGGCGTTCGTCCCGCCGTCGAACGAGACCAGCAGCCGGTAACCGCTGCCGTCGGGAGCGATGCGATAGATGACGCCGTTGCGATCGGTGAGGTTGGTGCCGGCGATCGTGCCGGTGGTGGTGCAGCCGTAGATGAAGCCGTCACTCGCATGGACGAGCCCGCCCCGCGGCGCCCCGCCGTCGAGCACCACGTTCGGGCCACCCGCGGTGAACGACCGCAGCAGCGAAAAACCGGTGCCGTCGGCATTGATCCGGTACAGCGCGCCAAAATTGCTGGTCCCGCCGAACTCCGAGGTGCCGTACAACGCGCCGTCGCGACCGCGGAGGAACGCCTGGTCGGGGCCGCGCGCTCCGCCGGTGCCCGGGAACGAGTACAGCACCTGATAACCCGAGCCGTCGGGCTGCACCCGGAATACCGTGCCCTCGTTGGCACTTCCGCCCTGGCGCGTGACGCCGTAAATCGTGCCGTCGGGCGCCTGGGCGAGATTGGCGCTGACCAGTGCGCCGTCGTTGGGCTGGCCGGTGAAGGTGTGCACCGTGGTCACCTGTCCTTGCGCCGCCACCGCGGCCAGCAGGCAGGTGAAAAGGGCGGGGCGGAAAGGAGGAAAGGGCGGCATCAGCGACAGGCGGTTGAGAGCTCCAAGGAGCCGCGTAGCTTTGGGGAGCACAAGTCCCCAATCCTGAATTATCCTTCGCCCGCCCGCCGCTTATTCCGCAGCGGCGGCCCGCGGCGCCGATGCCGCCACGCGTCCGAGCGTCAGGACGCACTCCAGATGCCGGGTTTGCGGAAAAAGATCGAACGGCTGCACGGCCTGGAGCGCGTATCCGGCCGCCACAAAGTGCCGCAGGTCACGCATCTGCGTGGCGGGATCGCACGAGACGTACACGACCGTGCGGGGTCCAAAGGCGAAGAGCTGGCGCAGGAACGACTCGTCGCATCCCTTGCGCGGGGGATCGATGATCACGGCGGTGTCGGCCGGCGCGAACGCCGGATCGAGCCCGGCGAAGATCGCCGCCGCATCGCCCGCCGTGAACGTGGCGTGCGCGATGCCGTTGGCGGCGGCGTTCTCGCGGGCGAAACGCACGCTGCTCTCGCTCACCTCGATGCCGGCGACGCGCGCGAAGGCCGGGGCGGCCGACAATGCGAACAGCCCGCTGCCGCAATACGCGTCGACCAGGCAGCGCGCCCCGCCCGCCGCCGCCTGGTCGCGCACGTAGCGGGTGAACGCAGGCAGGATGAACGGATTGTTCTGGAAGAAATCACGCGCGAGGAAGTGCAGCTCGAGGTCGCCCACCCTTTCGGTGACGACGGCGTCGTAATCGGTCGTGACGCTGCCGCCGGCGTCGCGCAGCAGCAGCGTGGACGCGCGCGTGTACGTCTCCTGCTGCGCATGCACCCGCGCCCGCACCGCGCCGAGCCGGGCGTTGATCGCCTCGGTCGCGATGGGGCACTGCGGCACGTCGACGATATCGAAACGCGTCCCCTGCCGCAGAAATCCGATCGGCACCGGTGGAGCCGCCGCGCCGCCGGTCGCCAGCGCGGCCGGCGGGGCCGCGCGGCGGCCCCGCGGCGAGGGCGGATTGAAATGCGGGGTGATCTTCGAACGGTAGTTAAACTCCCGCGGGGACGGGATCACGGGCGCGACGGGAAACGTGATCCCCGCAAGGTGCTCGAGCAGCTCGGCCACCTGCCGCCGCTTCCAGGCGAGCTGCCCGGCGTACGCGAGATGCTGATACTGACAGCCGCCGCAGCGGCCGAAGAGCGGGCAGCGCGCGGTCACGCGCTCGGGTGAAGGCGTCAGGACCTCGACCAGGTCGGCCTCGGAGAAATTCTTGTGATTGCGGAAGACCCGCGCCCGGACGCGCTCCCCCGGCAGCGTGAACGGCACCATCACCACCCAGCCTCCCCCCGCCTCCCCGGCCGGCTGGCCCGGCAGGGTCACCCGTCCGAGCCCGGAACCGAGGTTCGTGAGCGTGCCGATCTCGAGCTCGATCTCCTGGTGATAGCCGAACGGCTGGTCGTTGAATTTGGTCTTTCTCTTCACCACGAAGCACACGAAACACCCGAAAGCCGCGGAAACGAAGAGGATTCTCTTTCGTGTGTTTCGTGTGTTTCGTGGTTCCTCTCCGATGCCGATCGAAAAGATCTCCAGCCTCCAGAACCCGCGCATCAAGCAGCTCGTGAAGCTGCGCGACCGGCGGCCCCGCGACGAGGCGGGCGTGTTTCTCGTCGAGGGGTATCGCGAGATCCGCCGCGCGCTCGAGAAGCAGGTGCCGCTGCGCGAACTGTACTTCGCGCCGGAGTGGTTTCTCGGCGAGAACGAACCCGCGCTGCTCGCCCAGGCCGCCGCCGCCGGCGCGGAGTTGTTCGAGCTGTCCCGCGACGCCTTCGCCAAGGCCGCCTACCGCGAGCGGCCCGACGGCCTGCTCGCGGTCGCGCCGCAGTGGCGGCGCCGGCTCGAGGACCTCGCACTGCCGGCGGATCCGTTTCTCCTCGTCGTCGAGGCGATCGAGAAGCCCGGCAACCTCGGCACGATCCTGCGCAGCGCCGACGCCGCCGGCTGCCATGCCGTCATCGTCTGCGACCCGGTCACCGACATCTTCAACCCCAACGTCGTCCGCGCCTCGACCGGCGTCCTGTTCTCCGTGCCGCTGGTCGTCGACGACAGCCCGCGCGTGCTCGCCTGGCTGCGGGAGCGCCGTATCCGCATCGTGGCGACCACGCCCGCCGCGGAGACGGTCTATTCCGACGCCGACCTGCGCGGCCCGCTCGCCGTGGTCATGGGCAGCGAACAGTACGGCCTGAGCGCGTTCTGGCTGCAGCATGCCGACCTGCCCGTGCGCATCCCGATGGCCGGCCAGGCCGACTCGCTCAACGTCGCCATGGCGACGATCATCACGCTCTTCGAAGCCGTCCGGCAGCGCACATGAGGACGCCGCCCGCCCTCCGCCTCGTCGCCGCGGCGCTCGCGCTGGCGACCGCCGTAGCCGCCGCCCCGCTGAAGCTGCGCGTGCTCGAGACGACCGACCTGCACATGTACCTGCTCGCCTGGGACTACTTCCAGGACCAGCCGACGGAGGACTACGGGCTCGCGCGCACGGTGCCGCTGATCCGGGCCGCCCGCGCGGAAGCGCGCAACAGCCTGCTGTTCGACAACGGCGACCTGCTGCAGGGCAGCCCGCTCGGCGATTACGTGGCGAAGATCCGGTCCCTGCCCGCCGGCGCGGTCCATCCCGCCATGCGCGTGCTCAACGCGCTCGGAGTGGACGCCGGCAACATCGGCAACCACGACTTCAACTTCGGCCTGCCCTTCCTGCGCCAGGCGATCGCGGGCGCGGCGTTTCCCTATGTCAGCGCCAACACCCGGGTCGACGACGGCGACGGCGATCCCGCCAACGACCCGCCGGCATTCGCTCCGTACGTGATCCTCGAGCGCACGTTCACCGACGAAGCCGGCGCTCCGCAGGCGCTCCGGGTGGGTGTGATCGGTTTCGTGCCCCCGCAGATCCTGGTCTGGGACCGGGCGCACCTCGCCGGCCGCATCACCGTCCATGACATCGTGGCCTCCGCCCGCCACTACGTGCCGGAGATCCGGGCGCGGGGCGCCGATCTCGTGATTGCGATCCCCCACTCCGGCTTCGAGCGCGGCGACTCGGTGCGCGTCTCGGAAAACGCCGTGGCCGGGCTCGTCGAGGTACCGGGCATCGACGCGATCCTCTTCGGCCATTCGCACGGCGAGTTCCCGGGCCCGGGCTACGCCGGGTTTCCGGGCGTGGACCTCGCGCGCGGCACGATCCGCGGCGTGCCGGCCGTCATGCCTGGGCGCTGGGGCGATCACCTGGGCGTGATCGACCTCGTGCTCGAGCGCCGCGCCGGCCGCTGGCAGGTGACCGACAGTCGCGCCGAGATCCGCCCGATCCGCGACCGGGCCACGCAGCGGCCGGTCGTCGCACCCGATCCGCTGGTCGAGCAGCTCGTGCGCGAGGAGCACGCCGGCACGCTCCAGTACATGCGCGATGCCATCGCCCGCACGCGTTCGCCGATCACGAGCTACTTCGCCCAGGTGGCCGACGATCCGTCGGTGCAGCTCGTCGCCCAAGCCCAGCTCGCCTACGTGCGCCGCGCGGTGCAGGGCACGGACTACGAGAAACTCCCGCTCCTCTCCGCCGCCGCGCCATTCAAGGCGGGCGGGCGCCAGGGATGGAAGTATTACACGGACATCCCCGCCGGGCCATTCACGATGCGCAATGTCGCCGACCTGTACATCTATCCCAACCGCGTGAGCGCGGTGAAGGTCCGTGGCGCCACGGTGCGCGAGTGGCTGGAAATGTCCGCCGGCCAGTTCAACCGAATCGATCCCCGGGGGCCGCGGGCGCAGGAGCTGCTCAACGCGGGTTTTCGTTCGTATCAGTTCGATTCGATCGAGGGCGTCACCTACGCGATCGATGTGACGCAGCCCGCGCGGTACGCGCCGAACGGCACCCTCGCGCAAGCCGGCGCCCGCCGGATCGTCGATTTGCGCCACGCAGGCCGGCCGCTCGACGACGACGCCACGTTCCTCGTCGTCACCAACAGCTACCGGGCCACCGGCGGCGGCAGTTTTCCCGGGCTCGACGGCTCGAGCATCGTCGTGGACGCGCCGGACGAGACCCGCGAGGCGATCGTCCGCCACCTGCACGCAGCCGGCGAAATCGATCCCTCCGCCGACCGCAACTGGCGCGTCCTGCCCGTTCCGGGCGTGAGCCTGCGCTTCGTGTCGGGCGCCGGCGGGATCAAGTACCTGCCGCAGAACCCGCAGATCCGGCTGGTCGCGGACCGCGGCGATGGCTCGGCGCTGTACGAACTGGTGCCGTGACCGCCCTCCAGACGAGCAGCCTGGGGACAGGCTGCTCCACCTCGATGCGGCTCAGCTCCGTTTAAGATGGCCCACCAGTTCCGCCGTGCCCTCCGCCATGCTCACCCGCGGATCGTACCCTAGGTCGCGGCGCGCCGCGCTGAGGTCGAACCAGTGATCCTTCGCGAGCTCGGCCGCGACGAAACGCGTCATCGGCGGCTCGCCGCGCAGCGGCAGCACGCGCCACAGCGCCTCGCACACCGCGCCCACGGCAGTCGCCACGCCGAGCGGCAGGCGTTTCGTCACCGGCGGCTCGCCCAGCGCGCGCAGCAGGGCGTTGATCCAGTCCCAGAGGACGACCGGCTCGCCGTTCGTGATGAAATACGCGCGACCGGCGGCGGCACCGCCGTCCCGCAGCGCCTCCTCGGCCCGCAGGTGGGCGTCGGCCGCGTTGTCGACGTGCACCATGTCGACCCGGTTCCGGCCGTCGCCGACGATCCGCAGCCGGCCGGCTCGCGCCCGCGCCAGCACGCGCGGGACGAGATGCGGATCGCCCACGCCCCAGATCAGGTGCGGACGCAACGCCACCGTGCGCAGGGCCGGCCCGCTCGCGGCGAGCACCTCGCGCTCCGCGATCGCCTTGGTGAGCGGGTACGCGCTCGGACACGCCGTCGTGAGCGGCAGCGACTCGTCCGCCCCGGCAAGGTCACGGCCGTTGTAGACGACGCTCGGCGTGCTCGTGTGGACGAACCGCGCCACGCCGTGCGCCCGGCAGCCGGCGAGCAGCGCCCGGGTGCCGAGCACGTTGGTGCGGAAGAAGTCGTCGTAACGGCCCCAGACGCCGACCCGGGCCGCCACGTGAAAGACCGTCGTCACGCCCGCGCAGGCCGCCGCGACGGAGTCCGCGTCGTCGAGCGACGCGCGCACGAAACGCACGCCACGCCGCTCGAGGTCCGGCGCCGGGGTCCGGCCAAGCACGGTCACGGTTCGGCCGCGAGCGAGCAGGCGTTCGACCAGCCGGCGACCGAGGAAGCCGGTGCCGCCCGTGACGAGAACGGAACCGGCGGCTTCGGATGACAGGGAGGGAAGGGCAGGCGGCAATGGAGGAGAATTGGGACGGTCCAGTCATCGCCCGCCACCCGCGCGATGTCACGCATCACCGGCGGCAGCGGTTTGCCGGTTTCCTCGGGGGCTGCGCTCCGTTCCACCCCGGTGCCCTCGGAGCGACGT
This sequence comes from uncultured Opitutia bacterium, assembly GCA_937952235.1. Lineage (GTDB taxonomy): Bacteria > Verrucomicrobiota > Verrucomicrobiia > Opitutales > Opitutaceae > ER46. The sequence goes on along the minus strand of CALFZM010000081.1, from coordinate 18,662 downwards.
CCCTCCAGCCCGCGGTCTTGGAGCGGCTTCAGCCGTTCCCGTCGACGATCACCTGCTGTTCGGCCTTGCCGGTGGCGGTGGCCGCCCAGCGCGCGAGCGTGAGGCGGTGGATCTTGGCGTTGTGGCGGACGTCGACGGGAAAGCGCGCGCGGAAGAAGAAACGGGTGATGCCGGCGGTGTGGGCATGCGCGCGGCCGAGGGCCCGCAGCTCGCGCGCGAGCGCGGCCGCATCGGCCGCGCGTCGCACCTTCGCCTCGACCACGAGTGCGGGCTCCTGCCGGCCGCGCGGGCCGAGCCCAACCAGGGCGCAGCGGCCGGCGCGCGGGTGGGTACGAAACACCTGTTCGCACGGCTCGGTGTGGAGCACGCCGGTCGCCGTCTCGACGCGCTCGACCTTGCGGCCGCAGAACCAGAGGCGCCCGTCGGTGTCCAGGTATCCGCAGTCGCCCATGCGGTGCCACACGCCGGACTCGCCCGCGATCTTGGCGAGCTGCGTTGCGTCCGGCCGATGGTCGTAGGCTTCGGTAACGACCGGGCCGCGCACGATGATCTCGCCCACCTCTCCCGTGCGCAGCACGCGCGCGCCGACCAGCGACGCGATCGGTTCGTCGGTCAGGGCGATGACCTTCACTTCGACGTCGCGGACCGGCCGGCCGACGCAGGCGCCGCGCACCGAGCCGGCGGGGATTTCGTCGGCGTCGACCGACGACACGGGCAACGCCTCGGTCGCGCCGTAGGGACTGTGCAGGCGGCCGCGCGGGAGGAACACCCGCGAGCTTTCCCACAGCGCCGCCGGCACCGCCGCGCCGGCGCACAGCACGCGGCGGAGCGAGGGCAGCGTCACGCCCGCAGCCATGCAGTGATCGCCGATCTTCCGCCACAGCGTGGGCGAGCCGAAGGAGTTGGTGACGTTCTCCTGCCGGATGGCCTGCACGATGCGCGCCGGATCGAGGGCGCCGGGCCGCCGCGGGTCGAGCTCGGGGACGATCGTCGTCATGCCGAGCGCCGGGTTGAAGAGCGCGAAGATGGGCAGCATCGGCAGGTCGATCTCGCCCGGCTCGATGGCGTAGGTGGCGCGGATGATCCGGATCTGCGCGTCGAACATCCCGTGCTGGTAGCGCACGCCTTTGGGTGCGCCGGTGGATCCGGAAGTGAACAACACCGCGGCGAGGTCGGATGCGGCGCAGAATGCCGCCGGCCCGCCGTCTCCGCGCGAGCCCGGCGCGGTGAGGCAGACGGTCAGTTCGCCGCTGGCGCCCACGCGGGCCGCCACCGACCCGAACGCCCCGCGAAACAACCGGCTGAGCACGCGCGCCACGGGGATGCCCACCAGCGCGCGCGGGCGGGCGTGCGCGACGCAGCGGAGGAAACTCCGCAGACCCATGCCCGGATCGATCACCACCGGCACGGCCCCGAGGTGGAACAGGGCGAAGACCGAGGCAATCAGCGGCAGTCCCTGCCGCACCATCACGAGGGTGCGGTCTCCGCGTTGGATGCCGGACTGCGCCAGCCGCCGGCCCCATGCGGCCACCTCCGCGTCGAGCTCGGCGAACGTCAGCGTCAGGTAATCAATCTCGCCCGCTCGCGTCCGGCCGCGCGGAACCTTGAGCGCGGCCATCCCGGGACGGGCCGCCGCCATCCGGCCGAGGTGCCGCGCGATGTTGGCGTTGGCGCCGCCAAAGGCGGAGGGATCAGACATGCCGCAATCTCGGCAAAGCTCGCGGGAACGGGCAACGGCTTTAGGAACCTCAGATCGGAGATTTCAGATCTCAGCCGACGATCAACTCACGGTGGAGCCGCCCGTCCCCAGGCGGCTGGCGCGTGCCGGACCCGTCCGTAGCGGCTTGAGGATAAGCCGCGCCACCCTTGAGTGCGGCCGTTCTCATCGGTGACGCGAAGGCCAACCGCAATGGTTCCGGATCAGACCGCAGACCTGAAATCTCAGATCTGAAAGTTCAAATCTCAGATCTCAAAACCAGGCCTTCAGATCGCACCGCGATGCAGGCCGCGGAAAGCGTGCCGGCGCGCTCCCGCTCAATAATCGCTAAAGGTAAGCAGCCCCCAGAAGAGCGAAACCTTCTTTCCGGACGGACCGGACTTCCCGACCAGCTTGGACGTGTCGGTGTTGATCGTGGCGGGGTTTACCGGCTGGAAGGAGTCGCTCGCCACCGTGACAGCGCCGCCGAGGACCGTGGTCTCCTTGCCTCCGCTCGACGTGTTGCGAGTGGCGCAACCGGCGGAAAGCAGCAGCGCGGCGACGGCGATGACGGGGAGGAATTTCGACTTCATGGGGAGGCGGCGGGGAGGGACGCTGGGGGTGAGGGCAAAGTTTCGCAAGAGTGCCGACAGCAACCGGGACGCCCTATTTGCAGGCCTGAAGGGCGGGGCCTTGCCGCAGCAGCTCGGCCTGCCAGGGCAGCAGGATGTCGCCGACGTTGCGCGGTTGACGGGCGATCTGGGCGAGCTGGGCGCGGTTGGCGATCAGGGTCGGCTCGATCTCCAGGCTTTTCGCCACCTTGTCGCGATCGGCGCGAATCCGGTCCTGCAGCTCGATCTCATCCTGGGTAAGCGAGACGTGATTGGGATCGCGTCCCGGACGCCGCGGCAGCGACTTCGGGTCACGCGCCAGCCCGGCGCGGACGGCCGCCGACAGGGAGCCGACGAGCCGCTCGTGGCGTTTGCCGAGGTGGATCGCATTGACGATGGTGGCTTCGCTCTCACCGGATTCGGCGGCCTCGGCCATCTTGAGCAGCAAGGTGTTGCCGCAGACCTTGAACGGCGGGGTGTCGAGCCGCTGGGCCTGGGCTTCGCGCCAGTGCCAGACGGCGTGCAGCACACCCAAGCCGGCGCCGCGGAGCCGTTCGCTGCGTCCGATCCGCCAGTCGTTCTCGGTGGGCGGCGCGAAGCCTTCGAAGCCGGCGGCGATTTGTGCCTGGCACTGCTGTTCGAGCCAGGGCAGCCGGCCCAGCTTCTTCAGCTCGCGTTTAAGGATGTCGCGGAGCGCGGGCAGGTGCCACACGTCGAGCGCGGCGTAGTTGAGCAGCTTCGGGGTGATGGGTCGCTTGGACCAGTTGGCCTTCTGCCCGTCCTTGTCGAGCGCGACGCCGAAGTGCTGCTCCAGCAGCGCCGCGAGGCCGAACCGCGGCACGCCGAGGAGCTGGGCGGCGAGCATGGTGTCGAAGAGGCTGTGGGGCCGGAAACGGCAGAGATCGTGCAGCAGGCGCAGGTCGAAATCGCTGCCGTGCATGATCAGATGTTTGTCGGCGAGAACCTTCCAGAGCGGTTCGAGCTTCAGCCCGGGCGCCAGCACGTCCACGAGGAAGACTTCCTCCCCCACCAGGAACTGCAGCAGGCAGACCCGGGTCTTGTAATGGTACATGTTGTCCGCCTCCGTATCGAGCGCGACCTCGCGCACGCCCCCCAGGGCCGCGAGCAAGGGCGTCAGGGAGCCGGGCTGGTCGAGCAGTTGGTAGGCGGGCGGGCGGGACGTCACATTTACGCCGAGGAAGCGGCGTAGCCGTGACGGAAGGAAGCGGGAAATCATGCGTCGGACTAGGCGGCGTTATTCCATGCGGTTAGGAACGCATCAATCAACAAAGGGAGGTCGGCGTGGTATCCGCCTTCGAGCAGGGCGGCGGCGGGCCGGCCGAGCTGGCCCAGCCAGGTGCCGAGCGTGGCGAAGTCCTCGGCTTCCAGGGTCATGGACGTGATGGGATCGCGGGCGTAGGCATCGAAGCCGGCGGAAACGAGCAGCAGATCGGGGTTGAAGGCCTGCACGGCATCGAGCGACGCGCGCAAGGCCGCCATGTGTTCGGGGCGTGGGGGGTGGGGGGCGACGGGCCAGTTGCGCAACGTGGGACCCAGGTCGCGCGTGCCGGTGCCGGGATATCCGGGATACTGGTGGACGGAGGCGAAAAAGACCCGGGTGCGGGTCTGAAGGATGGCCTCGGTGCCATTGCCATGGTGGGCATCGAAATCCCACACGGCCACCTTCTCGGCCTGCAGGTGCTTTTGCGCGTAGAGGGCGGCGACGGCGATCTGGTTGAGGTAGCAGAAGCCCATCGCCCGCGTGGCGGTCGCGTGATGGCCTGGCGGGCGCATGAGCGAGAAGACCGGCTCATGGTGCGGGCTGCTGGCGGCATGCTTCGCGGCGGCGATGGCTGCGGCCACGGAGCGCCGCGCATGGACCGGGATGTCGGGCAGGTAGGGAGTGTCCGGATCGAAATCCCGCGTCATGGCCAGCCGCTGCAGGTGCGCCGCCGTGTGGGCGAGCAACAGCGCGTCGTCGGTGGCAAGCGTCTCGTCCGGCACCCGCCAGGTCCACTCCGGGTGCGCCGACCGCAGGTGCGCCGCAGACCGGATCACGCGGGCCGGTTGTTCGGGCCGCATCGCGGAGCCGTATTCGGCGCAGCGGGGGTCGTGCAGGATCACCATGGGATTTTCTCCCCCGACTGTGTGGACTTCGGCCCGAATGCCAACCCCGGCCTTCCGCCGGGTGGCGGGCGTCGGGTGTTTTCCTTTTTGCCCTTTCTGCGCCTCTTTGCGGCACTCAGGCAATGCAGGTGCTCGTGTTATGCTCCGGTGGGATGGATTCGGTGACCGCCCTTCATTGGGCGGCGCGGGAGCATGACCTCGCGGGCGTCGTGAGTTTCGACTATGGGGCGAAGCACAATCATCGCGAACTGCCGTTCGCGGCGGAGCACGCGGCGCGGTTCGGAGCGCGGCACGAGACGATCCGGCTGGACTTCATCGAGCGGCTCTTCGCGTCGCACCTGCTGAAGGGCGGCGGCGAGATTCCCTCGGGTCATTACGAGGCGGAAAACATGAAGCAGACCGTGGTGCCGTTTCGCAACGCGATCATGCTGTCGATCGCCTGCGGCTTCGCCGAAAGCATCGGCGCGGGCGGGCTCGTGATCGCGGCACACGGCGGCGACCATGCGATCTATCCCGATTGCCGCGAACCTTTCATGCGGGCGATGGCTGACGCCATGCGGCTGGGTACCTATGCGGGCGTGGAGCTGCTGCGGCCGTTCATCGCGCTCGACAAGGCGCGGATCGCGGCCGAGGGCGCGCGACTGGGCGTCGATTTTGGCCGCACCTGGTCGTGCTATCGCGGCGGCGAGCGGCACTGCGGCGAGTGCGGCACCTGCGTGGAGCGCCGCGAGGCGTTCGCGCGTGCGGGCCTGGCCGATCCGACGGAGTACGACGCGACGCCCGCGCTGCCCGCACGGCCGTCGGACGTGTCATGCTGATCGCGGAACTCTTCCATTCGCTCCAGGGCGAAGGCGAACTCACCGGCGTCCCGTCGGTTTTCGTCCGCACGAGCGGCTGCAACCTGCGCTGCGCATGGTGCGACACGCCGTACGCGTCGTGGCAGCCCGAGGGCGAGATCCGCACCGTGGCCCAGGTGGTGTCCGCGGTGGAGCGTTTTCCGGCGGCACGGCACGTCGTGCTCACCGGCGGCGAGCCGATGATCGCGAAGGAGGTCCACGCGCTCGCCGCGGCCCTGCGGGCCACGGGCCGCCATCTCACGATCGAGACGGCGGCGACGGTGGCGCCCGACGGCATCGGCTGCGACCTCGCCTCGCTTTCGCCCAAGCTGCTCAACTCGGCGCCGGATCCCGTGGCGCATGGCGCGTGGCGGCGGAAGCACGAGGCCACCCGATGGCAGCCGGACGTGGTGCGCGCGTGGATCGACCGCTACGCGTACCAGTTCAAGTTCGTCGTGTCCCGGCCCGAGGACGTCGACGAGCTCGAGCACATGCTGGCCGCGCTCCAGCGCGACGTGCCGCGCCACAAGGTGCTGCTCATGCCCGAGGCGACCTCGCTCGAGCGGATGCGCGACCGTGCGGGCTGGCTGGGCGAGCTGTGCAAGGCGCGTGGCTACCGGTACGCGCACCGGCTGCATATCGAACTGTATGGACACCGCCGCGGCACCTGAAGCCCCCCGTCCCTCTCCCGCGGGCGCCAGCGTGATCGCGGCGGCGGACCTGCGGCAGCCCCGCAAGCTGTCGGAGGAGTTCGCGCTGATCCTGCGCGAGTTCGCGGTGGAGACGGTCACGCTGCGCGAGGTGATCGGCGTGCTGCATGGGCGGGGCTACCTGCTGCTCCTGCTCCTGCTGGCCCTCCCGTTCACGACGCCGGTGCCGCTGCCGGGGCTGTCCACGCCCTTCGGTCTCACCATCGCCCTGATCGGCGCGCGGCTGGCCTGGGGGGAGAAACCCTGGCTGCCGGCAAAGCTCCTCGACACGCGGCTCCCGCCGAAAGTCTTCGCCAAGGTCTTTGCCATCACGCGGAAGATCATCCTCGCCTTCGAACGCATGCTCCGCCCGCGCCTGCTCTGGGTCACGGGCACGCCCTGGCGCGAACGGCTTCACGCGGTGCCGATCGTCGTGTGCGCCCTGCTCCTGCTGCTGCCGCTGCCGGTGCCGTTCAGCAACACCCTGCCCGCCTGGGGCATCCTGCTCACCGCCGCGGGGCTGCTGGAGCGCGACGGCGCCTTCATCCTTGCCGGGTACGTCATGACGCTGCTCAGCGGCGCGTTCTTCGCGGCGCTCGGCATCTTCGGCGTCGAGGCGGTGGAATTCCTGTGGGCGTGGCTGAAGTGACGCGCGACCGGCGCTTTCAGGAGGGCATGGGTGTATCCGGAGCGCTGTGCCCGGCGCAGCCGCGGCGCTGACGGCGCAGCGCCCTCCGAGAAAGCGGCTGCACGATAGGGAAATCCGCTCCTAGCCTGCCTTCTCGGCGAGCGGATCGAGCGGTTTCGGGAAGAGCAGCGAGACCACCACCGAGGTACCCAGCACGCCCGCGATGATGCCCAGCGACCAGCTGATGGGGAACTTTCCGCCGAAGGCTTCGTTGAGCCAGGCCATCTTGAGGCCCACGAAGATCAGCACCACGCCGAGCCCGTATTTCAGGAAGTGGAACTTGTGCATCACCCCCGAGAGCAGGAAGAACATCGAGCGCAGCCCGAGGATCGCGAAAATATTTGAGGTGAAGACGATCAACGGCTCGCGCGTGATGGCGAAGATCGCCGGCACCGAGTCCACCGCGAAGATGATGTCGCTGAACTCGATTGCCGCGAGTGCGACCAGCAGCGGCGTCCCGTACCGGACGCCATTCTGCATCACGACGAATTTCTGGCCGTGAAAGGTGGGCGTGATGGGGATGAACCGCCGCAGCATGCGCAGGAGCGGGTTCTTCTCGGGATCGAGCGGTTTCTCGGGCGCGAAGAGAATCTTGAGGCCGGTGAGGATCAGGAAGCCGCCGAACACCCAGATCACCCAGTGGAATTTCATCAGCACGGCGCCGAGCGAGATGAAGATCACCCGGAACACCAGCGCGCCCAGGATGCCGAAGAAAAGCACCCGATGCTGGTACTCGCGCGGGATACCGAAAAAATTGAAGACCACGACGAAGACGAAAATGTTGTCCACCGAGAGCGACAGCTCGATCACGTAGCCGGTCAGGAATTCCAGCGCACTCTGCCGCGCCAGCGCCGCGGCGCCCTCGGCGGTGACACCGGCGGCCAGCAAACGCGGGTCCTGGGGGAATTTCCACTGCGCGTACTGCCAGAACGCGAAGCAGAACGTGAGCGCGAGCACGCACCATGTGATGGTCCAGCCTCCCGCCTCCTTGAGGCTGACGGCGTGGGCATTCCGGTGAAACACCCCGAGGTCGAGCGCCAGCATGCCCATCACCGCCACGGTGAAGGCGGCATAGAACCACCAATAATCCGCCAAGGGAAAGAGCGTGAGTGACGTCATCGAAAACCGGAAAGAAGAAGGCGGCGAAGCCCCGCCGCACAACACGGACCCGTGTCGAAAAATCGGGAAAAGTTCCACGCGCCCCGGTCCGCCGCCTGCTAGGACGCGGGCCATCCCCCTTCCGGAGCGGTCTTGCCGCGGGAGTCGCCCGGTCGTGGTCGCACCTCCCAGGCCCCGTCCCGGGAGGTTTTTTCCGTCGTGCCGGGCGAAGACTGCCGGCAGGTTTGGCGCCGTGACGCCCGCCGACTTCATCGACCGACATGCCGACGTCCTCGTGCACCGCCTGCAGCGGATGGTGCGGATCCCGACGATTAATCCGCCGGGCGACCGCTACGACGAGCAGACCGGCTGGCTCGCGCAGGAATTGTCCCGCCTCGGACTGCAGACGCGGCGATACCGCATTCCGGCCTCACTGCTGCGCCGGACCTTGCCGGAGGATCAACCTCGGCACCCCCGCTTCAACGTGCTGGGCCGCTGGCGCGTCCGTGGCGCCCGGCGCACCCTCCACTTTAACGCGCATTACGACGTGGTGCCGGTGTCGGGCGCGTGGCGCCACGGGAGTCCCTTCAGCGGGGAGGTCGACGGCGGGTGGATCTACGGTCGCGGCACCGCGGACATGAAAGGCTCGATTGCCAGCCTGCTCCTCGCCCTCGAGGCCGTGCGTGCCTCCGGCCAGGCGCCCCGGATGAACATCGAGGTGTCCTTCACCGCCGACGAGGAGACGGATTCCGCCCTCGGCGCGGGCTGGCTCGTCGCCCACGCGCCGATAGCGCCCGATTACGCCGTGGTGATGGAAGGCGGCTATGGGCGCCACGTCTGCTGCGGCCACCACGGCACCCTCTGGCTGGAGGTCCGCGTCCACGGGCGCGCCGCCCACGGTTCGCGCCCTGAAGCCGGCAGCAACGCGCTCGAAAAAATGGCCGCGCTCGTCGCGGCCTTCGCGCCCTACAAGGCCCGGCTGGCGCGGCGCGTCTGGCGCACACCCTCGGGCGCGCCATTGCGGCCGACGGTAAATCTCGGCGGCGTGTTTCACTGTGGCCAAGGCGCGAAGATCAACACGGTGCCGGCATTCGCCAGTTTCTCGATCGACCGGCGCGTCATCCCCGCCGAGAGCCACGCCGCTGCCGAACGCGAGCTGCGCGCCTTCATCACCGCCGCCGCCCGGCGAATCCCGGACTGCCGGGTGACGGTGCACAAGACGTCGGAGAACTTCGCCTGCTTCTCGCCGCCCAAGGATCCGTTCTTTGCCGCCATGGCCGCCTGCGTAGGCGAGGTCCGGGGTGAACGGGCCGACTTCAACGTGTCGACCGGTTTCAACGACATGCATTTCTTCTCGCACCACCTGAAGATCCCCACGCTCGGCTACGGTCCCGGTGGCGAGAACGAACATGGTGTCGACGAACGCGCCCGGTTGAAGGAGCTGCTCGCCAGCGCCCGGATCTACGCGCAACTGATGACGACCTTTCACGGGTAGGCGAAAGCGCCCCGCCGCCGCCTCAAGGTGGAGCAGCCTGGCCCCAGGCTGCTGGTCCTGGCCGCGTCGAGCGTCCCGGACGCAGCCAGAGGGCAGGCTGCTTCACCGGCCCCACTGTCCGTTCACTCTTGTTTCGCCGCCGTGCCCCCGGCAACGTGACCGTCCCTTTCCGCCATGAAGATCAACGCCCGCCTCACGCCGCAGTCGCTGCGCAAGAAAACCGCCCGCGTCTTCGAACTCGCCGGTCAGAAGATCCGCGCCATCGACGCCGCGTGGGATCCGTCGAAGGGCACGCCGGTATTCACGGTCAAGGGGCGGTACACCTCGCGCGGGTGGACGGAATGGACGCAGGGCTTCCAGTTCGGCATGGCGTTCCTGCATTTCGACGCCACCGGCGACGAGGCGATGCTGAAGCTCGGCCGCGAGAAGACCGTGAAGTACATGGCGTCTCACGTCTCGCACGTCGGCGTGCACGACCACGGTTTCAACAACGTCTCCACGTACGGCAACCTCCGCCGGCTCATCCTCGAGGGCAGGGTCGCGCGAGATCAGGGCGAGATCGATTACACGGAGATCGCGTTGAAGGCATCCGGAGCCGTGCAGGCCGCCCGCCATGTCCCGACCGCCTACCGGCAACCCTGGTCCCCCGTGGCCGGTGCCGCGGGCGTGGCACCCAGCGGCTACATCTATTCGTTCAACGGGCCGCAGTCGCTCTTTGCGGACACGATCCGCTCCATGCGCTCGCTCGTCGTCGCGCACCAGCTCGGCCACGCGCTGATGGGTGAGGGCGACAAGCCCATCAACCTCCTGCACCGCGCCATCGAGCACGCCGCGACCACCGCGCGGTTCAACGTGTTCTTCGGCCAGGGTCGCGACAGCTACGACGTCCGCGGGCGCGTAGCCCACGAGAGCGTCTTCAACCGCAATGACGGCCAGTTCCGCTGCCCGAGCTCGCAGCAGGGTTACTCGCCGTTCACCACCTGGACCCGCGGCGCCGCCTGGATCATCTGCGGCTACGCGGAACAACTCGAGTTTCTCGACACGGTGAAGGGCGCCGACCTCGACGCGGTCGGCGGCCGTCGCGCCGTGACCGACCTCTTCCTCGAAACCGCCCGCGCCACCAGCGACTATTACATCGACGGGTATTCCTCGCGCGACGGCGTGCCCTACTGGGACAGCATGGCGCTCAACTCGCACAAGCTCGGCGACTACACGAAGAAGGACGCGGATCCCTTCAACCCGTACGAGCCGGTCGACAGCTCGGCCGCCGCCATCACCGCCCAGGGCCTGCTGCGGCTCGGCACCTACCTCACCGCGAAGGGCGAGAAGGCCGCGGGCGCAAAGTACTTCCAGGCGGGCCTGACGATCGCCAACACACTCTTCGACGAGCCGTATCTCGCCACGGACAAGAAGCATCAGGGCCTCCTCCTGCATAGCGTCTACCACCGGCCCAATGGCTGGGACCACGTGCCGGCCGGCCGCAAGGTGCCCTGTGGCGAAGCCTGCATGTGGGGCGACTACCACGCCGTCGAACTCGCGCTCCTCATCGACCGGCTCGCGCAGGGGAAGTACTACACGTTCTTCTGACCTGTCGGAGGTGAACCACGAAACACACGAAATCCACGAAAGGACTGCAGCGGTTCGCCGGCGGTGAGTTTTCGTGTATTTCGTGTGCTTCGTGGTCTCTCCTTCCCTTTTGATCGTATCCAGATGTCGCCTTTGCTCTACGAGTCCCACTCCCACACGCCGCTCTGCAAGCACGCGACCGGCATGCCCTCCGACTACGCCGCGATGGCCGAGGCGCGCGGGCTGAAGGGCATCATCGTCACCTGCCACGCCCCGCTGCCCGACAACCTGGGGATCGAACACCGCATGGCGCCCGGGCAATACGAGGAGTACATCGACCTGGTCGCCGCGGCCCGCGCGGAGTTTGCCGGCCGCGTCGACGTGCGGCTCGGCCTCGAGAGCGATTTCTTTCCCGGCATCGAACGCTGGGCCGAGCAGCTCCATGCCCGCGTGCCGCTCCACCACGTGCTGGGGTCCGTGCACATGCAGGTCACGCACTACAAGGAGCGCTATTTCACCGGCGACTACTTCGCGTACCAGCAGACGTATTTCGAACACCTCGCGCAGTCGGCGGAGACCGGGCTCTTCGACACGCTCGCCCACCCCGACCTGGTGAAGAACGAGTCGCCCGCCGACTGGGACTACGCGCGGATCGAGCCGTTCATCCTGCGCGCGCTCGACCGGATCGCCGCCACCGGCGTGGCCATGGAACTCAACACGAGCGGGCTCAACAAGGCGCTGCCGGAGATGAACCCGGGCCCGCGCGTCCTCACCGCCATGCGGGAGCGCGGCATTCCGGTGGTCCTCGGTGCCGACGCCCACCGCCCGACGCGCGTCGGCGACCGTTACGAACAGGCCCTGCAGATGCTCGACGAGCTCGGCTTCGAGACCGTGAGCTTCTTCCTCGACCGCCAACGGCAGATCGTCCCGATCGCCGCCGCCCTCGCCTCGCTGCGCGCCGTTCCGCTGGCCGTGCCGCCGCGCTGATCAGCGGGCGCACTGCCGCCGCCGCGCGCTTCGTGAGCCAGGCTCCGATCAATCTCTACGACCTCAGCCGCGAAGCGCTGCGCGTGCAGTTCGCGCGGTGGGACTTCGCGAGCGTGCATGCGGAGACGGTGTGGAACCGGATGTACCTGCACTACGCCGACGCCTTCACGGCCGACGCGATGCCCGGCGTGCCCGGGAAGGTGCTCACCCGGCTCGCCGCCGAGGCAACGCTCGGGGTGCTGCCCACCTCGCTCGCCACCGACTCGAGCGACGGCTTCACGCGAAAGTTTCTGCTCGAGCTCCCCGACCGTGAACGCATCGAGACGGTGCTCATGCGTTTCAACGGCCGCGTCACCGCCTGTGTGAGCTCCCAGGTCGGGTGCGCGATGGGCTGCGTCTTCTGCGCCACCGGCCAGATGGGCTACACCCGCCACCTCACTCCCGGGGAAATCGTCGCCCAAGCCGTCCACGTCGCCCGCGCCCTGAAGTCAGCCCCCATCGCCCATCACCTAACACCCAGCACCCGTGAGCACGACGTTCCGCAGCCCAGGCTGCGGAACGTCGTGCTCATGGGCATGGGTGAACCGCTCCACAACTATGAAGCGGTCATGCACGCAACCGACATCCTGCGCGACTCCGCCGGCCTCGCGCTTGCCGCCGAGCGGATCACGCTCAGCACCGTTGGCGTCGTGCCCGGCATCCTCCGGCTTGCCCGGGAAAAGCGACCGCTGCACCTGGCGGTCTCGCTGCACGCCGCGACCCAGGAGGAGCGGGCCGCGCTCGTCCCGGCGGCGCGCAAATGGCCGCTCGACGAACTGATGGCTGCCTGCCGCACGTACAGCGCGGAAACCGGGCGCCGCATCTTCTACGAGTGGACGCTGATCGAGGGGAAGAACGACTCCGCGGACCATGCCCGCGCCGTCGGCTCCCTGCTTCGCGGCCTGCCGGCCCAGGTTAACCTGATCCCGTTGAATCCGACGCAGGGATACGACGGGGCGCCGGCCCGCGGCGACGCCGCGAAGCGCTTCCAGCGCGTCCTGGCCGACGAGTTCGCCCTGCCGAGCACCGTGCGCCAGCGTCGCGGCATCGACATCGCCGCCGGCTGCGGCCAGCTCGCAGTCGGCGCGTAGGCCGGCCGCGGGTGGACCGGACTGCGGGTGGAGCAGCCTGTCCCCAGGCGGCTGGATCGGACGGCGGGGAGATTCGTTCTGCCGGCGATCGCCCTGCGAGCAGCCTGGGGAAAGGCTGCTCCACCCAGTCGGAAACCTCATGACGGGCGGTACCGGGCGCACTAACGCGGGCCGCCCGCAATTCGCGCCGTGACGGAATAGGCCCAGCCGACTACTTCAGGAGTCGTCCGCGAAACCCCCGTTTGCCCATGCACCCTCCGCTCACGTTCCCGCTGCCCGCGGGAGAGATGCCCACGTCCTGGTACAACCTGCTGGCCGACTTCCCGGAACCGCTGCCACCGCCGTTGCACCCGGGCACGCGCGAGCCCGTCACGCCGGACCTGATGCTGGGCCTGTTCCCCGAGGCGCTGGTCGCCCAGGAAATGACCAATGAACGCTGGATCGAGATTCCCGCCGCGGTGCGCGACGTGTACGCGCTCTATCGCCCCACCCCGCTGCTGCGCGCCGTCCGGCTGGAGCGGGCGCTGCAGACGCCCGCCCACATCTACTACAAGTACGAGGGCGTCAGCCCCGCCGGTAGCCACAAACCGAATACGGCGATCCCGCAGGCGTACTACAACAAGCTCGCCGGCACGAAGCGGCTCGCGACGGAAACGGGCGCCGGCCAGTGGGGCTCGTCGCTCGCCTTCGCGTGCAGCGTATTCGGCCTCGAGTGCAACGTCTACATGGTGAAGGTGAGCTTCAACCAGAAGCCGTACCGGAAGATGCTCATGCAGACCTACGGCGCGACCGTGCACGCGAGCCCGAGCGACCAGACGGAGTTTGGCCGCAGGGTGCTGGCCGAGACCCCGGACAGCCATGGCAGCCTCGGGCTCGCGATCAGCGAGGCGATCGAGGACACGATGAAGCATCCGGGAACCAAGTACGCCCTGGGCAGCGTGCTGAACCACGTGTGCCTGCACCAGTCGGTCATCGGGGAGGAGGCGATCAAGCAGATGGCCCTGGCGGGCGAGGAGCCCGACGTGATCTTCGGCTGCGCCGGCGGCGGCAGCAATTTCGCCGGCCTCGCATTCCCTTTCGTGCGACGGAAGCTCAAGGACGGAAAGCGCACGCGCATCGTCGCGGTCGAACCGTCGTCGTGCCCTTCGCTCACGCGCGGGGAGCTGCGCTACGATTTCGGCGATACCGCCGAGACGACGCCGCTGATGATGATGCACACGCTCGGCCACCATTTCATGCCGCCCAGCATCCACGCCGGCGGCCTGCGCTACCACGGCATGGCGCCGATGGTGAGCCACTGCCTCAGGCTCGGGCTGATCGAGGCGATGGCGTATCCACAAACGAAGGTCTTCCAGTCCGCCGTGTTGTTCGCCCGCAGCGAAGGCATCGTGCCCGCACCGGAGTCGTCACACGCGATCGCGGCCGCCGTCGACGAGGCGGTGAAGTGCCGCGAGGAGGGCAGGAAGCGGGTGATCGTGATCGGCCTCAGCGGCAACGGCCTGCTCGATCTCGCGGCGTTCGACACCTACCTGTCGGGCGCGATGAAGGACGGACCGGAGGGGATCTGACGGGAGCGCCCGGAAGGCAGGGTCTCGCGCAGAGGCGCGGCAAGACGATCGCCACGGGCGTTTCTCCGCGTCTCCCCGCCTCGGCGCGAAGCTGGATTGGTGCCAGCCGGCTTGCAGCGCCGGTTCCCAAGCCAGGAGCTCATGCCGTTGGACTTCAAGTCAGCCATGAGAATGGCCGCACGGAAAGGTGGAGCGGCTTGTCCTCGAGCCGCTGCGAACCGGTCCGTCGCACGTCAGCCGCCTGGGAACAGGCGGCTCCACCCCAACTGCATGCGCCGGCTAAGGCGCCGGCCGGAGCAGTGGGGCGATCTTGCCGACGACCTCGTCGGCGAGTTGGGCGCTGCCTGCCGTGGAGAAATGAACGTTGGCCGGGCGCTGGAGTTGGGCCTGACGCGGTCGGACGAAGGCGTGAAGGTCGTTGATCGCGACACCCTGCTCCCGCATGACGCGCGCCGCGACCGCGTTGTAGCGAAGGGCGTCATCCTCGACGCGTCCGGTGGTGCCGCCGGGCACGGGCGTGGTGGCGGCCCAGATCAGTTTCGCGCCCGTTTGCTTCAGGCGCGCCACGATCTTCCGCAGGTTGCTTTCGTACTCGGCGAGGCTGTGGACCTGCTTGCCCTTGTCCGGCGCAGCGAGCTGCCCGGCGGCATCGAGGTACTTCAGGTCATGCAGCCCGAAGTTGAAATGGATCACGTCCCACTTTCCGGTCCCGAGCCACTTGTCGAGCGACGCGACCCCGCGGGCCGTGTCGCCGCAGTTTTCGAGCGGCCGGTGGAGGTTGGCCTTGCCGGCGAGCTTCGCCCGCACCTCGAGCGTGTAACCCATCGAGATCGAATCCCCGATCAGCAGCACGCGCGGCAGGCCCGGGACATCGGTGATCGCGGCGAGGACGGGATTCGGCGCCTTGGCCTTTTTCGGTGCTGCCTTGGAACTTTCGGCGGCGGGTGCCACGACGGCGGCGAACAATAGCGCGACAAGGGTGAGGGCGCGGGGCTGGCGTTTCATGGCACGAAACAATGCAGTGACCGGAATCGGGTCACGCGGAAATGACCGGGAGGGTGAAGGGTGGCGGCGCCAATCCGGGACCCTGCTGCGTGCGGGCCCGTCGCCGGTACAACAAAAAGGGCAGGTCTCAGACCTGCCCTGCTCTGGTTCAAGGCAGGTCGGTATATCCCATCAGGTACCGATCGCACTCGCGCGCGGCTCCCCGCCCCTCGTTGATCGCCCACACCACGAGGCTCTGGCCGCGGCGGCAGTCGCCGGCGGCGAAGACACCCTTGATGCTGGTCGTGTACTTCTCGTGTTCGGCCTTCACGTTGGAGCGCGGGTCGGTCTCGAGATTGAGCTCCTTGAGCAGCGCCTGCTCGGGCCCGAGGAAACCCATGGCGAGCAGCACGAGCTGCGCGGGGCGGGTTTTCTCCGTGCCGGGGATCTCCTTCGGGATGAACTGACCCTTGTCGTTCTTCTCCCACTTGATCTCGACCGTCACGAGCTCCTTCACGTTGCCCTCGGCGTCGCCGATGAACTTCTTCACCGTCGTGAGGTACACGCGCGGATCGGCGCCGAACTTCGCGGCGGCCTCCTCCTGGCCGTAATCCATCTTGTAGGTCTTGGGCCATTCCGGCCACGGGTTGTCCGCGGCGCGCTCGAGCGGTGGCTTGGGGAGAATTTCGATCTGCACCAGGCTCTTGCAGCCGTGGCGCACGGAGGTGCCGACGCAGTCGGTGCCGGTGTCGCCGCCACCGATGACGACGACGTCCTTGCCCTTCGCCTGGATCGGACAGTGTTCCGCGCCGCCGTTGAGCAGCGCCTTCGTGTTCGCGGTGAGGAACTCCATCGCGAAGTGCACGCCCTTCAGGCTGCGGCCCTCGATCGGCAGGTCGCGCGGCTGCGTGGCACCGGTGCAGATGACGGTGGCGTCGTATTCCTTGAGGAAGATCTGCGGCTCGACGTTCTCGCCGACGTTGGCGTTGCACACGAACTTGATGCCTTCCTGTTCCATCAGCTTGATGCGGCGGAGCACGACCTCCTGCTTGTCGAGCTTCATGTTCGGGATGCCGTACATGAGCAGGCCGCCGGGGCGGTCGGCGCGCTCGAACACCGTGACGGTGTGTCCGGCGCGGTTGAGCTGCGCCGCGGCGGAAAGGCCGGCGGGGCCGGAGCCGACGACGGCGACCTTCTTGCCGGTGCGCACCTTCGGCGCCTCGGGCAGCACCCAGCCCTCGTCCCAGCCCTTGTCGATGATCGAGGCCTCGATGTTCTTGATCGTGACCGGCGGCGCGTTGATGCCGAGGACGCACGAGCCCTCGCACGGCGCCGGGCACACGCGGCCGGTGAACTCCGGGAAGTTGTTCGTCTTGTGCAGGCGGTCGAGCGCCTCCTTCCACAGCCCGCGGTACACGAGGTCGTTCCACTCGGGGATGAGGTTGTTGATCGGGCAGCCGCTGGCCATGCCGCTGATCAGCCGGCCCGTATGGCAAAACGGGATACCGCAGTCCATGCAGCGCGCGCCCTGCGTCCGGAGTTTCTTCTCCTCCATGTGGTGGTGAAACTCCTTCCAGTCCTTCACGCGCTCGGTGGGCGTGCGGTCGACGGGAAGTTCGCGCAGGTACTCGATGAAGCCGGTTGGTTTACCCATGGAAGAAAAAGTTGAAGTAGCGAGTAGCGAGTAGTGAGTAGCGAGTCGGAAGTCGGCGACGCGGCGGCGTAAGGTCTGGTTATGCTCGCTACTCGCTACCGACTACTCGCTACTTCGAGTGATTAGTTTCCTCCGACGCGGCTGGTGTCGCGCGCGTTCTCTTCGAACGCCGACATGATCGCCTCGTCGCCGGTGAGGCCCTGGGCCTGGGCGCGCTCGATGCAGGCGAGCATGCGCTTGTAGTCCTTGGGCATGACCTTGACGAACTTCGGCACGAACGCGTCCCAATCGGCGAGAATCGCCCGGGCGCGCTCGCTCTTGGTGTAGTCGAGGTGCTTCTGGATCATCGCGCGAACCGCGGCGATCTCGCGCGGGGATTCGAGCTTCTCGATGGAAACCATCTGCTGGTTGACGCGCTTCGCGAAATCGCCGGCCTCGTCGAGCACGTAGCCGATGCCGCCCGACATGCCGGCGCCGAAGTTGCGGCCGGCGCGGCCGAGCACGACGACGTTGCCGCCGGTCATGTACTCGCAGCCGTTGTCGCCGATGCCCTCGACCACGACGGTGACGCCCGAGTTGCGGACGGCGAAGCGCTCGCCGGCCATGCCGCGGATGTACGCCTCCCCGGCACTGGCGCCGTAGAAGGCGACGTTGCCGATGATCATGTTCTCCTCGGCCTTGAACGTGGCCTTCGGCGACGGATAGACGATGAGCTTGCCGCCGGAGAGGCCCTTGCCGAAGTAGTCGTTCGCGTCGCCTTCGATCGCGAGCGTCATGCCGCGGGTGACGAAGGCCCCGAAGCTCTGCCCGGCCGAGCCGGTGAACTTGAGGCGGATCGTGTCCTCGGGAAGGCCCTTGGCACCGTACTTCTTCGTGATTTCTCCGGAGGTGATCGTGCCGACCACGCGGTTGACGTTGCGCACCGGCAGCTCGGCGATGACCTTCTCGCCGCGCTCCAGGGCGGGCTTGCAGAGCTCAAGGAGCTGGGTGACGTCGAGCGAGCGGTCGATGCCGTGGTCCTGCTTAAGCTGGCAGAACCGGCCGACCTCGGGGCCGACATCCGGCTGGTAGAGGATGTTGGAGAAATCGAGGCCCCGCGCCTTCCAGTGCTCCACGGCGCGCCGCGCCTCGAGCCGGTCGGTGCGGCCGATCATCTCCTCGATCGTGCGGAAGCCGAGCGAGGCCATGATCTCGCGGATGTCCTCCGCGATGAACTTCATGAAGTTGACCACGTGCTCCGGCTTGCCGGCGAACCGCGCGCGCAGCTGCGGGTCCTGCGTGGCGACGCCGGCGGGACACGTATTCAGGTGGCAAACACGCATCATGATGCAGCCGGTGGCGACGAGCGGCGCGGTGGCGAAGCCGAATTCCTCGGCGCCGAGCAGCGCGGCGATGACGACATCGCGGCCGGTCTTGAGCTGGCCGTCGGTCTCGACTGCGATCCGCGAACGAAGGTTGTTCAGGACGAGCGTCTGGTGGGTCTCGGCGAGGCCGAGCTCCCACGGGAGGCCCGCGTGCTGCAGCGAGGTCTGC
>CALFZM010000080.1 GCA_937952235.1 uncultured Opitutia bacterium | reverse complement strand
CGGGCGCGCGGCTGGCGTGGGCCCGGCGCGAGGCGGGCCACATCGTGTATCCGCCGGTCGGCGACGTGGTCGCCCGGCTGGCGGCGGAGCCGCCGGCGGCCGGGCCCGTGCTCCTGGTCGAACCCGCCGACAACATCGGCGGCGGCGCCCCCGGCGACGGCACCGGGGTGTTGCGCGCCCTGCTGGCCACCCGCGACCTGCGGCCGGCGCTGGTCGTCATCAACGATCCCGCCGCGGTGGCGAATCTGGCCGCAACCGGCCCGGGAAGCGCAGTGCGCGTGAGCGTCGGCGGCCGTGGCTGGCGCGGCGACGCCGGCCCCGTGACGCTCGACGCCACGTTCATCTCGCGCAGCGACGGTCGCTTCAACCTGGAGGATCCGCACAGCCATCTCGCCTCCATGAGCGGCACGAGCTTCGACATGGGGCCCTGTGCGGTCGTGCGCACCGACGGCATCACGGTGCTGCTCACCAGCCGGAAGACGCCGCCGTTCGACCTCGGTCAATTGCGCAGCCAGGGGCTCGAGCCGGCCGGGTTCGCGGCGATCGGCGTGAAGGCCGCGGTCGCGCACAAGCGGGCGTACGATCCCGTCGCGCGGGCTTCCCATTACGTCGACACGCCCGGCCCGTGCTCGAGCAACTTGGCCGCGTTTCCCTGGCGGCGCCTGCGGCGTCCCGCCTGGCCGGTGGATCCCGCGACCGCGTTCCGCTGCGAATTTTCATGAGCACCACCGTCACGTATCCGCGTGCCGCCGACACCCCGGCGTCGCACCTCCCGTTCAGTCCCGCCGTCCGCGTCGGCGACCTGGTCCTCGTCTCCGGACAGGCCTCCGTCGATGCGACCGGTAAGATCATCCCCGACACCTTCGAGGGCGAGTTCCGCCGCTCGATCGAGAACATGCGGCTCGTCCTGAAGGCGGCCGGCTGCGACCTCAAGGACGTGGTGCAGACCCGCAACTACGTGCGCGACCCGGCCGACGTGCCGCGGTACAACGAGCTGTACCGCGAATATTTCAGCGCGCCGTTCCCGTCGCGCACGACCATCACGAACTGCCTGCCGCCGACCCTGAAGTATGAGGTCGAGTGCGTGGCGGTGGCGAAGGGCTGACGAACGGGACCTCCTGCGGCCCGGGACGGCCGCGCTCCCCGGGCCGACGGGCGCCTCCATTCGAGGTGGAGTTTCGGCGGCGGACATGGTGGCTTCGCGGAATGACACCCCGACTGCCTGTTCCGGCCCTGGCCTGGCTTTTTTCCTGCCTTCCATCGCTCGCGGCCGGGGCCGCGCCGGCGGCCCCGCACGTCCACGAACCGGCCGCACCGGATCCAGCCTACGGGCGCTTCCAGCTCGACGAGCAGACGGCGCCGCGGGCGGCGCGGGCCGACCCGGTCAACACGCGCCTGCCGCTGGCCCTGCAGCGGGGCGACCGGATCGTCTTCATCGGCAATACGCTCTTCGAGCGCGCCGCCGACCACCCGCACTTCGAGGCCATGCTGATCGCGGGGCATCCGGAGCTCGACCTCACGGTGCGCACCCTCGCCTGGTCGGCCGACGAGCTGGACCTCATGCCGAGGCCCAAGAACTTCGGCGACCTGCACCAGCATCTCACGGCGCAGCAGGCCGACGTGATCTTCGCCGGGTTCGGCTTCAACGAATCGTTTGGCGGGCTGGAGAAGCTGCCCGAGTTTCGGGCCCGGCTGGTTTCCTTCCTCAACGAAGTGAAGACGCGCGCCTACAACGGGCGCTCCGCGCCGCGCCTCGTGCTCGTGTCGCCGATCGCGAACGAGAATGTCAGAGGCGTGCCGGCCGCCGACCTGAACAACGCCCGGCTCGCGGCGTACACGCGCGCGATGGCGGCGGTGGCGGCGGAGCAGAAGGTCGGTTTCGTGGACGCCTTCACCCCGACGCTGGCGGTCCTGGCCGATCCTGCGCGGGATCTCACGCACAACGGCGTGCACCTCGAGGAGGCGGGTTATGCAATCCTGGCCCGTCAGCTCTACGAAGCGGTCTTCGTGGCGCCGGCGCCACGGGTTTCGCCCGAGCTCGTGGCCGCCATTGCGGACAAGAACCGGCAGTTCTTCCGCCGTTACCGACCGCTCAACACCTACTATTACACCGGCGACCGCAACGCCACCTACGGTTACCTCGATTTCCTGCCCGCGATGCGCGGATTCGACGTCATGATCGCGAACCGCGAACGGCGCATCGCGGAGATCGCCCGCGGCCGCAGCTTCGCCGGCGTGCCCGTCGACGACTCGAACGTGCCGCCGATGCCGCCGGTATCGGAATCGAAAGGTGCGAACGAATGGCTGCCGCCCGCGGCCGAGCTCGCCGCCTTCAAGGTCGATCCGCGTTTCGAGGTCAGCCTGTTCGCCTCCGAGGAGCAGTTTCCCGACGTGGCCAAGCCGGTGCAGATGCGCTGGGATGCCCGCGGCCGGCTGTGGGTGAGCTGCTCGACGACGTATCCGCACGTGTACCCGGGGCACGAACCACATCCCGCTGAGCTTCGAGCTGGCCGACGGCGGCGTGTACGTCTCCGAGCAACCGCACGTGACGTTTCTGCAGGATACGGATGGCGACGACCGGGCGGACACGCGGCGAATCCTGCTCACCGGCTTCGGGACCGAGGACTCGCACCACTCGATCCACGACTTCATCCGCACGCCCGACGGCGACCTGCTGTTTCGCGAGTCGATTTTCCACAACTCGCAGGTCGAGACCCCGTACGGCCCGGTGCGGGCGCGCAATTCGTCATGGTTCCAATGGCATCCGCCGACGCAGCGGCTCACGGCGTTCGGCAGCTATCCCAACACCAATCCCTGGGGCGTGACATTCACGGAGTGGGGGCACCATGTCGCGAGCCACCCCATCTTCGCGAGTGCGTTTCACGCCACGAATCCGCCGTATCCGGCACAACATGTCAGCCCGGTGGGGCTGCCCGCCTATTCCGGCACGTGCGGCCACGAGTTCGTCGACAGTCCAGTGTGGCCCCGCGAGCTGCAAGGCGCGATGATCAAGGCGCGCTACAAGCCGACCAACCGGATCGAGATCCACGAATGGCGGCAGGTGGAGCACCACTTCGAGGAAAAGTACGCGGGCGACCTGCTCTTCTCGACCAACCTGAGCTTCATCCCGGTCGACGTGAAATTCGGGCCGCGGGGCGACCTGTACGTGTGCGACTGGTACAACCCGATCAAGGGCCACATGCAGTATTCGCTGCGCGACTCCCGGCGCGACCGCACCTCGGGGCGGATCTGGCGGATCGTCCCGAAGGGCGCGGTGCTGCCGGCGGCGCCCCGGATCGCGGGCGCCGCGGTGGCCGAGCTGCTGGGGCACCTGGCGTCGCCCCAGTTCCGGATCCGCGACCTCGCCAAACGCGAGCTGACGGCGCGGGGACGGGATGCCGTCGCGGCCCCGCTCGGCGCCTGGGTGCGCGCACTGGATCCCACCGGCCCGCGGTTCCGCCAGTCGCAGCTCGAGGCCCTCTGGCTGAACCGCTCGCTGGGAGCGGCCGACGTGGGGCTCTGGCGCGAGCTGCTGGCGTGCGACCAGCCGCTGGCACGGGCGGCGGCGACCCGGCAGTTGCGCTACGGGACGGAGCTGCTGCCGGATGCGCTGGTCCTCCTGCGGGCACGGGCCAGCGACGAGAGCGGGCTCGTGCGAATGGAGGCGGCGATCGCGGCCAGTCACCTCGGCACGGTCGAAGCGCTCGAGGCGATCCTCGGCGCCTTCGAGCGGCCGGCGGACGCCCATCTCACGTACGCGCTGCGCACCGCGCTGGATTCCGAGGCGCTGGCCCGGCACTGGAAGGAGCGGCCCGAGTTCGCCGCCGCGCGGCCCGCGCTGGCCTCCTTTCAGGCCCGGCTCGCGGCGGAGGAAAACGCGCGGCGCCGAAAGGCCGCGCCGAAGCAGAATGCCGCGGACGCGGCCTTCGACCGCCAGCCGGACCTGCTCACGGTGCGGATCGCGACCATCCCGGAGCGGATGCAGTTCGACGTGAAACGCTTCGTGGCGAAGCCCGGCCAGCCGGTGCGGCTGATCCTCAGCAATCCCGACGCCATGCAGCACAACCTCGTCCTCGTGCGGCCGGGCGCCCTCGAGGAGGTCGGCACGGCGGGCAACGAGATGGCCAAGGACCCGGACGGAATGAAGAAGGATTATGTGCCGAAGTCGGACAAGGTGCTGGCGGCCACCCGGCTCATCAACGCCGGCGCGACGACCACGCTGCGTTTCAAGGCGCCCACGGAACCGGGAAATTATCCGTACGTGTGCACCTTCCCCGGGCATTGGGTGATCATGAACGGCGTGATGGAGGTGCAGCCGTGATGCGGGAAACACCCGCGCGCGACGGCGACGGAGCGCAGCCGATCGAGGCGCGGCCGGCGTTCGGCGGGGCCGGCGCCCGATCGTTCGAAAGGTGCCGCTCCGCCGGCGCCACCGCCTACTTGAGGCTCTTGATATACAGCACCAGCGAGTCGACCTGCGCGTCGTTGAGGACGCCGGCGAAGCTCGGCATGGCGTACTCGCCCTTCTCGAAACCGGCGGCGACCTTCGCCGTGGGATCGAGGATCGATTCCCGCAGGTAGGCCTCGTCGGCTTTCACCTCGGTGCTCTTGCCCGCGATGAAGACCGGCCGCCGGCTCCCGTAGAGGCCTTTCCAGGCGGGGCCGGACTTCGCGATGACCGGGTTGTGCTCGTCGGCGTGGCACGCGACGCAGGCGAAAAGCTGCGCGAGCCGCTGGCCTTCCGCCACGGTGGCGGGGCCGGCGGCGG
>CALFZM010000079.1 GCA_937952235.1 uncultured Opitutia bacterium | reverse complement strand
CATCTGGTCCGCGCGGCGGGATGTACTCCGAAAAGACGACGCGGCTCCTGACCAGCAATTCCCACAGCCGCGCCTGCGGACTATGGGACGTGAGCTCCGCGACGATCGCCGGATGGTGATAATGGCGTACCACGAACCGCCCCCCCGACACGTGTGTCGGCATTTTATACTCATTCAACAACCACCAGAGGAAGGCGGGCAGCTCGGCGTGCACGGCCGCGCGCCACGCCTCCTTTTCCGCCTCTGTTCGTGTCGGCATCGGCATTGGCCAGCACGCCTGCTCCGCAGGCGTATCCAACGTAGGCCGGCCTTCACGCCAGGTCGACAAGTCCCCCGCGGGCAAGGGCGGCGGGTAGGCTTTGAAGAGGTCCATCTTGTCGTCGACGTCGCCGTCGAGCGGCGGCAGTACCAGCAACCGCGTGCCCTGCAGGTTGCAGAGCACCATGAGGCGGCGAAGAACCGGGATCGCGAACGGATCGGTGTGCATTGCCCGCACCCGAAATTCGTTGTTCGCCACGATCATCTTCACCTCGCCGGCGAACTTCTGCCGGGCCTTGTAGTCCGTGTCCGCCTGGTTCTCGTCGTCGATCAGCTGCAGGACGGCCTCGATCAGGTCGCGGTTGAACGAATCGTCGTTCATCATGAACTTGTACGGCTTCGCCACCCGGCCCCCGAGAATCCATCGAACGAGGAGGGCGAAGAAGCTCTTTCCGGTCCCGGGATCTCCGGCCAGGCAGAACGCCAGCCCGCTCGAGGTGCGCCCTTCGTAAAAGCACTGCGTCACGTGCTGCAGCCACCCGTAGACCCACGGCCGCTGGTCAACCTTGATCGGCGGCGCGCCTTCAGCCCCGAGCTCCTCCCCACAGAAAAGCCCCGTCAGGTACTTCTCGAGCAGCGGCCACTGCCCAGGCTGCGGCGTGATGTACTGCGGATCCTCTGTCACCAGGACACGGCGACCGCTGATCTGGTGCAGCCCCGACTTATAGCCGGCGATGACGCCGGCGTAGGCCACCCGCCGGTTATTCTCGACATCGCACAACACGTCGTGCGCCGGCGAAGTGAGCTTCCCAGGCGCCGGCTTGTCGCGCAGACGGCGTTCCTTTTTCAGGTACCGCAGGAACGCGCCTTCGTTGAGCGTGATCCAGTGCCCCGCCTGGTTCTTCCGCATGAACCGGCTCAGCTCTTCGTTGTAGAAGTATTCTTCGACGCCCTCCTTGCTCTCGAACGCGCTCGCGATGTCGCCCACGCCCTCCCTCTCGGGCTCGGCGCCCGCTTCATCCAGCGAAGGCGCGGTCGGGGGCGGAGCGGCATCCGGCGCGGGAGTCGCTCCATGGTCGGCCGGCTCGAGGCGGCCGCTGACGTCTTCCTGGCTATGATCGTCGGTCATGTCCATTGTCCGGCCGCGTCCAGCACGCCGACCGCGCGCATCCACTTGCGCATCTGGTCGGGAGTCGGTTTGTGGGCCTTGTAGAAATCGTTGAAGTCCTTGTCCCGCGGCCGTGCCGGCGACCGCTTCAGCCAAGAGATCAGCGGCGTCCGGCAGCCGGCCGCCACGAGCTTGTCCGACAGCGACGGCGGCCGCGGCATGCCTGGTGCCGCCGGAGGCGCATCCCGCCACGACCCGCCGGCCGCGTCGTTGTCGGCGATCGCCCACGCCCTCGGCTTCCACCGCTCGAGGTACGACCCCCAATACGACAGGAAGGCCTCCATGCCCTGCGCTCCCCGTATCCCGCAGATCAAAATGCCCTCCTCCGGCAACGGATCGTACCGGTCGTCATCGAGGAACCAGCCGCACGCGCCGTAGAAGGTGACGGCATCCCACTGTCCTTCCAACAACACCACCAGTCGGGGCGCGCGCAGGTCGCCCATGACAAACGGCAGCGGCGGCACCAGCGGCGGCGGCGCCTTGTCCCTCCCCCACTCGAGCCCCAGCCCGCGCCCGTAGTCCTCGAGCTGTTCCTCAAACTCGGACCGGGCCCGCGCCTTTGGAATGCTCGGCACGTATAGCCAGCCCTTATTCTCCGGCCTTCCGTTCCCAGCCGGTTGATAGAATCGCTGGTGATACCCGACCGGCACCAGGACGACGCCCCCGGCGCCATCGGAGCGGGGCACGTCGACGCGGAAGGCCTTCTGCCGTCCGGCCCAACGTTCGCCTGGCCGGGCCCAGCGCTCCCACGCGTAGGCCACGAGCTCACGTCGCACGAGCTCGTGCGCCCACGCTTCCGGCCAGCCGCGATCCTTCGCCAGCTCGCGGCCGCGCCGCTCTTCCTCGCGCATGTGCACATTGCCCTCGTGGTAGCGGTCCCGAACACACTCCGGCCACGGCTCCACCTTCTTCGGCGGCGGGGCGCGAAGTCCGCGCTCGCTTTCCTCCCACGCGCGTTCCTCGAGCTCTCGCAGTCGATCGCGCTTCGCGATGGCCTGCGCTGCTTTGGTGAGCGCCGGGTCGGCGGCCGTCGTGTGCACCACGGTCACGGCCGGCGTTTCGCTCGACACCGGCGCCCGCGAGATCGGCGCCGGTGTCGGCGTGATGTAGCCGTGCCGCGCCGCCAGATCGATCAGCCGCTTGGCGCGCTCCTGTTTCTCGAGCACCGGCCAGCACAGTTCGTGAAACTTCCACACGCCTCCCTTGATGCCAGAGCCGCCAAAGTCCTTGTAGCCGCGGCCGTCGTGACAGACCGAAAACGACCCCTTCCGGCCGTCTTCCCGGAACGGTGACTCGACCAAACCGTCCCGATCCGGCGGCGGCCGCGTCAGGATCCCATCCGTGAATGCCACCATCCACACGTCGCGGATGCGCAGCGCCTCGAGCGCCCGGCGAAGATCGTCGTTCTTCTCGTAGGCCATCAGAAGAGCTCCCCCTGGCCGCGGCTGTTGCCTGGCGCGGCGGGCCGCTTCGGCTTGCGCCCGTGATGGACACACAGCAGGTCGACCGCTTCGCGCATATGCCAGTCCAGCCAGGTCTGGCTCGCGAGGAAGTCGAGGTACGTCACGTCTCTCGCCGCGATCGCTCCGAGCGTCGTATGCGGGTGCGCGGGAAAGTTCACGCGGAGCTGCTGTGCCTCGAGCAGTGTCATTGCAGGCGGAAGTCCTCCCGGTCTACGCGTTGCGCCGCCGGTCGCCCCCCGTCCTCTGTCGTCAGACGAAATGCCCGCGCGAGACCGGCCCCGGCGATTGCCTCTGCGAGTCGCTGCGCGAGCTCGGCTCCGCCGACGCTCGCGCCCGCGTCCTGCGGCAGCTGAAAGAAGCGCGGCGCGCCGGCGCACGGCACCGGGGCGGCAAACGGCACGGCCACGCCGAAGACAAAGGCACGCGGCCCGGTGTACCAGGGCGAGCGATAGCCCCAACGGCAGTCATCCACCCGGACTGCGCCGACCACCGCTCCGTACGGCAGCGACTCCCGCATATACAGGGGCGGCAACTCGACGCCGCGTTTGGCGGCGAACAGCTGCGCCGCCTTGTAGTCCCACTTAGCCGGCCGCGTGGAACTCGCGTGCAACAACACCCACCCCCGCACCGGCGTCTCCCACTCGCGATTCTCGCAGTCCTTGATCTGCCGCTCAGCCTGCAGCACCGTTCGCGCAGCCGGATCCATGACATCCGGACGCAAGATCGCCCAGGGCCATGGCTGAATAACGGAGAGCGCGGTAAAGGTCATTTCGAGGACGCCGAACGGTCGCTAGACCGGACGCTTCGCGCCGGTCAGCTCGGAGTTCGACGGACCGGGCGCGGCCTTCTTGGTTTTCCACCGGGCCTTAGCTGCCGCTGACGCGGCAGAAGAACGATCCGCCTTGCTGGTCTTTTTCCAGCGCGCTTTCGCTGCTTTGGCCTGCGCGTTGTCGTCGAAGCGGTGTCCGCATTTTGGGCATCGGTGTTTCATTCGGCCACCTCCACGACGATCCCGAAAGTCCGCGTGAGCGTTGCTTGCACGAGCGCGCGGACCGTCGGGTGATGGCCGCACGTTCCGCTGTTGTTCGTGACCTCGCGGAAGATGAAGCCTTCCGGCTCTTTCTTCACCGCCCAGCGCTGCATGTATGGCGGCTCGCCGCGCAAGCGTTCGATGGGCGATTGCCCTTTCGTCAGCGAGTTTCCGTAGCGGTCGGTCGGCGAGGTTGCACGGGCGATGATGCGGGAGGCATTCGCCGCGGATAGGAGGTTCCCGCCGGTGAGTTTGATATGAGCTTTGATTTGTTTCATGGCGGCTTTATTTGTATGCGTGCGCGCACGCATAGCAAGCTCTATTTTCGGAGGTCAGAGACCGGCCTTTCGAACCCGCGATTACAGCCAACGCCGACGATGCTCCGTCCTTTGTGCTCATGTCCTTGGCGGCGTTGGCTGACTCGCATTGTTCGCCAAGAACGTGAGCACAGCGCGCGCTTGGTCTTCGGCGGTTAGCGGACGCGGCGTCACTCGGTCGAGATCGCGGATGGCTTGCGCGCACGCGGCTACGTTCTCGTCCGTCACCGCAATGCGGCGATTGTGCGCCGCTTCTTGGTTGTCCATCGGCTGCGTGAGGTAGTGGTCGGGATCGAGCTTCATTTGGTCTCCTTTACGAGTAGCGTGCGGGCCTGCGACCATTCGCTTAGTTTGCTCTTCATCACGCAGCACTCGTGATGTGTCATCGCGTAGCCCGTCAGTTTCTTTGTGCGCCCATCGGTGTGGCGGACGTATAGGTTGTAGAGCCCCGGAGGCGAACCAGACGCCACAGCGCAACGCGGCTGGCCGTCCGCTCCGTCGGTCACGTCTTCGATGTTCTGACACGATTCTTTGCTTTGGTAGTTCATAGGTTTTCGAGCCGCGTGGCTGAGCTAGGTGCTCGAGCCAAAGAACTCATCGAGCGCCTTGCAGAGCCGGCTCCCGCCGGCGCCGAACGGCTCGCCAGGCGCATCCGGGACCGAGACGGTTTGGAGATACTGCAGCGCTTGGATCGCGATCAGAACGCTGTCACCGGCGCTCACATAGTAGGTCACCGCGCGAAGATTATAGCGGGCGCCATTCGCGTGGAGCCATTCGCCGCGGATCTCGAATCCCTCTTCGGTCACGGGGATCCTCCTTTCCCAGCGTGCGGAAGATAAAGCGTCGTGAGGTAGCGCTCGTGCTCCGGATCCCATTTAACCGCATTCAGAGTCTCCCATCCCTCATTGAAGAGCCGGCGCATTATCGCCACGGCCGCACGTGCGCCCCTCTGTTCAAAGCAGATTTCCATGACGCGGCTCACGCATGCCTCCTTCTCCGCGCGCGATCGCACGTCCGGGAAGTGAGGGCGACGCACGCATGGCGCCGGCGCCAGCGCATTGCCCGCGCGGCGGCACCCGGGATGCCCAGAGGGCGCACGCGAAACCGTTGCGAACGATACCCTCGCCCCTCGCCGGCATAAGCCACGAGACACGGCTCGCGCCGGCCTGCAGAGCCGCGCGTCCGGCGCTCATGGCCGCTCATGGTCGTCGTGAGGCAGATTCCGCGGATGCGCGCGACCCACCTCCGTAGTTCTGCCATCTTACGCGGCAGTGTTGTCATCGTCGTCTTCATGCTGCCTTTCCGCCTGCGGCGAGCCGCGCCCGCTCTTCCTCGAGCCGCACTCGCCGGCGCTCCTGTTCGTAAGTTTCGTCGCCTTCAAAACTCTCGATCGACCGCGCCACGATGCGCCCGCCCTCGAGTATCACCCCCACCCCGTTCGACGCCCGCTGGCGGCCGTCGTTCTTCGGGCGGAACGTCTCCCTCGTGAGCTTCTGTGCATCGCTCCAGGCCTCGGTCGAGGATTCACCCTGGCCTATCAGGGTTGAGCGCTCTCCCGTCGCGCCGTTCGCGAACTGAAAGCGGAAGAGCCGTAGCGCTCCCTTGCCGCCAAAGCCAGGCGCGCAAGCCTTCAGGCCGGCCGCACCCGCTGCGCCCAGGTGCGCAGCGTCGACGGAAAAGCGCACGCTCGAGCCGGAGCGCAGCTCTTCCACGGCGAAGGTGAAGGTTTTCACGCTCGATGGCATGGCGGCGGCAGGGGTTGAGTCACGAGCTGCACCTGGGCGCGCAGCGCTTCCTCGAGGCCAGGCGGCTTATCCCACCGGCACGTGACGTTGAAGATATACGGCGCGTTCGCTGGCTGCAGCGCCATGAGCTCGAGCACGCGCACCCAGATCGCGTCGCGCCAATCCGCCAGGGTTTTCTCGCTCGCCGAGATCTCGCCACACTCCACCGCTCCGAGGATCTCCGTGCGCATCTGCGCGAGCGACTCGATCGTGCCGGTCGTCTCGAGCAGCTCCAAGATCGACGGTCGACGTCGGGCCGCGTTCAGCTTGCGGCCCGAGCCCTTGATCCGGTCGCCTTGGGCCGCCCGCTTCCGGGCATCCGTGTAGCTCTGGACTGCGATTGGTGAGAGCACGCTCAATTCCTCCCGGGCTCAGGCGGCCGCGAACTGGGGGGGGCTTCATCACGGCGAAACGCGATCTTCTCCAAGCCGGGCGGCGCCGTCCCTTCGATCTCGAGCTTTTCCACGACACCCAGCGGGCGGACTGTAGTGCTCGCATCACGCAAGCCCGCGTGCACCGCTTTTTCGATCGAGCCCATGAAGAGCGACTGCACCGGGTGGTCGGTCTTTCCCTCGCGCCTGATCCGGAGGGACATGCCCTCCTTCACCGACTTCATTTCCACGATCAACCGTGCACCCGGCCAGCTATCGTCAGCGAAGATCCCCAGCGGGGCCTTCAATTGCTCCGAGATCTCCGTCTGCTCTTCAGGTGAAAATGAGATCGGCGCGATGTCGCCGGAGATATGCGTGGTGAAGCCGGCCAGCATGATCGAGAGTGCGGTCTCGATCTTCTCGCGCCGATGGACCGCGACCTTGAGCAGGCAGGCGACGTTGACCAGTACGTGTTCGCTCGTGCAGGCGAGGCGAAGTGCGTCGACCGACACATACTTCGTGCCGGCGTGAATTATGGTAGGAGGATTCATGGGTGAATTTTCTTGATGGCTCGGTCGAGTCGCGCGGCGCGGCCGAGCAGCGAGCGCGCTTCGTCGGGCCGCACGCGCAGGATCTGCGCGATCTCAGTGATATGCCGGCCCTCGCGGCGCAGCAGGTCGGCGAGCCGAGCCCGGTGATTGTACGCCTCGAGTGCGGTCATGCGGCGGCAGGCCCGGGCACTAGGCGGACGGCCGTGACTTCGATCCGATACGAGGCCAGCAGGCCGTTGATCTGCGCCAGGAGATCGAGATTGGTCGGGATCGGTGACGCGACTTCGCGCACCTCGATCCGTCCCGGCTGCAGGGGCTTGCTCGGGCGGGGAGCGACTGCTCGCACCGGCGGCTTGTTTGCCGGCGAACGCGAGGCCTCCTCCCTGAACTGTTCCACGAGCTTCGCCCGATCGATCTCCGTGGATCCGAAGCGGGTCCGGACAAAGTAGGACCACGACGTTTGCGGCACGCCCAGTTGCGCGCACGCGGCCTTTGGCGTCAGCCTGGGATCCTGCGCGAGCAGGCGCAGGACCGCGGCAAAGCGCGGTTTGACCTTCTTTCCCGCCAGCTGCACCGGCTGAGCGCGCTCCTTCCCTGCCTCTGCTTCCGCCGCAATCGGTTTCGCCTTGGCGGGCGCGGCCGGCGGCGCGACGGGAGCCGGCCGAACCGCGCCGCCCGGTTTGTACGCGGGCAAAGCGATGCCGAGCTCGCCGGCCGCCTTAGCCAGGTACTCCTCATCCCAATTCCCGACCGAGCCAGCGACATCCTTGATGACCGCCTCCACCTCCGCCTGAACGGTGCCGTCCCGCTTACAAATCGCGGAGAGATTGCACGACGGGAAGCGAGCCACGTGCTGCAGCGTCGGCAGCAGCCGCAGGAACTGTTCCGCCACGGTCTTCACTTCCGGCCCCCTTTCTTCGCCGCCTTACCGGCACTGGCCGGTCCGGACGGCTGGGGCACGTACTCGCGCCCCTCGGCGGCCGCGAGATCCCGCTGGTACCATTCCTGCGCCTTCACTGTATCGACGAGCTGCTTTTGCCCGACCTTCGTTTCCTCAAGTAGACCGAAGTCCTCGAGTTCGAGGAGCCACCTCACAATCTCGGCCCAAGGTTCCGACGGTATGAAATGCCTTACGTAGTCCTCGGGTAGTACGCTATCGAGCCAGGAGATAAGCCTGACTTTGACGAGGCTCAGGATGTCGCCCTTCGCGGCGAGATCGAGCTTCTCCGCGTCCATGCGGCAATAGTGAAGATCGCAAAGCTTCTCAGGTAGCTTGGTCCCGATTCTCTTCGCGGCCTCGCGCGTCAGTCCTCCATCGCGCTCGTCACAAATGGACGCCACCAGAAGGAACCCAATTTCTCGAGGCCCAACCTTTTTGAGTGCCGAGATCTTCGTACGCGCTCGCTCGATCAGCGTCGGCAGCCTGGCGGCGCGATCCGCCTGAATCAGCTTCTCCACCTCCTCCTGGATCTTCTTCGCGAAATCGGGTTTCTCGCACACCGTCACCTTGGTCTTGTCCCACTGTGACCGGGCTACCTCCGACGTGATATCATCCGGGATGAGTCGCAGCACGATCGGCTCCTGCTGCTTGCTGATTTCGTACACCTGATTCTTCAGGTC
Organism: uncultured Opitutia bacterium; assembly: GCA_937952235.1. Taxonomy (GTDB): domain Bacteria; phylum Verrucomicrobiota; class Verrucomicrobiia; order Opitutales; family Opitutaceae; genus ER46. The sequence goes on along the minus strand of CALFZM010000079.1, from coordinate 16,224 downwards.
CGCCAACGTCTGGGACGGTTTCTTCTTCTTCGCCTGGCGCTCCGCCTCTTTCTCCTGCTCCTCCCGCTTCTTGCGCGCGTATTCCTTCGCGAAGTCCTTGTAGAACTCGACGTCGAGCAGGTAGGTGCGACCGTAATCGCTTTCGAACGCCGAGCTGTGCTTTCGCAGTTCGCTGGGCACCTTGTAGTCGAACTTCGCCGACGACACTTCGGCGGCGAGGCCGGCCTCGATCAGATCCTCGGCAAAGGGCAGGCCTTCCTCGAGCGCGGATGCGGACTCCTTCTGGTCGACGGCCGCTTCGGCAATCACCGTGGCCACGAGCGGCCACTTTTTGAAGCGCGCGAGCGCGGTGCCGTGCGCGAGCGTCAACGCGCCCTCACGGATCATTTGCACCACCTTCTCGGGCAGCTCGAGGACCCGCAGTGCATTGGCCACGACCGGTCGCGAAACACCCACCCGCTTCGCACATTCCTCCTGCGTCAGGCCCTCGTTGAACATCAGGTGCCGGTACCCCTCCGCCTCCTCAATCGGATTGAGGCCTTCGCGCTGCAGGTTCTCGACGAGCGCAGCCGCAGCCGCTTCCCGCCGACTGAGGCCGCTGTAAACCTCCGCCGGGATCGTGGAGCGCTCGAGCCGCACATGCGCCCGCCAGCGCCGCTCTCCCGCCACAATCTCGTACCGATCCTGCCCGTCGATCCCAGGGAGTTCGCCGAGCTCCTCCGGCAGCAGCTTCCGCACGATGATGCGCTGCAGCAGACCGACGGACGCGATCGAATCGGCGAGCTCCTGCTCCTGGACCGCCGGAAAGTCCTTCCGAGGTTGCTCTGGGTTTCGCTGGATCGCAGCCATCGGGATATCCATCGGTTCGCCCCGCGGCAGTGGACGCGGCTGCGCTGCCGGCAGGGCCTCTGGCGCTTCACTCGGCTCGCACGCCGGTGGAACCTCGCCGCCCTGAAGTGTGCGCGTGAACAGCGCCTCAATGCACTGCACGCCGGGCCGGTCGCCTTCGAACAGTTGCATCGCGCGCGCCAAGCCGACCCGCAGCGCCGCCACCCGCGTTGCGAAATCGCCACCGGTACGGTTGCAACCCTGAACTGTGCTCCGACCAGACTTCGGTGTGAGGTCCCAACCGACCCGCCAGGTACCGTCCTCGCACACTCCCAGCTCGATCACGCACTGGCGGTTTCCGCCTTTCTTGCCGAAGTCGACGACGACGCGCTCCGGGTTGAGGCAGGTCCCGTTGGGATCCCACTCGTGGGCGATCAGCTCCGGGTTCGCGCTATCCGGGCCGGCAGGAGCCGGCAAATTCATTGTTTCGACGGACATCATGGTAGAGTGCTCCGCTCCGGGGAGATCGCCGGCGGCGGGAGCAGCTCCGCCAGCTCGTGTTGAAGGGCGATGAGCTCCGGATCGGCCGCATCGCCTCGAGCGGCGATGTGCCGCTCGAGAAAGAAAACCAGCGTCGGACAGCTCGCGCCCTGGTCGCGCAGGCGCCGCAGCTCGTCCAGCGCCGCCGCCGAGAGCGAAGGTACTGGATCTAGTCGGACGTCCGGGTATCGCTCGTGTCGCCAGAGGTCGGTGCTGCCGCACCACCGAAAGGTCCCGATGTCCGTGACGACAGACTCACGGCCGCAATCGAGGACCTGGACCGCTGACGCGCGGCCGTCGGGAAGGATCGCCAGCCCGCACGTCATAGGCCCAGGGCCTCCCAGTAGAGATTGGCAACCCGGCGGGAGGAATCGGCGCGGCGGTACCGCAATGCGTTCGTGGCTCCGAACCGCCATGCGGCCGCGATCAGAGCCGGATCGAAGTCGTGCCCGTTCCGCTCGAATGCGTCGAGGATCCGGGCGAGATGCGCGCGCTCCACGTGCCACGACACGGAGCTGTTCCTCGAGGCCCAGACGTCGAACGGCGCGTCCGTGTACTGCTGCCACGTGGCGCGCATGAACTGGCACCGGCCCCGCTCGCCGAGCTTGCCGATCGCCGCCCAGTTGTGCCCGGTCTCGACCGCGGCAATCGCATGGATGATCGCGGGCACGTCGATCGAAGCGCGATGCTTGGCGTGGCGCTGGCGCGCCACCCGGTCCGCGGCCGCGCAGTAGACCGCGGCCGCGACCAGGAAGCAGAAGAGGCCTACGAGCTTCAGCCAGCTCATACGGCGAGTGCCGCGGCCGTCTGCCGCGCGAGTTGTTCGTTGACGAACACGCCGAGCCCCTGGCCTGCGCCGTCGACCAGGCGGACCAACCCGCTCGGCGCCGGCACGGCGATGAACGGGCCCAGGCCCAGCGCCCGGCTGGGCAGCGCGGCCGGCGCCTGAGCGACGATCGCGCTGCCGACAACGCGCGCGCCCGGAGGCTGGGCGGAAACGATTGCGCTATTCATCGCGGCCCTCCGTCCAGTGCTGGCGCGGTTCCCGGTCGCTGACGTGCCGGCGCGTAAACCCCTGGGCCACGCGATCGAGTTCCGCCGCCGAGGCGTCGACGTGGTCGACGTGTGCCGGCAGCAGCTCGGTCGGCTCCGGCTCCGGCAGCTTGCTCAACCAGCCGCGGAGCATCGTCGCGGCATCCGCCTGGCCGGCGCTCGCGAGCGCGTCGGCCAGGCCCCACAGACTCAGCACCGCGTACTGGTACGCGCGCCCGTCGTAGTAGAAGTCGCGTGGGCTGGCCCAGTCGTCAGGACGGTATCGGGTATCGAGCGCAAACTCCGTCAAGCCGCACGCCCTGGCGACGTCGGCCGCTGGCACGTAACGGCGGGCGAGCGCCGGAGTGCCGGATGTCGGTTGGATTGCCTTTTTCATCGCAATTACCTCGCGGATAGATTTTTGCGACCAAGAGCGCAGCGAATTGGCGCGGCGGCGGCGTCACCCTCCACGAAGGACTGCGGCAGCTCTCGGTCATCAGCCAGCGCCGGGCGGGTCGGGCTGCGGTGAACCGCCAGCCCCGCTTCCGTCCGCACCAAGTGCGACCGGCTCGCGTCGGCGCCCACCTCTTCGGCGATCAGCGCATCGAGTTTCGCCATCTCCACCGCGTAGCAGTCGGGGCAAAGCCCATGGGTGACTTTGCGGGCCATCTTCTGCACGCACGGCCGAAAGCCTTCCCAGCGGCGGCAGCTGCCACACTGCACCCGCATCTGCCACACCATAGCGGTCTCGCCCGCGGCGAGCTGCCGCCTGTTCCACGTGGCGCAATGTTCCAGCTGGGACAAGAACGCCCACTCTTCCGCGGTGACGACCGCGTAGATCCGTGCCCAGGTGTCGCCGCCGGGTCGGTGGCCATTGAGCACCTGCGAAGTGTGCGCGCGGCCGCAACCGATCTCATCGGCGAGGATTTCGCAGCTCGAGCCGCGCGCCCGCAGCATGCGGCGGAACGAATAGAGCGGGAATGGAGTGAGCCCGCTCACGGCTGGCCTTTCTTCAGGATCCCCGCTTTTGTCAGAAGATGGTCCAAATCAACGTCGACGTCGCCGCAATCCCGAGTGGACAAGTCACCATCGCCGTGCAACTGGCCGGGCTGACCAAAAATCGAACCCACGAGGAACTGCGCGTGGCGGAGGATCTCTACGCGCTGATTTCCATTCTCGCCCAAGGGATCGCGCAGCAATCGGGCGGACGGGTGGTGTTCGACGCCGGCCCGAACTAGCGCGGCTACCTCACGGCGGAACTTCTCGCGCGCACGTTGTTCGTCCACGCTCATGCCGCCCGCGCCTCCACGCGTCCGAATCGCTGCAGGTCACCTCGGGCGATCCGGTAGTGATTGCCGATCCGCTGGTGGCAGAGCCGGGCCTTGCCGTCGGTCCGGGCCACCAGGCATGCACGCCAGATCGACTTGTAATCGACGCGCAGGAACGCCGCGGCCTCGTAGAGATCGAGCACACCCGGCCAGTCCTCGACCCGCGGCCAGCGCTGCCAGAGCAGCTCCGCGTAAGCCGCCGTGCGCTTGAGCTTCGACGTGACGGGCACGCCCCCGATGGCGACGAGCGTGTTCACGCGGCCACCTCCTGAAGGCGCCGCGCGCGCGTGCGGGCCCAACGAATGGCATCGTAGTCGACCCGACAGGCGACCGGCTCGGCGGCGGTATCGAAAAACCGGTTCGCCGCGGCGAGATCGTCGAAGACCCACGGCGACTGCTCCCGAGCAAAGATCACCCAATGCGCCGGCCGGGCCACGTACCGCCGACCTCTCCTCTTCTGGGCGAAGAATTCCCAACCCTGCCGCCAGGCACGCTCACGCACGGCCTCGATCGTGAGCCGGCTCATGACGCCACCTCCCCGATATCGTGCGCGAGATCGGCACTCCGCTTCACCAGGCGCGACGCACGCTCCAGGTGCGCGAGGTCGACGGCATCCACGTTGCCGTCCTTCAGCCCCTCGATCCCCTCGCGAAGCTCCCGCGCGGCCTCGAGATCGGCCACCTCGTCCGCATGCGCCGTGCGCGTCACGTACGTCTTGGCCGCGGTGAGACTCTGCTCACCGGCGTCCGTCCAGACCGCGAGGCCAGGCGCGCGCAGCTCTTCGGCCCGCCGCCGCAGAATGCGAAAGGCGCCCAGTGCGCTCCGGAGTCTGGGAAAGACCGCGTTCATCGCTCCGCCGCGGCCTCCATCTCTTCGTTCTTGAGCGCGACGAGCATGGCCTTCACTGCGTCCGCGCCTCGCGCCTGCCGCGCCGCCAGCAACTCGGCGAACTCGATCAGCAGCGGCACCAGCTCCGCGGGGACAGTCTTCAGGACGTCGGCCACCCGCGCGCCCTCGCCTAACAGGCCGTCACGCCGCAGCTGTGCTTCGATCGCACGGGCCCCGTACGCGCTGGCTTCACCCTTGGGGACGTGCCGCCGGAACGTGGGCGCGACTTCCTTCGACAGCCAGACCCCAACATTCATCCCCTCTGCCTTCTGTGTTTCGCCGCAGGTCATATTTAGAACTATTAGGACTCTAAAAGTCTCTACGACATTTCAGGCAAGCCTTTTTTCTTAGAAACTTTTAGGTTCCTCTCATGGCCTCAGGAAAAAACTTCGCGGGATGGGTGAGCGGCGAGTACGTCGAACCCGCCGAACAGATCGTTGCCAGCGAGTACGACGGCAACACGTCGAAGTTCGTCGCCGATCTCGTGATCGACCGGGTGAAGCACGGCCCGCCGAAAGTCCGGGCCAATCCCCTCGCACTGCGGGATCTCGCGGAGGCGGTTCATCCCACCATCGCCGACGAGCTCGGCGCGGCGCTCGCCCAGCACGGGACGAATCAGCCACGAGCGTTGGTGCGATTGCTCGAGGCCGCCCTGGAAGCGGTCAATCGAGGCGTCGATCTCACGAAGCCGGTGTCGCTCTTCACATCCGAACAGGAGATGGCCGCGTACCTCGCCGAGCACCAATCCGGGCCAGACTTCCTGCACAAGCTGCGCAACCTGGTCGAATCGATGGAACCCGCCGGCGCCGAGTACGGCGTGATTCCTAATTCACCCGTGAATCAACTTCTCGCGGAGGAACAAAAACGCAGGGCGGGGCGGGCAGCAGTTGGCGGCGCCGGCACCAAGCCTGCGCAAACCGGGAAAGGGACTCGTCTGAAAGCTCGGGGAGGAGAAGCATGAAAGCCGCTCGCAACTCTTCTTCTTTCCACGCTCGAATCAGGGTACCAAGATTGCTCTTTGTCATCATAGGGGTTGCGAGAAACGCATAGGGTAAACACCCCTCAATCGTCAACCCGACCCGGCTCGTGTATCCTCGCGGGAAATACGCATTTTATGGACTCTTCCCCTTCGCAAAAATTCTCCGCGGACCTTGCCTTCGTATTCTTGCTCGCGACTCCAGTGCTTCTCTCGCTGGCGTTCTATTTCGGCAATCAGGAGTCTAGCACCGCGCCCGCTCCGCAGCTCGAAATTCTCGTCCGCGCCAGCGCCACGAGCCTCGAGGTCACGAACGTTCAGACTTCGGATTGGCACGAACTGGTTGTCTACATCAACGGGCAGCCGCCCTCAGGGTTCAAAGCAAAGACCAAAGCACCGGCTCCAGGGGAAACGGTCTCGATTCCGCTTCTGCAATGTGTCGATGAGGATGGCCTGCGCTTCTCCCCACTACAGCGAGCGGTGATGTACGTATGGGTTGGTGGAGGCAGCTACAACTACAGCCGCTACGACGTCTCCCGCTAGTTCGCCGCCAAACACTGCCAGCAAACTGCCAGCAGCCGCCCGAACCTTCACCCCGCCACCTCTGAAGCCTCAACCGAATCCCGTGGGTTCGACTCCCGGCATTCGCACCAGCTCCTGACTCATCCCGGGGCCCGCGGCCCGCCCGATCGCCGACGGCTATTTCCCGTGCGCCGCCTTTGCGCCGAGAAGCTCTCGCGTCACCGCCAGCAGTTCGGAGAGCTCAAACGGCTTTTCCAGCACGCGCACGGCGCCGAACGTCCGGGCCATTTCGAGGTAAAGCGAGGAGCGGCTCGAGAATCCCGTCATCGCGATGATCGGCACCGATCCCGCCCCGCGACTCAGCGCCTGGATCGTCTCGAGCCCGTCGCGTTCCGGCATCAGGATGTCGGTGACCACCAGGTCCACCGCCTCGCGGCTGAACCGCGCGGCCGCTTCGCGTCCGTCCGCCGCCTCGAGCACGGTGTAACCTCCTCGTTTCAGGGCGGAGGCCAGCGCGTCGCGGACCATCTCGTCGTCGTCGACTACGAGGATCGAGGCCATGACGCGCGGCGCGGGCGCGCCAAAGGAAGGTTGAAGGCTGGATTCAACATCGAAAAACCGAAACAGGACCAACTACACGTCCAGCAAAGCCCCGGCATCCTCCAATGCAATCCTGACGGTGTCCCGGAGCCTACGTAAATGCACGATCCTGCCGTCAGACTCCCGCTGCAGCTCCCTTCCTCACGCCAGCAATTCGCGGATCGCCCGCGTCAGCAGGGCGTCGGCCGACGGATCCACGAACGAGTAGTCGACCTCGTAGCCGCGATGCGGATACTCCTCGCGCACCGGGATGTACCACGGCCCGCAGTCCCCGTACGCCGCGACCGCGACCGGCCGGCGGGCCAGTTCATGGGCCCGGAGCTGGTACTCGATGAAGGGCTCCGCGGGCAGATACAGCGACGAGACATCGTTCACATGCAGCGCCCCGAGCACGAAGGGCTGCTGCCGGGCACAGCGGGCGATGAAGGCGAGCTTGAAGGCCGGCCGCATGCGCCCGACGAGGCTGTCGCGGCGCTTCTCCATGAGCTCCTCCAGCGCATCGATCGTGATGGCCGGATTGAATGCCGGCAGGATCTCACGGGTGCGCCATTCGACGCGCTCGATCGGCTCGGGACGCAGGCTGGCCTCTGACGCCACGATGCCGTCGTAGATCCGGCGAGTGAGGCGCACGCGCGCGGCGGGCGTGCCGTCGTTGTACTTTCCCGCGGCGATGTTGCCGGCGCATCCGGTCAGGTAGATGTGAAGGCATCCAGGCTCGTCCTCCTGGCGGCGCCGCCGGGCCAGTCCGCAGAAATCGCTGCTCACGCGGCCGTCGCCGTAGTAGCTCATCGGATGCGTCGCGTAATAATGGCAGGCCACGACCTTCGTGCCGCGATCGTAGAACGCGATCGTCTGCAGCATCGGGTCGATCAGGCCCTCGGGCAGCGCCACCAGCTCCGGCAGCTTGCACGCGCTGCCGCGCATCGCAGTCACCTTTCCGCTGGCGTCGCGCATCAGCCGCCGGTTGCCCGCCACCTCCGCCACGCGGCCCGCGCCCTGCGCGATGTGCGTCACGGGCCGCGCCCGCCGGATCGCCGCCTGCACCGCCGTGCGGGAGGATTCGAGGCAGCGGTCGAAGAAGTCGCGTTCGAAGACCCGCGGCAGGTCGGGCTGACGACCGATCCGGTCGGCGGCGTCGAAGCACACGAGCGGCGCATTGTGCTGATGTACGCTGTGCAATGCCACGCGGTCGGGCGTCGTGCCCGCGGCCTCCGCCAGCACCGTCCGCCAGCGCAGATGGGCGCCGTTCAAGACGCCGGTCCAATCGATCGCGCAGAAGACCATGGGCTTCCCGGCACCCAGCAGCACGTAGCCGACGGCGTCCAGCGGATCGTCGTAATCCGACACCGGCTTGATCCAGCCACCGCAGCAGCCGTGCCCCTTGGGCGGCGTCACATCGAACCGAAACGGCGCGATCTGCAGCGCGCCGGCGGTGACGCGATGGACCTCCGCGGCGCCGGCACGACCGGGCAGCAGCGAGGCCGAAGCGGCGGCCAGAGAACCTTGAAGGAAGCGACGGCGGTCGAGGGCGGCAAAGCTCATGGCGGAGGCGGCGCGGCGGCGGGATCGCGTCTGTCGCGCCAGGCCAAGGTGTTTCGCAAATCCCGCTGGCACGCAAGGTCCGCCGCGTACGCCTTTGGGCGGCAATTGTTCGTTTGCCTCGCCTCCCGCCGCCTCGCAAGTTCGCGGGATATGTCCGTTGCGTCCAACGATCCCGGCGCCGCCCCGGCGGCACCCGCACCCAGCGATTTCATCCGCGACATCGTCGCCCGGGATGTCGCCGAGCAGCGCTACCCGACGATCGTGACTCGCTTTCCCCCCGAGCCCAACGGTTACCTCCATATCGGCCACGCCAAGTCGATCTGCCTCAACTTCGGCATCGCCCGGGAAAACCAGGGTCGGTGCAACCTGCGCTTCGACGACACCAATCCGGTCAAGGAAGACGTCGAGTACGTGGAGTCGATCACGGCCGACGTCCGCTGGCTCGTGGCGGGCTGGGCCGACCACTGCCTCGGACTCAAGCCCAGGGGCGCCACGCCCGCCAAGGTCACCCTGGACGGGCGCGAGGACCATTACCTGGCCCCGGCCGCGGCCGGGGCGGCCGCGGAGGCGTTCTTTGCCAGCGACTACTTCGAGCAAATCTACGGCTACGCGGTCGAGCTGATCCGGCGCGGCAAGGCTTACGTCTGCGACCTCTCGGCCGAGGAAACCGATGCCTACCGGGGCTCGCCCGACCAGCCCGGACGCGACAGCCCGTACCGCCACCGCAGCGTCGCCGAAAACCTGGACCTCTTCACCCGCATGCGCGCGGGCGAGTTTCCCAACGGGGCGCGCAGCCTGCGCGCGAAGATCGACATGGCGTCGCCCAACATCTGGCTGCGCGACCCCCTGCTCTACCGCATCCGCCACGTCGCCCACCATCACGCCGGCGACAAATGGTGCATCTATCCGCTGTACGACTTCGCCCACTGCCTCAGCGACTACCTGGAGGGCATCACGCACAGCGTGTGCACGCTGGAGTTCGAGGTGCACCGGCCGCTCTACGACTGGATCCTCCAGAGCCTCGACCTGCCGCGGGCGCTGCCGCACCAGTACGAGTTCGCGAAGCTCAACATCAGCTACACGCTGTTCAGCAAGCGCCGGCTGCTCCAACTGGTGACCGAGAGCCACGTCAGCGGCTGGGACGATCCGCGCCTGCCCACCCTTTCCGGCGCCCGCCGGCGCGGCATCCCCGCCAGCGCCATTCGCAAGCTCGCGACGCTGGTCGGCGTCACGAAGTTCGAAAGCGTCACCGACGTCGCCCTGTTCGAGCACGCGATCCGCGACGAACTCAACCGCGCCGCCGCCCGCCGGCTCGCGGTGCTGCGGCCGCTCAAGCTCGTGCTGACGAACCTGCCCGCCGGTGAGACGATCCTCATCGACGCCACAAACAACCCGCAGGACGAGCAGCCGACCACGCGCCCCGTCGCGCTGACCCGTGAGGTCTACATCGAGGCCGAGGATTTCGCCGAGGTGCCGCCGCCGAAATACTTCCGGCTCAAGCCGGGCGGGGAGGTGCGGCTCAAGTACGCGTGCATCATCAAGTGCGACGAGGTCGTGAAGGACGCCGCGGGGGCCGTGGTCGAGCTCCGCTGCACCGCCGACCTGACGACGCGGGCCGGCGGGCCCAACGCCGACCGCAAGGTGAAGGGCACGATCCACTGGGTCAGCGCCACCACGAGCTTCGGCGCCGAGGTGCGGCTCTACGACCGGCTCTTCACGGTCGCCGAACCGGGCGCCACGGATGATTTCACCCGGCATCTCAACCCTGCGTCGCTCCAGGTCGTGACGGCCCGGCTCGAGGCGTCGCTCGCGGACGCGCGCGTCGAGGACCGTTTCCAGTTCGAACGCCTGGGCTATTTCGCCCTCGATCCCAAGGACAGCGCGCCCGGCCGCCCGGTCTTCAATCGCACGATCACCCTCAAGGACACCTGGGCGAAGGCGTGAAGCCCCTCGCCCGCCTCCCTGCCTCGCCCGCCCTCTGTCCCTCGTGAAGCAAAGCATCGTCACCCTCGACATGGAGGGCGTCCTGACGCCCGAAATCTGGATCGCCGTCGCCGAACGGACGCAGATCCCCGAACTCCGCCGGACGACGCGGGACGAGCCGGACTACGACCAGCTGATGCGCTACCGCATCGACCTGCTCGACCGCCACGGCATCACGCTGTCGAAGATCCAGCAGGTCATCGGCTCGCTGCCGCTGCTGCCCGGGGCGCTCGAATTCCTCACGGCGCTGCGCCAGCGCACGCAGGTGATCATCCTCTCCGACACGTTCGAGCAGTTCGCGCAGCCGCTGGTGCGGCAGATGGGCTGGCCGACGCTTTTCTGCCACCGGCTCGTGGTGACGGAGGATCGGATTTCCGGATACACCCTGCGCATGGCAGACCAGAAGCGGCACGCCGTGGCGGCGCTGCAGGCGTTGAACTACCGCGTCATCGCCGCCGGCGATTCGTTCAACGACACGTCGATGCTCGGCCAGGCCGACCACGGCTTTCTGTTCCACGCGCCGGAGAACATCGTGCGGCAGTTCCCGCAGTTCCAGGCGGTCGACGAATACGACGCGTTGCTCCGGCTGATCACCGCGCGCCTGTAGCGAGAACGCGATTCTCCGTGCAGCGAGCGCGGCCGGCAGGGCGGTGCAACGCGGAGCTCGATCGCGCGGGCAGCGGCCTGGGGACAGGCCGCTCCACCTTCCTGCTGCCTTGCGGTCAGGCGGCCAGGAGCCGCTCGAGGCGGGCCTGGACCCGCGCGCGTCCGAGGACGCGGAACAATCCGGTGATGCTCGGGCCGGCGTTCGTCCCGGATACGGCCAGCCGGGCGACGGCCTGGTAGTCCCCGAAGCCCAGGCCGTGGCGGGTGGCCAGGGCCTTCAACGCCTCCTCGATCGCGGCGTCGGAGGCGAAATTCATCTCCGGCAGCGCCGCGAGCAGCTCGCGCAGGCGCGCTTTCGGGTCGCCCTTGCCCATGACCTTGTCGCGGACCTTGGGATCGACCGCGACGTCCTCGGTGAAAAAATACGCGGTATAGGCCGGCAGCTCCTCGATGCCCCTGATCTTCGGCTGGCTCAGGAGCATGACCTCCCGGAAATACTCCACCGGCGCCGCCAGCGCCGCGCGCGCGGCCGGCGTCTCGGCCTGCCGGGCGAAGCCGGCCCGGGCCTCGGCCACGAACCGGTCAGCGGGCAGCTCGAGCAGGTACGCCATGTTCATGTGCGCGAGCTTCTTTTCGTCGAACCGCGCGTTGCTCTGGTTCACGCCCGGCAGATCGAAGAGCCGGATGATCTCGGCGATCGGCATCTTTTCGCGGTCGTCGCCCGGGTTCCAGCCGAGCAGGCAGAGGAAGTTGACCAGCGCCTCAGGCAGGTAACCGCGCCGCTGATACTCCTCGATCAGCGCGCCCTGGTCCCGCTTGGACATCTTGCCCGGGCCGCTCTGCTTCAGGATGAGCGGGATGTGCGCGAACTCCGGCGGCTTCACGCCGAAGCCCTCGTAGAGGTGCACGTGCTTGCTGGTGTTGGAAAGGTGATCCTCGCCCCGGATGATGTGGGTGACCCGCATCGCGATGTCGTCGACGACGTTCACGAGATGGAACACCGGGCTGCCATCCGAGCGCACGATGACGAAATCCTCGTCCTCCAGCCGCTCCACGCGGCCGCGTATCCGGTCCTCGATCACGACCGGAGGCACGCGAACCTTCGTGACGGTCTTCTGGCGATGGTCGTCGAACACCTCGTAGCGCTCGCCGAGCAGCTTGAACCAGATGGCCCCGTCCTTCTCGTACGCGCGGCCCGCGGCCAGCAGCCGGTCGACCTGCTCCCGGTAGATGGCACTCCGCTCGCTCTGGCGGTAGGGCCCGAAGTCACCGCCCCCGCTCGTGCCCACCCGGGGGCCTTCGTCCCAGTTGAGCCCCAGCCAGCCCAGGCTGTCGTAGATCAGGTTGAGGAAGGCCTCGCTGTTCCGCTCCTTGTCCGTGTCCTCGATGCGGAGGATGAAGGTGCCCCCCGTGTGCCGCGCGTACAGCCAGTTGAAAAGGGCCGTGCGGGCGCTGCCGATGTGGAAGAAGCCGGTGGGACTGGGAGCGAAGCGAACGCGGACGTGTGACATAAGGAAACGGGCGGAACGAAACGGATTCGCAGAATCGGGCCGGAAAGGAAAGACTGCATTCGTGCCACCACCCGCGCCCCTCGTCCTCGATCCCGCCGCGTTCGCGGAACGGATGGAAACCTCCGCCCGACGGAGCGGCCTGAAGGTCGCGACCTTCGGCCGGATCGGAGGGGTTCCGCTGCTCGCGCTGACCGGGCGCACGCCCGGGCCGCGACCGCGCATCTATCTGTCGGCCGGCATCCACGGCGACGAGCCCGCGCCGCCGCTGGCCCTGCTCGAGATGGTCGAGGCGGGCATCTTCGACCAGCGCGCCGTCTGGTTCGTGTGTCCGCTGCTCAATCCCGCCGGCTTCCTCGCGCGCACGCGCGGCAACGGGGCCGGCCTGGACCTCAACCGCGATTACCGCCACCTTCTTTCGGAGGAGATCCGCGCGCACACCCGCTGGCTCGCGGCCCAGCCGTGCTTCGACCTCGCGCTGTGCCTCCACGAGGACTGGGAGGCCGGCGGGTTCTACCTCTACGAGATCACCGCCCAGCCGACGCCCGGCCTGGCCCGTGCCATCGTGGCGGCGGCGGCGACGCGGTGCCCGCTCGAACGCTCGGCCACGATCGACGGCTGGGCGGTGACCGAGCCCGGCATCATCCATCCCGGTGCCGATCCGGCGGTGCGCGAGGCGTGGCCGGAATCAATCTACCTGCAGGCCCAGCTGACGCCGCTGGGATATACGTTCGAGACGCCGTCGGGACTGCCGCTGGCCCAGCGCATTGCCGCGCATCGCGCCGCGGTCGAGGCGGCGGTGACCGGCGCCCTGGAGCGCTGGCAGGAAACCCGTGTCCCCACGCGCCGGCGGGGGTAGTTTCCGCCCGGATTGCCGTTTGCGGAACCTTTGGCACTGTGAAACGTCGGTGCGGAGGGGCTTGCCACCGCGGCCAGGGTCTTCACCGGCGGCGGCGCTCCGGACCGTTTTTCCCATTTTCCCATGAAAGGACTCAAGATACTCGGCCTGATCGTAGGTGGCCTCGCATTGCTCGTCGCCGCGGCGCTGGTGGTGGCGTTCAACGCCTCCTTCCAGACGTGGGCGGTGCGCAAGGCGATGGCCGGCCAGCCCGGCGTGACGTTCGACGCCACCCGCGTATCGGCAGGAATGTCGGGCGCGGAAATCGCCGGCCTGACCTTGGCCCAGGACGGGGTGAAACTGCAGGCGAAATCCGCCACGGCCCGCTTTTCGGCCTGGGAGTACCTGACCAAGGACCGGTTGAACCTCGAGTCGCTTGTGGTGGACGGCCTCGAGGTGGACCTGCGCGGCACGGCCCGCAGCGATGCGGCGCCGGGCGTCTCTCCCTCCCGATCGGCCCTTCCCGCCACCGGGACCGGCTCCCCCTCCGCCCGGCCGGCGACGACGCCCCAACCGGAAAAACAGTCTCCGTTCGCCGGACTGCTCCAGGCCGCCCGGCTGCCGCTCGACCTCCGCGTCGGCAGCGTGCGTGCGCAGGGCCGGGCGCAACTTCCCGCCAACCAGACGGTCGTGTTTGAACTGAAGGCGGCCGGGATCGAGGCCGGTCAGAAGGGCAAGGTCGAATGGACGCTGGACTTCGCCGATGCCACGCCCGATGCCGACCTGCGCGCGGCGCGCGTCACCGGCTCGGCCGGACTGCGCCTCACCGCCGACCGCCGGATCGACCTGGTGGAACTGGACACGATCGCCGCCCCGCTCGGGCCGAAACTGCCCAACGAGCGTATCCAGATCACGGTCACGGCCGCGAAACCCGCCGGATCCGCGGACGAAACCTACGCGGCCGCCGTGAGTCTGCTGCGCGCGGCCGGAACCGAGCCGCTGCTGAAGGCGGACGCCCGCTTTTCCGCCGCCGCGCGAGAAATCGCCGGCACGTGGGAGCTGGCGGTCAGGTCGGAACAGCTCGCCCGGGTGCTCGCCGGCCTCGGCCTCCCGGAGATCGCCGCCACCGGCGCAGGCAAGTTCACGCTCAAGCCCGACACCGAGGCGGTCGCCGCCAGCGGCACGCTGCGGGCCCAGGCCGCGAAGCTCGAGGTGCTGAATCCGGGGCTCGCGACGCTCGGCCAGGTGAACGTTTCCGCCGGCTTCGACGCCAGCTATGCAGACGACCTGGCGCGCCTCGATCAGCTCGCGCTCGAAGTTGCGACGGGCGACGGCCGCAAGTTCGTCGACGTGCGCACCCTGCAGAAGATCGCGTTCGCCGTCGCGGAAAAGCGCGTGCAGCTCTCCCAGCCCCAGGCGGAGCTCGCCCGCGTGGCCCTGACGGCGGTGCCGCTCGCTTGGGCGCAGACGTTCGTGCGCCCGCTGACGATTGAAAGCGGCGAACTGTCCCTCGTGCTTGCCGTCGAGGCGGAATCCGATGGGAGCCGCATTCGCACCCGGGCCGTGGAGCCTCTCACCCTGCGCGAGGTGACCGTACGGGACGCGGCGAAGAAGGCCCTGGCCGAACGCGTCTCGCTCACCGTGAAGCCCAGTCTCGATTACACCGAGAGCAAGCTCGGGGCGAAACTCTCCGAGCTGGCCGTGACGCTGCCCGACGGCGACCGGCTCGGCGGCGAGATCAGCGCCGAGGTCACGCAGTTTGCGACCAAGCCTGCGAATCCCGTCGTCGCGTTCACCGCGCAGCTTCAGGGCCGGGTCGCGCAAGCCTTGAAGCCATTCCTGCCCGTGCCGACCGGCCCGCTCGCCGTCACCGCCCAGCTCGAGGGCCGACAGGAAGGCGACGTGCTGCAACTCGCGCGGATGGACGCCCGGGTCACGCGCGAAGGCGACGCCCTCCTCGCCGCCGTGGAACTCCGCCAGCCGGTGCGCGTCGACCTCAAGGCGTCGACGTTCTCGGTGCCGACTCCGGCCGCGACCGCCCTGCGGCTGCAACTGGGCCCGCTGCCGCTCGCGTGGGCCGAACCGTTCGTCGCCCAGTCGAAACTCGCCGGACAGGTCGAAGCCGGGACGTTCGAGATCGCGGCCCGAAGCACCGACGACGTGACGCTCACGACCGCCTCGCCCCTCGTGCTTCGCGGCGTGTCCGCGACGATCGACGGCCAGGCGCTCGCGCAGTCGCTCGACCTGGAAACGCAGCTCAGCGCGACCAAGCGCGGCGAGACGATCTCCTACGAGGTGCGTCAGCTCGACCTGAGACAAGGCCAGGCCGCCGTCGCCGCCCTGCAGGTCGCAGGCGAGGCAAAGCTGGGGGCGAAGCCCGCCGTCACCGCCAAGGGCCGCCTCGACGCCGACGTGGCTTCGCTGCTGCGGCAACCGGCGCTCGCTCCCTACGCGACTCTCGCGCGTGGCCGGCTGACGGCCGATTTCGACGCGAAGCACGGCGACGCGACCGCGGCCACGGCGACCATCACCGCCAAGGGCTTGGTAGCCAAGGCGGACAACCGGCCCCTGGGCGACCTTGACGTGGCGTTGCAGGGGGAGCTTAGGCCGGATGGAAGCGGGAAACTCACCGCGCCGATCTCCCTCGTGAATGGCGCCCGGAAGTCCGACCTCGCGATCGACGGCACCTTCGGTCCCCACGCGGACAAGAAGGCCTACGTCTTCTCCGGGAAAGTCGCGAGCAACCAGCTTTTCGTGGAGGATTTTCAGCCGCCCCCCGGCCTCGCGCCCGCGAGCCCTTCCGGTAAGCCCGCCGCGACACCGTCGCAGCCGCAGCCAGCGGCGACGCCCCCGGGCCGCGATGCGCAGCCGTTCTGGCAGGGGGTGAACGGGAAGGTCGACCTCGACCTCAAGCGGGTGGTGCAATCGAAGGATTACATCGCGAGCGCCCGCGGAGGCGCGGTCATCACCGACACCAGGCTCGCGCTCGAGGGACTCGAGGGAAGTTTTCAGGACAAGCCGTTCACGCTTGGC
>CALFZM010000078.1 GCA_937952235.1 uncultured Opitutia bacterium | reverse complement strand
AGCCAGATCCGCAGCTACGTCCTCCAGCCGTATCAGATGGTCAAGGACCTCCGCACCGGCGTGAGCACGAGCGACACCCAGGGCGTGCTCGATGGCGACCTCGACCGCTTCGTCAACGCCTGGCTCCGCGCCGGCTGCCCGCGGCACCGCAACAAGGACATCCAGATGGAGGAATAGGAGGGGAGCGCCGGGGCGGGCCGGCGCCTGGCGCCGGCAGCGCCCGTATTCCAGCCCTCACGGTCCCACTTCTCCGGCTCCCGAGCATCCCTCTTCGTGCCATGCCCGTCTCCCACGCCGCCCTCCGCTCCGCGTTGTCCGCGCAGCCGCTGTTCGAGGACAAGACGTGGCGCCTGTCGCCGGAGCCCTGGCCGCTGAGCCGGGACCAGGTGGAGCACCTCGACGCGATCGGCGTCGCCTGCTTCGAGTTCCACCAGGCGCTGGAGGCGCTGTACCTGCGTTCCGCGGCGGGGAAGAACCTGCTGCGGAACAAGCCGCTGCTCGCGCCCTGGGTCGCCGATTACCTCGATCGGGGGAAACCGGCGGGCCTCGTCGAGCACGCACGCGACGCGCGAAATCGCGGCGCGTTTCCCCTGGTGCTGCGTCCGGACCTGTTGCTGACCGACGAGGGTTTCGTCCTCACGGAGCTGGATTCGGTACCGGGTGGCATCGGGCTGACGGCGTTTCTCAACCGGCTTTACGCGTCGGGCCAGCCGCCGGGCGGCCTGGCCGCGCCCGCCGAAACGGGCCGGGGCAACGCGGCGCCCTCGTCGATTCTGGGCGCCGACGATGCGATGGTCCGGAACTTCCACGCGGCGCTCGCGGCGCTGCGGCCGGCCGAGCGCAACCCGCTGGTCGCCCTCGTGGTCAGCGACGAAGCCGCCACCTACCGGCCGGAAATGCAGTGGCTCGCCCACGAGCTGCAACTCCAGGGCAAACGGGTCTTCTGCCTGCGTCCGGAGGACATCTTTCCGCTCGAGAACGCGCTCTTCTTCGACGTCGAGGGCAATCCGGAGAAGATCGACATCATCTATCGCTTCTTCGAGCTCTTCGACCTCGAGAACATCCGCACGCAGAAATTCATCTTCGAGGCGTGGGCCGCCGGTGAGGTCGCGATCGCGCCGCCGATGCGGCCATTTCAGGAGGAAAAGCTGGCCCTGGCCCTTTTCCATCACCACCTGCTCCAGGATTACTGGGCCGAGGCGCTGAGCAGCCGTACGCTCAAGCTGCTGCGGGGCTTGATTCCGGCCTCGTGGGTGATGGACCCCGCGCCCCTGCCGCCCGGGGCGGTGCTCGACGGGCCGAAGGCCGGCGGGCGCGCGTTGCACGACTGGGCCGGACTGGCCCAGGCTTCACAGAAGGAGCGGGAGCTGATCATCAAGATCAGCGGCTATCACGAAACTGCGTGGGGCGCACGCAGCGTGGTCCTCGGGAGCGACTGCTCGCGCGAGGAATGGCAGGAAGGCATCGCCCGGGCGATCGCCCTCGCGCCCGCCAATCTTCACGTGCTCCAGGCTTACCGCAAACCCCGCCGGCTCGAGCATCCCGTGTACGCGCCCGCTCCGGACGAAGGGAGCCAGCCGTCCGTGCAGGTTCAGGCCGGCCGGCTGCGCTTGTGCCCTTACTATTTCTTGGTGGAGGGCAAACCGCGCCTCTCGGGCGCGCTGGCGACCTTTTGCCCGCCCGACAAGAAGATCATCCACGGCATGCAGGACGCCGCCCTGCTCCCGTGTGCGATCCTCCCCCACGGGCCGTAAACCACCGCGCTGAACGGTGGAGCGGCTTGTCCTCGAGCCGCTGCGGACCGGTCCGTCGCACGTCAGCCGCCTGGGGACGGGCGGCTCCACCTCAACGGCATGCGTCCGGCTCAGGCGGCGAATTCCTTGCGGAGCACCGTGCCGGCGGGTTTCGCCGCGTCGGACGCCAGCCCGGCGAAGAATGCGTCCCGGCGTTCGCGGGCGACCCGGACGTCCTTGGTGCCCAGCGAGCGCCGAATCCGCTCTTTGGTGAACGGCGTCGGATGCACCGTGTAGTGGAGGAACCAGGTGCCATGATTGTTCCACAGGTGATGGTTCGGGTTTTCCGCGCGGACGCGGATACCAGGAAGGGCGGCGACGGAGTGCATGTGGCTTGATGGACGTGGGGGACTGATCGCGCCTCAGGCTGAAGACAAAAAAACCGACCTGGCATCAGGTCGGTTTCGTCTTCGGGAGCGACTTGGTTCGAGCCTCGGGTGAGTCTCGCACATCCGAACCCCGTGCTGGAGGGATCCGATCCACCGTGGCCGCTCCCGGCCCGGTTGGCGGAGCCGACTTGTTAAGGCCGGCTCGTTCCTGATGCGTCCATCACCCTGCGGAGGTTAGCCGGACGGTCGAGACTTTTTTTCGGTGTGCGGGCAATACCTCTTTGGAGGTGTACCCGTCCTCGTTCGCCGGGGACTTACTTGCGGCCGTGCTCCCGCGCGTAATGGGCGGCTAGCAGGTCGTGGCCGAAGTCGCCTTTGAACTCCCGGACGGTCGTGTGGATGTGATTTCCGTTGCCCTGGAAGTTGTCGAACTCGATCAGGAAGGTCGGCCCCTGGATGCGATAGTAGGTCTGCTTGGTGCGATCGAGGCCGCCGGCCCAGCCAAACGTGACCTTTTCCACCCCTGCCGCCGTGATCTTCGCCATCATGTCGCCGGCCAGTTCGGGCCGCCAGCGATCGAGATAGAGCCGGACCAGGGCGAGCAGCTGCTCGCGCTGCGCTGGATTGAGCTGGGCGGCGGCGATGCCCACGGGCGACAGCGGGTCGACGCGCTTGCGGTTGGTCGTGACGATTTCCTTCAGCGCCTGTTCCGCGAAGATCGCGACCTTGCGCTGACCGGCGTCGAGGGAATTGACGAACGCGAGCCCGAGATCCTCCTCGTCGGCGAGCACGCGCTCGCCCTTGCGCGGCCCGGCGCGCACTTCGGCCGGGTTGGAGCCGATGAACGAGGGGGCGAAGAACACGTGCCGGCCGTCGACCACCGTGAAGTTGAACGAGAGGTGGTGGCCTTCGAAGCGCCAGCCCCAGGACTTTTCAGCCGAGGGCTCGCCGAAGATCGTGACGAAATAAAGCGTCGGATCGCGCCGGCCGGTGGTGTCCTTCTCGAGCTGCTTCAGCACCAGCTCCAGCTGCATGATGGCCTGGGCCCGCGCCAGTCCCGCGTGACTCAGGCCCGTGCGGACCAAGGCGAGGCCCAGCGCCTGCTGCTCGGTCGACATCTTCTTGAACGGCAGCCCCTGGCGGGCGATCGGCACGAAATTCCAGTTCTCGCGCTCGGGATCGGTCAGGGGGTAGGTCGCCAGCTTCTGCTGGTCGGCATTCAGCGCGGCGAGAAACGTGCGCGCCGCGGCGGCCATCTCGGTGGCGGCCTCGTGACCGCGCGAGGACGGGGCGAGCAGAAGTGCAAGGAGGACGAGGAGGCGGGGCAGGGGGCTCACGCCCGGACTCAGCCCGAATCCCCCGCCGGGCGCAAGGGCGCAGACGCCGCTCGTGGGGCGCACGAAGCGAGCGAAAACGTTGCGCTGCGGAACGGTGCCGATTTGTTATGGCCCGATGCAAGCCGCCGTGTCCCCGCCCGTCCCCGCTTCCCCGACCTCTGCCTCTGGGGAGCGAGGTCGGGCGCTCCCGGACGGCGTGCGCGAGGGCAACGAGAACCTGGTTCTGCTCACGGAAGCAGCCGGCCGAAAAGTCGCCGCGCTGATGGCGCGGGAGCGGCAGGGAGAATTCCTCCGCATCGCCATCTCCGGCGGCGGGTGCAACGGCCTGAGCTACAAGCTCAAATTCACCCCGGAACCGCGGCGCGGTGACATCCTCGTCCGCACCGCCGGTGTCCCCGTGCTGGTCGACAGCAAGAGCGCCCTCTACCTCAAAGGCACGCACCTCGACTACTCCGGCGCCCTGGTGGCCGGCGGGTTCAAATTCTCCAATCCCAACGCCAAGGCGAGCTGCTCCTGCGGCGAAAGCTTCAGCGTCTGACACGCGCCGCCCCAACCGTCATCGCGGTGCCGGGCTTACTTGCCGCCACATTTTCCCGCGCGGCAGATCCGGAGTTTTCCGGAGGGCGGGGCGCCAAATAACCCTTGCTCCCGCGCAACTTCCGCGCGAGAAGCGGACCCGACCAGAGACCCGTCCAATCCTTATTGATGGCCAATTCGTTCCCTTCCGCCGGCGGCGGCCGCCCCGGCTCTTTTCAGCGTCGTAACAACGACCCGTTCGCGGCCATCCGCCGCAACCATCGTATCAAGGTCCCGCAGGTGCGGGTGATTTCTCCGGAAGGCAAGCAGCTCGGGATTCTGGATACGCCGAAGGCCATCAACCTCGCTCTGGAAAACGGGCTCGACCTCGTGGAGGTCGCGCCCAACGCCACGCCGCCGGTTTGCCGGATCATGGATTTCGGCAAGTACGTCTACGAGGAGCAGAAGAAGCACTCCCACGCCAAGTCGACCGCGAGCAAGATCAAGGAGATCGAGTTCACCGCGCGCATCGAGCAGCACGATTACGAGACCAAGCTGCGCCACGCCGAGGAATTTCTCGATCACGGCAACAAGGTGAAGATGCGGCTCAAGTTTCGCGGCCGCGAGATGGCGCACACCGAGCTGGGCTTTGGCGTGATGAAGCGCGCGGTCGCCGACCTTGCCGGCATGGGCCATCCGGACGCCGAGCCCAAGCTGATCGGGCGCAACATTCACGTCATGCTCACGCCGCTGCCGGTGAACAAGCGCAAGCCCAAGTTCCACGAACCGGACGAGAACCGCGCCGAGCATGACGAGAGTGGCGACGCCGCGCCGGGCGATGACGGTGGCGACCACGCCGGCGCCAATGCCGCGCGGCCTCAGGCCTGACGGCGTTTTGCACCGCGCCCGCGGCCCGTGGCGGGTGTGGCCCGTCCTCTTGGACATGCGGGCGGCGGAGGGACGTCGGGCCGGTGGCGTCTCATCCGTCCACTTGGTCAGTCGAATCTGCTTCAATCTCCCCCTTCGCCCCGCGTAGGGTTCCATCTCTCATGATGCCGGCCGCCCTGGGGCTTTTGGTTTTCGTTTTCGTGCTCGGTCCCCTCGCGCTCGTTCGCGGCGCGGAGCAGCCGGGCCGTTCCGCTCCGTCGCGTCCGGGATCGACCGTCGCCTCTCCCGCGCCGCCGCCTCCGCCGGCCCTCGGTGCGGCCACCACGCGACGGATCGGCGGACGCGAGTACGTGAGCGCCGTCGAAGTCGCCGCGCGCCTTCGCCTCAAGCTCACCTGGGTGGCGCGCGGTCGCAAACTCACCCTGAGTGGACCGGGCGCCCGCGCCGAGCTGGAGAACGATACCCGTGACATCACCGTCAACGGCCTCCGCGTGTTCCTCGGTGATCCGGTGGTCGATGCCGCCGGTCAGCTCTATGTGAGCCGGGTGGATTTCGAGCGCTGCCTCACGCCGCTGCTGCGGCCCGGCCACGGCGTCGCGGCCCATCCTCCGCTCCGCACGATCGTCCTCGACCCGGGTCACGGCGGACGGGATCACGGCACGAGTTCGCTCGAGAAAACCTACACCCTCGACGTCGCGCGCCGCGCCCGAAAGCTGCTCGAGGCGGCGGGATTCAAGGTGGTCCTCACGCGCGACACCGACACCTATCTCGACCTTCAGGAGCGCAGCGCCCTCGCCAACGCCAATCGGGCAAGTCTCTTCGTCAGCCTCCACTTCAACGCCATTGCCAACGACCGCCGTACGTCGGGCGTGGAAATCTTCACCTTCGCGCCCCAGTACCAGCGCTCCACCAACGCGTGGAGCCCCGGCACCGGCAATGACACCGAGCGCGAGGCCGCTCCGGTCAACCGGCACGACCACTGGAGCGTGGTGCTCGCCCAGGCGGTGCACCGGCGTTTCGTCTCCGACCTCAAGACGTTCGACCGCGGCCGCAAGATCGCCCACTGGGGCGTGCTGCGCGGGCTCAACTGCCCCGGCATCCTGGTCGAGTGCGGCTTCCTCACCAGCACGGCCGAGGCGCGCAAGATCGCCACGCCCGATTACCGCCAGCGCCTCGCGGCCGCGGTGGCAGCCGGGATCCGCGACTACGCCGCGACCGCGGGCGACGCCCGGGGCAAGTCCGCCGCCGCCTCGGCCCGGCGGAAGGGTGCGTCGCGCAGCGCCAACTGACGCCCGTCGTCACCGCATTCCGGATACCCATGCCCGCCCTGCCTCCCGCGACCCTGTTGCTGATCGCGGCCGGAGGTGCCCTCGGCTCGGTCGCGCGGGCGCTGGTCGCGCACGCGCTGCCCGCGGCGCGCTTCCCCTGGGCCACGCTGGCCGTGAACGTCGCCGGTTCGCTCGCCATCGGCTGCCTCATGGCGAAATTCACGCTGGATCCCGCCGGCCAGGTGCGCGCGCATGGCTTCTGGGTCGTCGGAGTGTGCGGCGGCTTCACGACGTTCTCCTCGTTCAGCTGGCAGACGTTCGACCAGCTCCAGCGCGGCCACGCGCTCGCCGCCGCCCTCAACGTGGCCGGTTCGGTCCTGCTGTGTCTCGCCGCGACCTGGCTCGGGTGGCGGCTGGCGCGCTGACGCGCCGCGGCCGCGTCAGTCGAGACAAGGCGGCCTCCCCGCTGCCGGCCGGTGGAACGCCCGCGATTTCCCCTTTTCCGCCGGGAGCCCCAGCCGGAACGATTCAGTTTGGGTGGAGCCGCCTGTCCCCAGGCGGCTGACGTGTGACGGACCGGTCCGCAGCGGCTTGAGGACAAGCCGATCCACCGTTCCGCGCGGCCGCTCTCGTCGGCGAGCTGGGAGCAGATTCAAGACTTCTGTCGCCCAAACCAAAACGCAAAGGAACGCGAAGTCTCGCCACGGTTTCTTCGCGAGTCTTTGCTTTCCTTCGCGTCTTTGCGTTTAGGATGCCGCTCTGAGCGGCTACGATTTTACCTAGGGCGCTCTAATGCCCCGCTGCGCGGTTCCGGTTCCGGCTCAGATCTTCTCGACGATCTTGTCCGCCAGGCCATACGCGATCGCTTCCTTCGCGTTGAGGTAGAAGTCGCGATCCGTGTCCTTGTTGATCTGCTCCAGCGGCTGGCCCGACGAATTCGCGAGGATCTGGTTCAACTCCTGGCGGAGTTTCTCCATTTCCTTCGCCTGAATGTTGATGTCGCTGGCCGGCCCGATCATCCGCCCCGAGATCAGCGGCTGATGGATCAGCACGCGCGAATGAGGGTAGAGCAGGCGGCGACCCTTGGATGCACCGCAGAGCAGGATCGAGCCCATCGAGGCGGCCATGCCGGTGACGACCACGGTGATCGGCGACGTGATCAGCTTCATCGTGTCATAGATCGCCATGCCCGCCGTGATCGAGCCGCCCGGCGAGTTGATGTAGAAGGTGATGTCCTTCCCCGGCGTCTCGGCCTCGAGGTAAAGCAGCTTCTCGGTGAGATCCTTCGCCGTCTCGTCCGTCACCGCTCCCCAGAGGAAGATTTTCCGCTGCTCGATGAACTTCCGCTGGATCAGCATCGCCACCGGACCGTGGCGCCGGGGCGCCTCCTCCTTCTCGTCCTCATCCTCGTCGTCGAAACGGGGCAGCGGCGTCGAAAGTCCGGTGGTCTGGGAGTCGAAATGCATAGGGCGCAAAGGTTGTACGTCCGTGCCGGATTGGCAAGTGCCGGGGTGCCGCTCCGCCTACTGCGCGCGGCCGCCGCCGGCGCGGGCATTCCATACCGCCAGCGTATCGGGCGAACCCTGCGCGCGCACGCCGTTGTCGGTCAGGATCTCCTCGGTGGCGGCAACCATCTCCTTGCGCGGGAACACGAGCGTCTCGTAACGGCGGCCCGCGAACTCAAAGACGATGAAATCCTCGGTCGCATCCCGCAGCGTGGCCACCAGGTGCTCGAGATTCCTGATCGCGACCCCGTTGACCTTTTCCACCACGCCCGACTGCACCTGCGAGTAGCCGACCGCGAGTTTGTGCGGGAAGAAGGGCGACGTCACGATCACCAGCGCCTCGCCGTCGAACGCGGGGCGATCCGCCCGTCGCAGCGAGAGCGGACTCCTGCCGGCGGAGAGCGCGACCGCGGCGTTGTTCAGTCCGGCGAGAAAGAGCTGGTTCGCATGCGAGAACACCAGCGGGCCGTAGACGAAGTAGGAG
>CALFZM010000077.1 GCA_937952235.1 uncultured Opitutia bacterium | reverse complement strand
ATCAAAGGTGAGCGCGGCCTGCTCGTTGGCTACGTGACGATGAACACGCGCGACCGTGACGAAGTGAGCGTGGTCGAAGAGGCGGAAGCGCTTCTCCAGAGCGCCGTGCGCGATGGTCGGCTGAAAGTGCCCGCCGGCTACTACTGGGAATGGAGCGGCCAGTTTGAGAACCAGGTTCGCGCCACGAAGCGTATGAGTATCCTGGTCCCGCTGTGCATGGGCATCATGCTCGTGATGCTCTATCTCGGCTTCAAACGCTGGTGGATCGCGCCGGTGATCTTCTTCGGCATTCTCGTGTCGGCTTCGGGCGGATTCATCATGCTCGCGCTGTGGGGTGTGAATCTCTCGGTCGCCGTTTGGGTCGGGTTCCTCGTCCTCTTCGGCGTCGTCGATGACGACGGTGTGATCATTTCGACCTACCTTGAAGACACTTTCGACAGGGCGAAATTCAGCTCGGTGGAGGAGGTTCGCGAAGCCGTCCTGCAGGCGGGCCTGAAGCGGATTCGGCCAAGCTTGATGACAATCTCGACGACCATTTTCGGCCTCATGCCGATTTTTTGGGCAACGGGTCGCGGCTCCGACGTGATGCGACCGATGGCCATCCCGAGCGTGGGCGGGATGGTCGTGAGCCTGCTCGTCACGATCTACATCGCGCCGTGCCTATTCTGCGCGGTGGAAGAATGGAAGTGGAAACGCGCCCAGCGTCGGACGCTTGCGAGCGGGTCCCGCGCGCTCCCGCCATGAAACCCGCGAAGCCCACGATAATCCTCTGCATGCTGTGCGACGAGCCGGTCGCGCACGGGCATTGGGTGACCATCGTCGCCGTGGGAATCAGCCCGCCGGTGCGGTGCTGCCCGGAATGCTACGCCATATTTTCCGATTTCCACGCCGCCTTGCGGTTAATGCCGCCCGGAACCGACGAGACCTTTGGTGCACCGGCCGCGCCACGGCTGCGCAAGCCCATGCGGTGAAGGTTATTTTCACCACGAGTCGCAGAACGCCAGCCAATCCCTCAAAACGTCATGAAACGTCCACCCCCGGAACCCTCGCCGCAGCGGTGTCGCATTGTCCTCACGGGTGGACCGGGTGGCGGCAAGACCACCGCCGCGGATCTGTTCCGTCGCGAAATCGGCGAAGGCGTCGTCATTGTTCCCGAATCCGCAACGATCCTGTTCCAAGGCGGCTTTCCTCGCTCGATGGAGCCGCACGCCCCGCGGTCGGCGCAGATGGCCATTTTTCACGTGCAACGTCGGCTCGAAGACGTGCAGTCAGCGCTCTTTCCCGGCCGCACCCTGCTGTGCGACCGCGGCACGATAGACGGAGCCGTCTACTGGCCCGGCGGCGCCGCTGAATACTTCAAGGCCGTCGGCACCACGCTCGAAGCCGAGCTGGCGCGCTACGACGCCGTCATTTTCTTCGAGACCGCGGCGCGGGGCGGAGTCTCGATTGAGGGCGGCAACCCGGTCCGCAACGAATCCCTGACTGAAGCGGTCAAGCTCGATGACAAGTTGCGCGCGGTGTGGTCGCGACACCCACGCTTCACTTTGGTCCCGCACAACCAGTCGTTCTTCAAAAAAATCAGCTTTGGTCTGGCCGTGCTGGAAGGAATGGTGGTGCAGATCAACGGCCACGCTGGACCGAAGGGTGCCGAAAACAAGGCAACCGCGGAGCGGCCCGGCTCCGTCCACGCCATGCCCGCGTCGAAGCGGCCTCGGCGAAAGGCGATGGCATGAAACAGCAGGCGCACCCGTTGGTGGTCGCGGACTCCATCGCCTACTTTTCGATGGAAATCGCGCTGAACCCGGCCATGCCGACCTACAGCGGCGGTCTGGGTGTCCTCGCTGGCGACACGATTCGCTCGGCGGCCGATCTCGGAGTGCCGATGGTGGCGGTGACACTCCTGCACCGTCAGGGTTATTTCCGGCAGCGGCTCGATCCGGGCGGCTGGCAGAGCGAAGAAGCCGTTGCCTGGGACGTGGGAAGATTTTGCCGGCAACTGCCCGCTACCGTAGAGGTGGGCATTGAGGGCCGCGCCGTGCGATTGCACGCCTGGGAATATCGGGTCGAGGGCATCAACGGTCATACCGTGCCCGTGCTGCTGCTGGACGCTGCGCTGGCGGAAAACTCCGCTTGGGACCGCGCGCTCACGGATCATCTTTACGGCGGTGATGCGCACTACCGGCTCTGCCAGGAAATCATCCTCGGGATTGGCGGAGTGCGGATACTCCGCGCGCTCGGCTTTCACGACGTGCGCCGCTTCCACATGAACGAAGGTCACGCCGCCCTGTTGGGGTTGGAATTGCTCGATGAACGTGCGCGCTGGTTTCAGCGTGCGACGTTCGATGCCGGCGACGTCCAGGCGGTGCGGGCGCAGTGCGTCTTCACAACGCATACCCCCGTGCCGGCGGGCCACGACAAGTTTGCCCTCGATCACGTGGCCCGGGTCCTCGGGCGCTCGGACCTGTTCGCAATGCACGATGTGTTCTGCTGCGAGGGCGAGCTGAACATGACCTACCTCGCGCTCAATCTGAGTCACTATGTGAACGGCGTGGCCAAGAAGCACGGCGAGGTCTCGCGCCGCATGCTCACACCGCGCGACGCCGCGCATCATTATCAGATCGATCACATCACCAACGGCGTTCATCTCGGCACCTGGGCCGCTTTCTCGTTCGGCGAATTGTTCGACCGTCATATTCCGGGCTGGAGGGCGGACAATGCCAGTTTGCGCAACGCGCTGAGAATTCCGCTGGCGGAAATTTGGGAGGCACATCAATTCGCGAAGAAACGCGCCATCGACCAAATCAACCTCCGGGCGAACGCGAATTTCGATCTGGGCACGTTGACGCTCGGCTTCGCGCGGCGGGCGGCGACCTACAAAAGGGCCGACCTTCTTTTGACGGAGCCGTCGCAGCTGGCCGGTATCGCGGCTCGCGGCGGCCCCCTGCAAATTGTCTATGCCGGCAAAGCTCATCCGCGCGACGATGCGGGCAAGCGGGTGATCCAGCGCATTGTTCAGCTGCTCGATGCTCCCGGCGCGAAGGTGAAGATCGTTTATTTGGACGACTACGACTGGGAGCTCGGCGCGCTGCTCACCTCGGGCGTCGATGTCTGGCTCAACACGCCTCTGCCGCCGTTGGAGGCGAGTGGCACCAGCGGGATGAAAGCCGCATTGAATGGCGTGCCGAGCCTCAGCGTGCTCGACGGATGGTGGATCGAGGGATGCATTGAGGGTGTCACTGGTTGGGCCATCGACGGCCTGGCGGAAGGCGTGGCACCGGCCAACCGCACGCCCCAGGATGCAGCGTCGCTCTATCGGCAACTGGGGGACATCGTTCTGCCCCTCTACTATGATAATCGCGACCGATTCATCGAGGTGATGCGCCACGCGATCGCGCTCAACGCGGCGCACTTCAACACGCAGCGGATGGTTCAGGAATACATCGCGAAGGCCTATTTCTAGAGCCGGCAATCCAGAGAATTCTCCACATGACTGAACCCAACAAGATCACCGCGCCGCGGGAAGGCGAAGTCTGGCACAGCCAATCCGCCGAAGACGTGCTGGCAAAACTCGGAGCGGCGCCCAGCGGACTTTCCGTGACGGAGGCCGCGAAACGTCTTGTTGCGAACGGCCCGAACGAGCTGAAGGAAGGCAAGCGCATCAGTCCCTGGCAGATTTTTCTCGGTCAGTTCAAAAGCCTGATCATCTGGATTCTCATCGTCGCAGGCGTGATCTCCGGCGCGCTCGGCGAGGTGGTAGATGCGATCGCGATTCTCGCCATCGTCCTCCTCAACGCCGTCATCGGCTTCTATCAGGAATTCAACGCGGAAAAATCCATTGCCGCGCTCAAGAAGATGACCGCGCCGCAGGCGAAGGTTCGACGCGACGGGCAGGTCACTTTGATCCCCGCGACGGGCGTCGTTGCCGGCGACATACTCGCGCTCGAAGCGGGCGACCTGGTGGCGGCGGATGCGCGGCTTCTCACCGCCGCGTCGCTCAAATGCATCGAATCGGCGCTGACCGGCGAGTCGGAGGCGGTGTCGAAGAGCCCTGTGCGGTTGGAGCAGGCCGACATGCCGCTCGGTGATCGCGAAAACATGGTTTTCATGGGCACCAGCGTGGCGGCGGGAACGGGCGAAGCCGTCGTCGTGGCGACCGCCATGCAAACGGAGCTGGGCCGCATCGCCGGCATGATTGAGCAGGCCGGCGCCGATGCTGGCACACCGCTCCAGCAGAAACTGAATGCCTTCGGGCGGGTTCTGGTTTGGGCCACGATGGGCATCGTCGCTCTGCTCTTCGCCCTCGGGTTGATCCGCGGGACGCCGCCGTTCGAACTTTTCATGACCTCGGTCAGTCTCGCGGTGGCGGCCGTGCCGGAGGGCCTGCCGGCAGTCGTCACCGTCGCGCTCGCCCTGGGGGTGTTGCGCATGGCCCGCCGCCGCGCACTCGTCCGCAAACTTCCGGCCGTGGAAACGCTCGGCTCTACGACGGTCATCTGCACGGACAAGACCGGCACATTGACGGTGGGCGAGATGACCGTGCGCGCGCTCTATGTTGGCGGCCAGAACTACGAGGTTACCGGTGAAGGCTACGGCCCGGACGGCGAAGTGCGGATTGGCGGAAAAAAGCCCGACGGGCTCCACACTGCGCCGCTGCTCGAACTCGCCAACGTCCTCCTCGGCTGCAACAACGCGCACCTCGTCGACGACGAGGGAAAATGGAAGGTGGTTGGCGATCCGACCGAAGGTGCGCTGCTCGCGGGCGGCGCGAAAGCGGGCGGCGACCGCGCGCGGATCGAGCGGGAGCATCCGAAGCATCATGAAATCCCCTTCGACTCCGATCGGAAGCGCAGCGCGGTTATTCGCAAGAAGCCGGACGGAAGGCTCAGGGCGTTGGTCAACGGCGCGCCCGACGTGTTGCTGCAACGCTGCACGGCGCTCTACACGCCCGACGGAATCCGGCCGCTCACGGAGGAGGATCGCAGGCTGATCGAGGCGCAGAATACGGCGATGGCGAAGAAGGCCCTGCGCGTGCTCGGCTCCGCGTTCCGCGATCTCGACCACGCACCGCCGGAATCGCTTACGGTTGACGGCGTCGAGCGCGATCTCGTGTTCGTCGGATTGACAGGGATGTATGATCCGCCGCGGCAGGAGGCCAAGGAAGCGGTCGCCCGGTGCCGGTCGGCCGGCATTCGCGTCGTGATGATCACCGGCGATCATCCGCATACCGCCGCCGCCATCGCGCATGAACTTGGCATTGCTTCCGGCGGGAACGTTGCCGTCACCGGGGCCGAGCTGGACAGGATGTCCGAGGACGAACTGAAGCGGGGGGCGCCGGACGTGGCCGTCTATGCGCGCGTCACGGCCGAACACAAATTGCGGATCATCCGTGCGTGGAAGGCCAACGATGCCGTCGTCGCGATGACGGGCGACGGCGTAAACGACGCGCCCGCCATCAAAGGGGCGGACATCGGCATCGCCATGGGGAAAGCGGGGACCGAAGTCACCAAGCAGGCCTCGGACATGATCGTCACCGATGACAATTTCGCCTCCATTGTCGCTGCCGTGGAGGAGGGGCGCGGAATCTACGACAACATCCGCAAGACGCTCCAATACCTGCTGGCGGGAAACACGGGGGAACTGCTGCTCATGACCGTGTGCGTCATTCTCGGCCTGCCGATGCCACTGCTCCCCATACACCTTCTCTGGATCAATCTCGTCACCGACGGCCTGCCGGCGCTCTGCCTCGCGACCGACCCCATCGATGCCGACGTGATGAAACGCCGTCCACGCGCGCGTTCCGAGCGCATCACGGACCGCGGCTTTCTCGGCTTGATGTTCCTCACCGGCGGTCTCACGGCTGGCGTCGCGTTCGCGGTATACTTTTATGCGCTGAAGACGGAGACCGTGGAGATGGCCAGGACGCACGCGTTTGCCGTGCTGGTCTTTGCCGAACTCCTGCGGGCATTTGGCGCGCGCAGCGAAACGAAGCCAGTGTGGCGCATCTCTCTTTTCACGAACCTCAATCTCGCGCTCGTCGTGGCCATTTCCTTCGGCCTCCAGGTTTGGAGCCATCACAACGAACTCCTGGGACGTTTCCTAAAAACCTCCCGCATGCCGCTCAGCGAGTGCCTCATGCTGCTCGCGCTGGGCGTCCTTCCGCTGCTGGTGCTCGAAGCGGTGAAAGTGGCTCGCAATGCGAGCCCGCCTGAGCGGTCGCCAGCGCCGGCTTGAGCCGAGA
Source organism: uncultured Opitutia bacterium (assembly GCA_937952235.1). Taxonomy (GTDB): domain Bacteria; phylum Verrucomicrobiota; class Verrucomicrobiia; order Opitutales; family Opitutaceae; genus ER46. Next base: position 14,376 of record CALFZM010000077.1, on the reverse strand, counting down.
ACTCACGCGCGCCTCACAGCCGCCCGCCGCGCAGGCGCAGCGCGTTCGTGATGACCGAGACGCTGCTGAGCGCCATCGCCACTCCGGCGAACATCGGATTGAGGAGCCAGCCGAACACCGGATAGAGCACGCCGGCCGCCAGCGGCACGCCGGCGGAATTGTAGGCGAAGGCCAAGAACAGATTCTGCCGAATGTTCTTCATCACGCGCCGGCTGAGCGCTAGCGCGTTGACGATGCCGCGCAGGTCGCCCTTCACGAGCGTGATCCCGGCGCTTTCGATGGCGACGTCGGTGCCCGTGCCCATGGCGATACCCACATCCGCGGCGGCCAGCGCCGGCGCGTCGTTGATGCCGTCGCCGGCCATGGCCACAACGTGGCCCGCGGCGCGCAGTTCCTCGATGATCCGCTGTTTGTCCTGGGGCGCGAGTTCGGCGCGCACGTCGTCGATGCCCAGCTTCTTCGCCACGGCTTGCGCGGTGGTGCGGTGATCGCCGGTCAGCATCACGATCTTCAATCCGAGTTCGTGCAGATGGCGAATGGCTTCCGCCGTCGTGGCCTTGATTGGATCGGCGAGCGCGAGCAGGCCGGCGATTTCGTTTTCGATGGCGACCCAGATCACGGTGCCCCCGCTTTCCAGCATCCGCTGGGCCTGTGTGTCGAACTCGGCCGCGATCTTGACGCCTTCAGTCGCGAGCCACGCGCGCTTGCCGATGCGCACGCGCTTGCCCTCGATCTGGCCGGAGACGCCGGCGCCGGTGACGGAATCGAAATGCTCCACGCTGGGCAGCGCGAGCTTGCGGGCGTCCGCCGCTTTCACGACGGCATGGGCCAAGGGATGCTCGCTGCCTTTCTCGAGTGCGCCGGCCCAGGCGAGCAGGCGCTCGTCGCTCACGGCCTTCGCCGCGAACAATTCGGTCAGCGCCGGCCGGCCTTCGGTCAGCGTGCCGGTCTTGTCGGTCACGAGATGCGTGACCTTCTCGGCGCGCTGGAGCGCGGCGGCATCCCGAATCAGCACGCCGAGCTGCGCGCCGCGGCCGACGCCGACCATGATCGACATGGGCGTGGCGAGACCGAGGGCGCAAGGGCAGGCGATGATCAGAACCGCGACCGCGTTGGTGATCGCATAGGCAAGGCTCGGTTCGGGTCCCCAGATGAACCACGCGATTCCGGTAATGACGGCGATCGCGATCACCGCCGGCACGAAGTAAGACGAAACTTTGTCGGCGAGCGCCTGGATCGGTGCGCGGCTGCGTTGGGCCTGCGCGACCATGTGCACGATCTGCGAGAGCAGTGTGTCTGCGCCGATCTTCTCGGCCTGCATTACAAACCCGCCCGTTTGATTCACGGTCGCGCCGATCACGCGGTCTCCCTTGGCCTTTTCGACCGGGACCGGTTCTCCCGTGAGCATCGATTCGTCGACATTGCTCCGCCCTTCAACGATCACGCCGTCTAGCGGGACTTTCTCTCCCGGACGCACCCGCAACAGATCGCCAACCTGAATCTGGTCCAGCGAAACGTCTTCTTCCTGTTCGTCGCGCACGCGCCGCGCGGTCTTTGGTGCGAGGCCGAGCAGCGCCTTGACCGCTTGGCCCGTGCGCTTGCGGGCGCGCTCCTGCAGATACTCCCCGAAGATCGCCAGAACCGTGATTACGGCCGCAGCTTCGAAGTATAATCCCGTGGCGCCGCCGTGGCGCATCTCGTGCGGGAACAGGTTCGGCGCGAGCAATGCGACAACGGAGAAGACATAGGCCGAGCCGATGCCGAGACCGAGCAGCGAATACATGTTGGCGCTGCGGTGGCGAATGGAGTTCCACGCGCGGCGCCAAATGAAGTCGCCGGCCCAGAAGATCACCGGGGTCGTCAGAAGAAATTCGAGCCAACGACGCCACGGCATCGCCGCTTCGGTGTTGAGCGGGAAACCGGGAATCATTCCGGCCATGGCCGAAAGGAAAACCGGGAGGGCCAGCGCCGCACCGATCCAGAGCTTGCGCGAGAGTTGCCTCAGCTCGGCTTCATCGTCGTCGTCCGCGGCGCTCACCGGCTCCAGCGGCATGCCGCATTTCGGGCAATCGCCCGGATGATCCTGCTGCACCTCGGGGTGCATCGGGCAGGTATAGACGGTCTTGTCGGCGCCGACCCAGGCCGGGTTGCGTTCGAGCGCCATCCCGCATTTCGGACAATCGCCCGGCTGGTCGGATTTGACCCCGGGACACATCGGGCAGAAATACTTCGCGGATGCAGACGGCGTCACGTCGCCGTGGTGATGATGACCATCGTGTCCGTGGCAGCAGGTTCCTTTCTCAGTCGCCACGGGCTTCGCCTTCGCGTGTTCGCCATGGCTATGACCGCCGCAGCACGCCTCGGCCGGCGCTTTTGGCTCGTGCGCGCCATGGGCGCCGTGGCCGGCGGGCGCCCGACCGTGCTCATGCGCCTCGTGACGGGCGTGCACGTCGTTCTCACCGTGATGATGGCCGTGGCCGGATGGTTTGCGCGGGTGGTTCATACTTCAGGTGACGGAGCCGAACCGCCGATCTTACAACGTAGACCTGTGCCGTAAATGCGCCACCAAGAGGATGATTTAACTCGAATCGGGGAAATAGAACGCCGCGCCCTGGACGGGCGCGGCGGTTAACCGCGAGGCCGGACCTTCAGTCGAACACGTCCTCGGGAACGCTGTAGACTTCGATCAGCACGTCTCGGTCGCGGGCGTTGATGAGGTCAGTGCTGACGTGCACCGTATAGGCGCCGGGCGGAAAAATCATGAGCTTGGCGGCGTCGAACGAACCGGTGTTCAACGGAAACGCGCCGACCCGCGCCGCCGCTTTCTCGACCAGCTCCACGTTTTGCTGATTCGACCAATCGTCGTTGCCGCCGATGCTCTGGTTGCCGCGCTTGATCGCGAGCCAGGGATCGGGATGCGGTGAAGCGACGCCGAAGCGTGCGAGACTTGGGCCTACCGCTCGAACGAGCACGGTGCGCGGGCGATCCTCGATCACGAAACCGGCGATGACCACGTCGCCCGTGCTGTCGAGGCGGGTTCGCGTCGAGATGTTGATCACGCTGCCCGTCGAATTGCGGGCGTTGGGCGCCACACCGACGGCCATGTAAACCTGGTCGCCGATGGGGATATGGACACCGCCCGCGCGCACCTCGAAGTTGGCCGTGGCCTCACCGCCCAGATTGTGGAATGCGACCCACGTGCACGTTCACGAGCACGCGGTTGAGCGCCCATTCGGGGACGCCGGGAGACCGCGCGATGTTCTGGGTGCCGCGCCACTGGACATCGTCGAAGATGTTGAGGACGCCATGCTGCAACAGCAGCCGGTCATCTGGCGTGGGCGTGAAGCGCACGATGGCGATGCGGTCGAGGCGGAACGTTTCGGCGGAACGCGCAGGCGAGGCGAAAAGGAGTGCGATCAGGCCGCCGAGGAAGAAGGCGGCGACCATTTCGGATTTGGCGGAGCGAGACAGATTCATTGCGGCTCCGGAGACGGAGCCGTCTACCGCATCTTACAAAACCGCCCGGACTATTCGCACTCGCAGTCGTCGAGGCACTGACAGTCGCCGCAAAAGTCCACCAGCTTGGTGCGCAATTCGCCCCGGGCGCGGTGCAGCGTCACGCTCGCGTTGTTCGGCGTCATGCCGAGCGCGGCCGCCGCCTTTGCCACCGGTTCGCCCTGAAGCTCGACACGCCGCAGCAATTCGGCATGCGCGGGCTTCAACGCCGGCAGCATTCGCTCGAAGCAGGCGCAGATGTGCCGCTCGGCTTCGGCATCCTCCGCCAAAGTGATCGCGTTGGTCGCCCACGCGTCCTCTCGCTTGGCCGCGGCGTTGCGGCTTCGCACATGGTCGATCACGACGTTGCGGAGGAGCTGATAAAACCAAGCGACTGCTTTTTCGCCGTCCTTTACTTCGTCAGCCCGGCTCAGCGCTTTCACGAGTCCGGTCTGCAACAAGTCTTCCGCGTCCGCATCGTTGCCGACGCGCGAAGCGAGGAAGGACTTAAAAACGTGCCGTTGCGCGAGGAGCTTCGCGGTCACGTCGGCTGCTGGGGCGGACTCTGACATGTCCGCCACGGTAGCGACAATTGACGGGAGGTAAAGCATCCCGGGTTCAGGAGGTGGAGACGCTCAGGTCCATGGTTCCATACGGAGGCGAACGCCCCCGTTCTCGGCGTCACGAGAGATGCGCGCTCGTCAGCTCCGTTCGGACTGCCGCCCAGCGGGGGCGAAACCGGCGACGAACGCGGTTGAGCGCGGCGAGAAATTTCAGGCGAAACGTCGTGCTGGCAGAACGACGAACCGGAACGACGCACAAGGCATGGGAAGCGGTAGGAGGGTGATGCATATCGCCACCGGAGACGTAGTCGTGGAGGTCATCTTACAGAGCCCGGGACAGTGTAGCGAGCAGACAGTACCCTCCTGGCGGTCGCGGGACCGCCAGACGGAGCTGGCTTGGGCCAGCGCCACTTTCCAGCGACAGTCAACGCCCGAGGAGACGGTCGGTCTCGCCTTTCCGCGCTGAGGTGGCGCCCCGCCGTTTCGCGGCACGCCTTCGCGCAAGCGCGACACTCCCCAGCGCACCTCTTGCAGTGGTCGGCGTGATCGCCGTGCTTCCGGCATTCCTCCCCGCAATCGTCGCCCTCGGTGCAGAGCCGGCAAACCTGCTCCGCGAACTCCGAGCCGCGCGTCATTTCGCGCATTGCGAGGGAGCAGATAATCAGCGCAATCCTTTCACGCACGTCACCCCCGTCCTCGATCCGGCCCGCTCGCGCGACCAATCCGTCCGGCGTCACCACCTCCACTCGCACGCCCTCTTGGGCAGGGCCACTACCGAATCCGGTGTAGGAATCGCCCCGCAATTTCGGCAGGGCCGCTCGATTGAGGATGACGCCGGGTGACGCAGAGATGGATGCAGCGAAACTCAACTCATCTATTAGAACGAACCACACGACATCGTCCATTACCGGCACCGACGGTTTAGCGTCGGTGGTACGGTATCAAATCTATCGGGAGCATGGCGCGGGGCTTTTCCTCCCTGGCTATCAAGCTAACTCGGCGACTGAAGCGGTTGAGGCATTCATGAATCAAGCTCCTGTCTTTGACGGCGGCGGCGTTCGCCCAATTGATCACCACGATCAGCGCATGATCGCATCGGTGGAGTGGAGGAAGGTGAAGACCGACTTCGGCTTCTCCGTGCATCACCGCGCGAACTGGTTTCATGACGCGATGATCGAACAGCTCGCGGGCGAGGTGTTGGCGCGCGCGAACCTCTGGGAATCCATTCGGCGCAGCCTGCTGATCGGGGTTTGATTGCCATGAACCCGACGTCCCGGGCCATTCTCCAGTCGGTCGTGACGACTGATTCCTCCCTAACGAGCGGGGAGCGGGATCTGGTGCAGCGACTGATTTCCGGGCAGGTAGAGGAGGTTACGCGTGGGCCCGACAGCGATGCCCGTGCCTTGGTCACACAGAAGCGCGCGGCGGAACTCCTGAGCGTGAATCGCGTGACCATCTGGAGAATGACCAAGGAGGGACTGCTTCATCCCGTGGAGATTCTCCACGGGACTTGGCGTTATCCGCTGGGCGAAATTATGCGACTTACGCAACGCGGGATCGGTTGTTTGGTCGGCTCCCCTCGGGAGCCAGGTGCCTCGGACATCCCTTCGGCCACCTAAATCCCCGACAGTTTTTGCTGCCTAAGCCACTCCGTCGGGAGTGGCTATTTTATTGATGGTCAGGAGGCGGACCTGCAGGTGCGGAGCCTGAAGGCCGATGAGAGAAATCTGCTTTTCGGCTCGGAAAAATGTTTGGCGCAATGTTTGATTTTGGTGTCCCAAAGTTGCCTCGTGTTGACTGAGGTTGCACGCGGACAGTCGCTCTTTCTAAAATCGCGTAAGCCATTAAACAAGAAACCCTCGGAAGTGATTCCGAGGGTTTCTAATTGGGTGCAGGGGCTGGATTTGAACCAGCGACCTTCAGGTTATGAGCCTGAGGGGATAAACCACGTTGGGCGTTTAGTTGAATCTGATCCGCGCAGAATTGATCAGGGCTGACACCTCAGCTTCATCGAACAGAACGACACGAGAGTTGATCTTGTGACGGGTGATTTTTCCAGCGTCCGCCCACCGAAAAATTGTCCGAGGGCAAAGACCGAGTCGGGCGGCTATGGTCCGGGCTTTGCTGAACTTCTTGATCAGCTCAGGAGAGGAGGGGGTGACGGCTGATTTCGGCTTCATGCCGGTGAGTTTCAAGAGGGGAGGTACGAACTCAACGGCGCTTGGGTGCCTAGAATGCGGTAGCCGCTCTACCGCGAAAAGTGACGTTGCCAGCGCCCATGCTCGAAATCAAAAGTGGCCAAGAAGTGGCCAAGCATCTTTTTTAAGGAGAAGCCCAATAACGTGTAAGTTATTGGGCTTCGTTGGCTGCCCGGGCTGGGATCGAACCAGCGACCAAGTGATTAACAGTCACCTGCTCTGCCACTGAGCTACCGGGCAGTGGCTTTTCGCGCGGGCGGTCCCGTGCAAAAGAGGGGTGGAAAAACAGGGTGCTCGTATCGCTTGTCAATGCTCGTTTTTGCCTCCGCGGACGAATTGGTTTTCGCCACAAGATTTGGTTGCTTTCACTTCGCCCGACTTTAGACGTGACCCTCTTTCCATTACGCCTGCCTCCACTTCCGGAGTGACAGGGGGAACGAAACCATGAGCCAACAGTTCAAACTCAACGTCACCGCTCGCGCCCAGACGGGTCGCAGCGCCTCCCGTCGCCTTCGCAAGGCCAATCGTGTGCCCGCGATCCTTTATGGAAAGCACACGAAGCCCGAGTCTCTCTCGGTGGATGGTCCGGAGTTCACGCGGTTGCTGAAGTCCGTGGGTGGTAGGGCGGTGTTGCTCGAGCTCCAGCGTGGTGACAAGGGCGACAAGGCTCTGTCCTTCCTCCAGGAGATCCAGCGCGATCCGATCACCGACAAGTACCTGCACGTCGACCTGCAGGAGGTGAAGGGAGACGAGAAGTTTGAGATCCGTGTTCCGGTCCGCGTCGTGGGCGAGTCCTTCGGCGTGAAGAACCAGAGCGGCGTGTTGGAAATGGCGTCTCACGTCCTGCGCGTGCGCGTGCTGCCGAAGGACCTGCCCGAGGCGATCGACGTGGACGTCACGGAATTGAAGGTGGGCGAGACCATCAAGGTGGGCAGCCTGAAGGCGGCCGCCGGGGTGGAGTTCCTCGATCCTGCCGGTCAGCCCGTCGTCTCATGCGTCGAGCCCGTGGCCGAAGTGGTGCAGGAAACCGCCGCGGCGGCCACGCCGTCCGCCGGTGCCGCTGCCCCCGCCGCCGGTGCGGCTCCCGCGGCCGAAGGCGCCGCTGCTCCCGCCGCTGGCGCGGCTCCCGCGGCCGGCGCGAAGCCCGCGGCTGCGGCGGCGAAACCCGCCGCTCCGGCCAAGAAGTAAGGGCCGTTTTTTCCGCTGCTCCGTTCCCACGCCCTCCGGCGTCGGAGCGGGGCGGTTGTTCTTTGAGTCATGTTCCTTTCGCTCGTTGCCGGCCTCGGCAATCCCGGGCGCGATTACGAGCACACCCGCCACAACCTGGGCTGGGTGGTGCTCGACGCCCTGGCGCGGAAACACGGTCTGGCCTGGAAGCCGGCGCCGCCTTTCGAAGCCGAGGTCGCCCGCTGGGATCTCGGCGCCGGACGCACCCGCTGGCTGATCAAGCCCCTCACGTACATGAACGAGAGCGGGCGGTCCGTTCAGGCGTTGGCGCGCTACTACAAGGTGGAGCCGCCGGGCATCGTGGCGGTGTACGACGATCTCACGATCGACCTGGGTCTGCTCAAGGTCTCCACGACGGGGAGCGCGGGCGGGCACAACGGCGTCGCCAGCCTGCTGGCCCACGTCGGCACCGGCTTCGTCCGCTTTCGGCTCGGCATCGGCCCGAAGCATCCAGCGCAGATCGATCTCGCGGACTTCGTGCTCGGGCGCTTCACCGCGGCGGAACAGACCCTCGTCACCCAAAAAATCGACCCTTACGTGCAGGGCCTTGATCTGCTGCTTTCCCGCGGCGTCGAGCCCGCCATGAACCAGCTCAATCGCAGAGACAGAGATCCAAAATGAAATCCAACCAACGCAATTACCGCGCCACCTTCATCCTCGATAACCGGGGCAAGGAGGAGACCATCGACCAGATCGTCGAGGGCGTGAAGAAAGTCATCGCCGAAGTGAAGGGTGAAGTCACCGGCGTGGAAAGCATCGGCAAGAAGGACTTCATCCGCGTGACCGACAAGAAGCTCACCAGCGGTGCGTACGTGCACGTGAATTTCTCCGGGCCGGCGGATGTACCCGCGAATTTGCGGGAAAAGTTGCGGCTGAACCAGAGCGTTTACCGCACGTTCATCCAGTCCGCCTGAGAAACTCAACGGCGTCCGCGCCACCCCTCGCATGCCTTCGCTCAACAAAGTCCTTCTGATGGGCAACCTCACCCGCGATCCCGAGTTGCGGGTGACGCCCAAGGGCACCTCGATCTGCCAGTTCTCGCTGGCGATCAACCGCCAGTTCAAGATGGAGTCGGGCGAAACGCGCGAGGAAGTGACGTACGTGGACATCGAAGCCTGGGGCAAACAGGGCGAGACGATCGCCAAGTACTGCACCAAGGGCCGCCCGCTGTATGTCGAAGGCCGGCTCCGGCTCGACCAGTGGGAGGACAAGAATACCAAGGAGAAGCGCAGCCGCATGAAGGTGGTCCTCGACCAGTTTCAATTCCTCGGCGACAGCCGGGGCGGCGGCGGTTCTGCTGCTCCGAGCAGCGAATTCGACCAGACCGGCGGCGGTTCGCCGGAACGCAACTCTCCTCCGCCGCGCTCGGGCGGGCCCAAGCCCGCCTCGCAGGAGAATCTCGACGAGGACGTACCGTTCTGAATTGCCCTCGTCTCCCATCGTAGCGGTACCGCTCCCGCGGCACCGTCGATCCCGAAATGGCGGGATCGCGACACCCACACGCTCAACCTTTATTCCCAACGACCATGGCTCAAACTGAAGTCCTACTCGTCAAACCCGTCGAAGGCCTCGGCGGCGAAGGCGACCACGTCAAAGTCCGCGCTGGCTACGCCCGCAATTATCTCCTCCCGCGCAAGATCGCGGTGCCGCTCACGGCGTCCAATCGCAAGCAGGTCGATGCGCTCAAGAAGCGCCGGGCCGAGCGTGAGCAGACCGAGCTGAACAGCGCCCAGGAACTCGCGAAGAAACTCGAGAAGACGAGCCTCGCGTTCGCGGTCAAGACGGGCGAGGGCGGCAAGATGTTCGGGGCGATCACCGTCCAGGATCTGCACGAGAAGCTCACCGCGTCGGGCATCGAGCTCGACCGGAAGAAAATTCACCTCTACACGCCGGTCAAGGCGCTGGGCAAACACACCGTCAAGATCAAGTTGCATGCCGACGTTTCGGTCGAGCTGCCGTTTGACGTGGTGTCCGAGAATCCGATCGAGCCCGCCGCCGAGGCCGAAGCGCCGGCGGAAGAGAAGCGTCCCGAGCGCCGCCCGCGCAAGGAGTCGCAGGAATAAGACCGTTGCCCGACAGAAAGCCGCGTCCACGCGATGGACGCGGCTTTCTTTGTTCCCGCCGGCCGCCCGGACTGCGCTGTGAGTCGATTGTGCGCAACTGAGGCGTGCGTTGTCGGGAGCGAGGCCTCTGGATGATCCCTCCGCGCATGGTGCAAGATGGTTCAGGCAAATCCGCCCGCGGCGCCACGGCCGCGCCGGCGCCGTTGGGCCGCTCGCTGCCGCACAGCCTCGAGGCGGAGGAATACCTCCTGTCGTGCTGTCTCCTCGACGGCGCCGATGTCGTCTCGCGGTGCCTCGAGGCGCGGATCAGGCCGGAATCGTTTTATGACTCGAAGCACGGCGTGATCTTCGAATGCCTGCTGGAGCTCTACAACCGGCAGGCGCCGATTGATGTGTCGGTGGTCGCCGAGGAGCTGAAGACCGCGCGGCAGCTCGACGACATCGGGGGTTATGCGTTTCTGGCCCAGGTCAGCAGCCGGATCCCCACCACCGCGCAGGCGAGCTACTTCATCGAGAAGGTGCGCGAACTGTCGTTGTTGCGGGAGATCATCCGGTCGGCGACGAGTGCGGTGGAGGATTGCTACGGCTTCTCCGGCGGGATCGACGAGTTTGTCGACCAGGTGGAGACGAAGATCTTCAGCGTGACGCAGAATCGCGTCAGCGAAAGCGCCAAGCAGATGCGCGAGCCCACGCGCGAGGCGATGAACGTCATCACGAAGATGATGATGAAGAAGGGCGAGCTGACGGGCATCTCGTCCGGCTTCAAGGACCTCGACCAGATGATGTGGGGCTTTCAGCGCCAGGAGATGATCATCCTCGCGGCCCGGCCCTCGATGGGAAAGACCTCGCTGGCCCTCAACTTCGCCGAGGCGGCCGCCCTGCCCAAGAAGGGCGCGCCGGCGGCGGTGCTGATCTTTTCCCTTGAAATGGGCGCCTCCCAGCTTGCGTTGCGCATGCTGTGCTCCCGGGCCCGGGTGAACATGAAGCTGCTGCGCGACGGGCTGCTGTCCAAGAATGGCGACGAGCAGAACCGGCTGCTGCAGGCGGCGGACGAATTTTCCAAGGCGCCGATCTTCATCGATGACTCCAGCGCCATCTCGATCATGCAACTGCGGGCGAAGGCCCGGCGGATCCATTCACGGCCCCCGCTCGGCTTCATCATGGTGGATTACTTGCAACTCCTCAGCCCCACGGACCCGAAGGTGCCGCGCGAGCAACAGGTGGCGGAGGCCTCGCGCGGCTTGAAGGCCATTGCGAAGGAACTCGACGTGCCGGTGCTTGTATTATCCCAGCTCAATCGGTCGTCCGAGAAGGACAACCGCACACCCAAACTTTCCGATTTGCGTGAGTCCGGTTCCATCGAGCAAGACGCCGACGTTGTCCTGATGCTGGCCCGCCCCCGAGATGCAGATGAGAAATTCCAAGTCGCGGCCGACTCGGCCGAGTTAATCGTTGCCAAGCAACGAAACGGACCGGTAGGAGAACTGAAACTCACTTTCCTTCGAGACATCACCCGCTTTGAAAACTACCATCAGTAACCCTGTGAGCAGGGTAGTGTCCTTGTGTCTCGCGGTCCTTGGGTTGCTGGCAGCGGGTTCGGTTCCGGCGGCAGCGCAGCCGGCTGCGGCTGCAGGTCAGCCTGCGGCACCGGTTTACAAGATCGGCACTGTCACGATCAAGTTCGTGGGGACGGCCAACGTCAACGAGCAGGTGGTGCGCGCCAACATGGCGATGCGCGAGGGCGGCGATTTCGATGAGGTCGTGTTGGATCGCGACATCCGATCCCTGTACCGCACCGGACTCTTCGAGTTCGTCGAGGTGAAGTACGAGCAGGTCGACCCGGCGAGCCGGGTCTACAACCTGGTGATTGAGGTCACGCCGAAATTCCGCGTGCTGAATGTCCGTTTCGAGGGCAACCAGAAGGTGAAGAGCAGCCGCCTCGAGAAGGAAGTGAAGATCAAGCCCAACCAGGCGCTCGACGAGCGGCAGGTCAAGGAGGACGCGGAGAAGCTCCGCGAGTATTACCAGAAGGCCGGCTACAACCAGATCTCGGTCAACTACACGATCGATCGCGACCGGATCGGCGGCTTCGGCACGGTGATCTTCAAGATTCGCGAGGGCGACAAGGTGAAGATCGCCGACATCAAGTTCGTTGGCACGAAGATCGCCCCCCGCCGGCTGCGCGGCGTGATCGAGACCAAGCGCTGGTGGATGTTCTCGTGGCTCACGGGCTCCGGCCGGTTCAAGGACGACCAATTCGAGGACGATCTCGAGAAGCTCCGGGATTTCTTCCGCGAGCAGGGCTACCTCGACGTCGAGATTCCCCAGGACAAGGTTCTCTTCAATTACAACACCCCCGGCCGGCTGACCCTCGTGATCAACATCGAGGAGGGCCGCCAGTACCGCATCGGCGAAATCGGTTTCTCGGGCAACAATCTGTTCACCTCCCAGCTGTTGTCGCGCGTGGTGCGCCAGAAGCCGGGCTTCGTGTTCGTCCCTTCCAAGGTGGATGCCGACCGGCAGCGCCTCGACGATTTCTACGGCAAGGACGGGTATCTCGACACCCGGGTGCAGCTCCTGCGCAAACCCAACATCTCCACGGGCGCGATCGATCTCGAGTACAAGATCCAGGAGAGCGAGAAGTTCGCCGTCGAGTCGATCGTCATCGAAGGCAACAACAAGACCAAGACCACCGTGATCCTGCGCGAGCTGGTGCTGGGTCCGGGAGACGTCTTCAGCACGGTGCTGATGAAGATCAGCCAGCTCCGCCTCGATAACACGCGTTTCTTCGAGAGCGTGGATGTGACGCCGCAGGAAACCAACATCCCCGGCCGCCGCAACATGCGCATCGCGGTGCGTGAAGGCCGCACCGGCAACCTGACCTTCGGCGCCGGCTTCAGCTCGCTCGAGCGGGCCACGCTCTTCGCCGAGGTGTCGCAGTCGAATTTCGACCTCTTCAACCGCCGCTCCTTCTTCCAGGGCGACGGGCAAAAGTTCCGCCTCCGCATGCAGCTCGGTTCACTCTCGAGCGAGGTGGTGCTGTCCTTCGAGGAGCCCTGGCTTTTCCAGAAGCAGATCGGCCTCGGTTTCAGCGTGTTTCGCACCAGCTCGGAGTACAATTCGACCTTCTACAGCCAGATCCAGACGGGCTTCGAGGTCTACCTGCGCAAACGGCTGTGGGAGCTGTGGGAAGGCAAGCTGTCGTACACCTACGAGATTTTCGACATCCAGGACGTCTCGCCTTCGGCCTCCGCCATCATCCAGGCGCTTGCCGGCAGCAACGCGTCGTCGAGCATCGGCTTCCAGCTCGTGCGCGATACCCGCGACAAGATCATCAACACGACGGCCGGCAATCGCGTGGAGATCAACACGCGGTTCTCGGGCGGCCCGCTCGGCGGCAGCAAGATCAACAACAATTACAGCATGGAATTCCGCGGGTCGCAGTTCTTCCCCGTCTTCGAGACGCAGACCCAGGTCCTCGCGCTGCTCCTGCGCGGCGGCGTGGTGCAGAACTTCGGCGATTCGGACGACGTGCCGTACTACAACAAGTGGTACCTGGGCGGCCCGACGACCCTCCGCGGCTTCGAGTTCCGCGAGGTGAGCCCGCGCGACAACTTTGACGAGCCCATCGGCGGCAAGACGTACGGGTTCTTCAGCGCGGAATACTCGCTCGATATCGTCAGCCCGATCCGTTTCGCGATCTTCTACGACGCGGGCTTCGTCAATCGGGGTGCGTACGACTTCAACACCGCCCGGTACGCCGACAATTTCGGCTTCGGTCTCCGCCTCTTCGTGGCGGGCGCGCCGCTCAGCCTCGACTTCGGTATTCCGATCACTGGCGATCCACTCAGCAAGAAGGGCAACCAGTTCAATTTTTCCTTTGGCACTCGCTTCTGATTCTGTTCCGGTTTCCAGCTTATTTCCCAACACCTATCATGAAGAAATCCCTTTCCTCCCTGATCGCGATCGCGGCGTTTGCCGCCATTGCTGTCGGCGCCTCCGCCCAGCCGGCCGTGAAGATCGCCGTGGTCGACATGGCGAAGCTCTACGACACGCACTATAAGACGGTGGAGCAGAACGCGAAGATCCAGGCCGATGACCAGAAGGCCCAGGAAGAGGTGGAGAAGATGAACAAGGACGGCAACGCGCTCGTCGAGGAATACAAGACGCTGAACGAGCAGCTCAACAACCCGGCGCTTTCCGCCGAGGCCAAGACCAAGGCCCAGGACACCGCCCAGAAGAAGCTCGAGCAGATCCAGACCAAGCAGCGCGAGGTGCAGACTTTCATCCAGAACACCCGCAACACGCTCGGCCAGCGCCTCAACACGTTCCGGGCCCTCATGCTCGAGGAGATCAGCAAGATCGCCGCCGAGGTCGCGAAGCGGAAGAACGTCACGGTCCTCCTCGATCGCGCCGGCCCCACCGCGATCGGCATCTCGAACATTCTCTACGTCGACGCCTCCTACGACCTCACCGAGGAAGTGCTGAAGGAGATCAACAAGGATCGTCCGGCAGGCGCCGCCACGGCCCCCGCCGCCGCGCCGGCCGCGCCCGGCTCGAGTTCTTCGACGCCGGCGGTGACCGTTCCGGGCCTCAAGAAGTGAGCTGCTGAGATTCGCCCTCTTTTTCGACCCCGCTCTCCGGAGCGGGGTTTTTTGTGGCCGCGCATCGCGGCCGACGGAGTGGGCTTCCACCGTGACGGACGTCTCTCCCCGTTACGCGATCTGTGCGGACCGGAGGTGGAGCCGCCTGTCCCCAGGCGGCTGACGTGCGATGAACCGGTCCGCAGCGGCTTGAGGACAAGCCGCTCCACCTTTCAGTGCGGCCGTT
>CALFZM010000076.1 GCA_937952235.1 uncultured Opitutia bacterium | reverse complement strand
ACGAGATTTCTGCCTGTCTCGTGGGCTCGGAGATGTGTATAAGAGACAGGTGCCACAGCGTGCCGATCTCCCAGTAATCATGGCCCGCGAGGCTGCGGAAGGCGTTGGGGAAGCGGTGGACCTCGGTGAGCTTGAGCCGGTCGCGCGACCAGCGGCCGAGGATGACGCGACCGCTGGTCGCGCCAAAGTCGAGGGCGGCGGCAAAGACGGGGAGGGGCATGCCGCAGCAGGCAAAGCGAGGCGCGCCCGAGCGTCACGGCAATTTCGCGCTCCCCCTCGCGACACCCCGGACGCGATTCGACCTTGACCGCCGGCCCGCTAAGTAAACTGTCAGTTACCTGACCCCGGCCCGCCGCGCGCGGGCACAACCGCCAACACACCATGCATACCTCCGTGTCCCTGTCGGTCCGTACCCGACTCCTCCGCGCCGGCGCGTTCTGCGCCGGCCTGTTATCCGCCCTCCCCGCCGTCCTCTCCGCCCAGGCCGGCACCGGCACCATCACCGGGCGTATCCTGAATGAAGGTACGGGCCAGTACCTCCGCAGCGCGACCGTGACGGTCGCGGGCACCAGCCTCGCCACGGTCGCGGAGGCGGGCGGCGTCTACACGCTCACCGGCGTGCCGGCCGGCCAGGCGCGGCTGGTCGTGGCCTACGCGGGCCTCGACCCGGCCGAGGCGACCGTCGCGGTCGCCGCCGGGCAGACGGTCACGCGCGATTTCGCGATGGGCGCCAGGGCGGACGCCTCCGTGGTGAAGATGGGCGAGTTTCGCGTCGTCACCGAGCGCGAGGGCAACTTCCAGGCGATCCAGGAGCAGAAGGCGGCGCTGGAGATCAAGTCGGTCGTCGCCTCGGACGCCTTCGGCGACGTCTCGGAAGGGAACATCGGCGAGTTCATGAAGCTGCTGCCGGGCGTGATGATGGATTATGTGGACGCCGACGTGCGCACCGTGAGCATCGGCGGGCTCGATCCGAAGTACGCCGTGATCATGATGGACGGCGCGCCGGTCGCGAGCGCGGGCTCCTCCAACATCGCCACCGGGCGGGCGTTCGAGTTCGAGCAGTTGTCGATCTCCAGCATCGAGACCGTCGAGCTGAGCAAGACCCCCACGCCCGACGTCGCGGGCAGCGCGCTCGCCGGCGTGGTGAACCTGCGCAGCAAGGGCGCGTTCGACCGCAAGGGCCGCCAGATCCGCTGGTCGGCGAGCGCCCAGCTCAACTCGAACCAGATGACGCTGAAACGCACGCCGGGCCCGACGGACCGCAAGCTCTCCAAGCTGCAGCCCAACGGCTCGCTCGAATATTCCGATGTCTTTGGCGAGCGCCTCGGCGTGCTCGCGGGCTTCAGCTTCGCCCGCACGATGGTCGAGCAGAACATCATGACGCACGGGTACGTGTTCAACACCAACCCGGCGGACAACGCGACGGAGACCCCGCGCCTCAGCTCGTTCGCGCTGATCGACGCGCCGAAAACCACGAACCGCGGCAATTACAACCTGCGGCTCGACTACAAGGTGTCGCCCGACCTGATGGTGTTCGGCCGGATCGACTACAACACGTACTCCGCGCGCAATTTTCAGCGCAATCTCACGCTGCGTTTCAACAACGCGGTCAACGGTCCGGCCGCCGCGGATCCGCGGCAGGCGGGCGTCGATTTCTCGCTTGCCTCGCAGACCTCGACCAACGCCACCGCCGAGATCCACAACGGCAACGGCTTCAACAAGCATGGCGCCACCACCACCGCGCTCGCCGGCGGCTCCTACCGCCGCGGGGCGTTCCGCGCCGACGCCCAGGCCCAGATGTCGCGCAGCACGAATTACTATCACGACATCATCATGGGTTTCTTCAACGTCGCGAGCACCGGCCAGCTGCCCGGGCTCACGTTGCGGTGGGACCGTGCGAACGGCGGCGACGCCGGCATCAACGTCACGCAGCTGGCGGGACCCGATTTCCGCAATCTCGCGAGCTACCAGGCGCTCACGCAGCCGACCCTGCCGACGGGCGGCACCCGGCCCACGTCGAACGGCCGGTACGAGTTCAACTCGAAGGACCAGAAGTGGACCGCCAAGGCGGACCTGCGCTACAATCTCTCGGCGCTGAAGTTCCCGACGCTGATCAAGTGGGGCGGCGACATCTCGCAGACGATCCGCAACGTCGACCGCATGGACCTCGCGCCCTGGATCTACCTCGGCCCCGACCTGCGCGCCAACACCGGGGATGAAGGCTGGACCGCCGAGCCGCATTACACCGCGCGCAACCTCGCCGGCGGCAACCTGCAGGGCATCCCCGGCCTCGACCGCTACAGCCGCGCGCGTGAACTCGGCTCCAACCCCGAGCGCTTCCAGCCGGTCTCCGAGGCCGAGCAACTCCGCCTCCGGCTGCGCGGGCACTGGGACGTGAAGGAGCAGATCGATTCCGCCTACGCGCAGGTCATCTTCAAGCTCACGCCGAAGTTTGACCTCGCGCCGGGAGTCCGGGTGGAGAAGACCCGCAGCAACGGCCGCGGCCCGCTCGACCGCGGCGATCTCGCCGCCCGCCGCCGGATCGGCGCGCCGCTGCCGCCTGCCGCCGCCCCGACCACCGCCGAGTATTATCTCGCCCGCTACGACGGCAACGCGTCGAACTCCTCCGACTATCACACCTGGCTGAAATACCTCCACGCCACGTACCGGCTGACCAACGACCTGATCTTCCGCGCGTCGTACAACGACTCGATCACGCGTCCCGACCTCAGCAACCTGGCGGGCGGCATCACGCTGAATCCGGACGCGACGCCGCCGACCGCCACGATCCCCAATGCCGACCTCAAGGCGGAGGCGGGCCGGAATTTCTTCGTCAGCGCCGAGTACTATTTCCCGAAGCGGGCCGGTTTCTTCACCGTCTCCGCCGCCCGGCGCGACATCAAGAACCTGATCCGGAGCAATGTCTACGAACTCGACATCACCGAGACGTATCCGAACTCCGAGAACATCGATCTCTTCGGCTACCGCGTGACCACGACGGACAACGTCGGCAAGGCGCACGTGAGCACGATGGAGTTCAGCTACCGCCAGAACATGGTGTTCCTGCCGGGCGTCTGGCAGCGGCTGTCGGCCTTCGCCAACTACACGCTCCTGCACTACGACGATTACGAGAACTTCCGCCGTCCGGAGAACCTGATGAGTGGCGGCGTCTCGTTCGATTACCGCGGGTTCTCCGCCCGCTGGAACGTCGTCTGGGTGCCGATCCACCGGCGCGGCGCGATCCCGGCCAACGGCTGGGTGAACATGACGGGCGAACGCCTCAACCACGACATGCAGCTCGGCTACCGCGTGTCGTCCCTGATCACGGTCTTCGTCAACGCCCGCAACATCTTCAACCGCCAGCAGCGTTCGTACTTCGGCCCGGGCCGCAGCGACATCGTCATCAGCCATAACGATTATGGCGCGATCTGGACGGTGGGCATCCGCGGCGCGTTCTGAGCCTCGCGCCCTGACCGGCGTTTCCCGCGCAGGCGGCCCCGGGGCACGGGGCCGCCTGCCTGTTTTCCGGGCCGCGACAAAGGATTTGCCAGCACCCCCGGCCGCCGCACCGTTGCACGCTACGTTTCATGCTCAACTCCGAGCGCAGTCCCATCACCGGCAAGCGCGTGCAGCTCATGGCCACCTGCCTGTGCGACGCGTTCTACGACGACGTGGCGGCCGCCACGGTCGAGGTGCTCGAGCACCTGGGCGTCGAGGTCGGCTTTCCCGAGAGCCAGACTTGCTGCGGCCAGCCCGCCTTCAACGGCGGGGACTGGGCGGCCTCCCGGAAGGTGGTGCGGCATACCGTGAGGACCTTCGCGGGCGACGAGCCGGTCGTCGTGCCCTCGGGCTCGTGCGCCGCGATGCTGTTCCACGGCGCCGTGCTCGAATTCGAACGGGAGCGGGACCTGCCCGAGGTGGAGGCGCTGGGGCGCCGGACGTGGGAACTGGCCGACTTCATCGTCAACGGGCTCGGCGTCTCGTCCTGGGAGGGCCGCTTCGAGGCCACCGTGGCCTTCCACCGGTCATGTCATTCGCGCGGCACGGCGAGCGGCGAGGCCGCGCTTACCCTGCTGCGCTCCGTACCGGGCCTCCGGATCGTCGAGTTCGGCGAAGGCGAGCAGTGCTGCGGCTTCGGGGGCACGTTTTCGGTCTCGTTCCCCAATATCTCCGCCGCGATGGGCACGCTGAAACTCGAGCACGTGCGGGCGGCTCTGCCCGACGTTTTCGTTTCCGCCGACATGAGCTGCCTGATGCATCTCGGCGGCCTGGCTGCCCGGGAAGGTAAACCCATCCGGATCCGCCACCTCGCCCAGGTGCTGCGCGATGCGTTGAAGGGAGGGATCCGGGAGTAGGAAGCCGGAGGAGGGCCACCGTGCCTTTCCTCGCCTCCGCTCCCGCCCTGCCATCCGCCATGCCTTCCCAGCCGATCGACCAATTTGCCCGCGAGCTGAGTCCGGAGACGCGCGCCTCCGTCTACCAGAGCACCAAGACCACGCACGAGAAGCGCACGAAGCTGCTTTTCGACCAGTTCGCCGACCCCAACCGGCTCCGCACGCTGGCGGGGGAGATCAAGCAGCACGCGATCGAGAATCTGGATACGCTGCTTCCCCAGGTGGAGGCGCGGCTGACCGGCAACGGGGCGAAGGTGCACTGGGCATCGACGGCGCAGGGCGCCTGCGAGGCCGTGCTGCGCATCATGCAGGCCCGCGGGGCGACGAAGCTCGTCAAGGCGAAGACGATGGTGAGCGAGGAGATCGAGCTCGCGCACTTCCTCGAGGGCCATGGCATCGAGGCGCTCGAGACCGACCTGGGCGAGTTCATCGTCCAGATCGACCACGACCACCCGAGCCACATCGTCCGCCCGATCATCCACAAGAACCGGCGCGAGATCGCGCGGAGTTTCGAGCGGGAGGGGCTCGGCGCCTACGATGACGATCCCGGCACGATCACCCGGCGCGCCCGGCATTACCTGCGGCACAAGTACCTGGCCGCGGACGTCGGGCTCACGGGCGCCAATTTCGTCTCCGCGGAGAGCGGCCGCATCGTGCTCGTGACCAACGAGGGCAATTCGCGCTTCTGCCTCGCGGCCACGAAGTGCCACATCGCGCTCGTCGGCATCGAGAAGATCGTGCCGCGCGACCGCGATCTCGCCGTGTTGCTCAACCTGCTCGGCCGCTCGGGCACCGCGCAGGAACTCACCGTCTACACCGAGTTCATCGGCGGCCCGAAGTCCGCCGCGCAGCCGGACGGCCCCGAGGAGATGCACGTGATCTTCGTCGACAACGGCCGGACGGAGGTGCTCGCGAGCGAATGCCGCGAGATCCTGCGCTGCATCCGCTGCGGCGCCTGCCTCAACGTCTGCCCGGTATATCGCCAGGCCAGCGGTCACGCTTACCGCAGCGTCTATCCCGGACCGGTCGGCGCCGTCCTTTCGCCGCTGCTCGCGGGCGAGCGCTTCCCGCAACTGGCGGACCTGCCGAAGGCCTCTTCGCTCTGCGGCGCCTGTAATGAGGTCTGCCCGGTCAACATCCCGATCCCGGACCTGCTGCTGCGTCTGCGACAGCGCGCCAAGGAGGAGAACGTGCCTTCGCCCGGCACGCCGCCGATGGGTGCCTGGGCGCTGCTGGCCTCGCAACCGACGGCCTGGCGCGCGGCGCTCGCCGGCGGCCGGTTGATGAACCACGTGCCGACAAAACTGATCCCGGTGCCCGCGCTGCAGGCCTGGGCCGCCCAGCGGGAACTGCCGGCCTGGCGCGGCGGCGAGTTCAGGAAATGGCTGCGCCAGCGACGAAGCCGATGAACCTGCCACGCGGCGCCGGAGCATCCGGACGCGGAATCTGAGAATTGAAATTCGAGATCCTGAGTAGGACGAATCGAGCATGAGCGACGATCGCGAAGCCATTTTTTCCCGCGTGCGGGGCGCGCTGGCGCCCTTGCGCGTGCGCGCGCCGCTGCCGCAGTACGACACCGAGATCGCCGTGTTGCGACAGGTCCTCGCCGGACGCGATCTGGCGGAGCTCTTCGGCGAGCGAATCAGGAAAGTCGGCGGCCTCGCCTTCTTCACGCCGGCCGCGCTCGTCGCTCACCTCCGCACCGGCGGCCGGCTGCACGGCTACTGCGACCCGGTGCTCTGGCCGGGCCTCGCGCCGCACTTCGGCGCCGGCTTCCAGGTCGAGACCGCGTTCGACCGCACGCGGGTGGACGACTACGCGTTCGGCATCACGCGCGCGGCCGGCGCGATTGCGGAAACCGGCACGATCATTCTCAACGACGCCGCGACGTCGTGCCGCCTCGGCGCGCTCGCGCCGTGGGTCCATGTCGCCGTCGTGGAACGCTCATCCCTCTTCGCCGATCTGCCGCAGGCGGTCGCGGGGCTGGGTGACGATCGCAATGTCGTCTGGTGCACCGGACCGTCGAAGACCGCGGACGTCGAAGGCATCCTGATCGAAGGCGTGCACGGGCCCGGCGAGCAGATCGCGCTGGTGGTGTAGGGGCGGTCTGACGCCCCGGCCTCGAGTTGAGGGAAACGTCAGCCGGACGCATGCAGGTGAGGTGGAGCCGCCTGTCCCCAGTCGGCTGACGTGTGATGGACCGGTCCGCAGCGGCTTGAGGACAAGCCGATCCACCGTTCGGTACGGCGGTCTGTACGGCTGATTTGAAAGCCAACTCCAGGAGTCCGGCTCAGCGGCGGCGTGCAGGCCGCCGGCTGATCGACCGTCCGCGCTACCGCGGATCCAGATCGTACACCTCGACGAGCGCCGTGCCGATCGTGGTGCCGACGCCCGCGACGACGACCGTGTAGCCGCCGGGCGGCAGCCGCAGCACGATGGCGGCGTCCGCACTTCCTGCCGGCAGGGCGAAAGCACCCGCCTGGGTGAACGCGCCCTGCAACGCGGCCGTGCCACCCCAGTTGTCGTTGGCTGCGACCGGTTCGTCACTGCCGAGCGGCACCAGCGTGAGCTGTGGATCGGAGACCACTCCCGTCACGCCGAACTGCGCCAGTCCCGGTCCCACGGCGCGAATCAGCACCCGCTTCGGTGCGTTCCCTCCGACGAAGAAGCCGGGCACCAACGCCTGATCGCCCGTGCCCACGAAGCCGCGAGTCGAGACGTTCACCAGCCGGCTGGAGGCGCCCGGTGCATCCTCGTCGTAGACTTCCGCGAGGGCGATTCCGCCGACGGTCGGCGATTTCGACGTGATGCGGACCGTGTACGCGCCCGCACCCGGAGCGCCGAGCACGGCCGCCACCGAGGCGTCGTTCGAGCTCGCGGCGGCGAACGGAAAGGCGCCAACGCGGCCGAACGCGGCGGTCAGAGCGGCGGCGCCGCCCCAGTTGTCGTTCGAAGCGGCGGCCGTCTCGCTGCCCAGAGGAATGACATCGAGCACCGGGTCCGCCAGCGTCCCGCCCACGCCGAAGCTCCCCAGCGTCGGCCCGACCGCGCGGATGACGAGCGACTTGGGCGCGTTGCCCTGCACGACGAAGCCGGGGGTGAGCGAGCCACCGGCGGGGACGAACCCGCGGGTGGATACGTTGGTCAACCGGCTCTGCCCGCCGGTGTCGACCGTGACGGTCGCGACGGTGGACTTGACCAGCGCGGTGCCGCTGCGCACCTCGGCGCGGTAGAAACCCATCGCGGCCGCGGTCGCGTCGCGGAGCACCAGCGTGGCGCCGGTGGCTCCGGGAAGGGCGACGCCGTTCTTCGTCCACTGGTACGTGAGCCCGGAGCCGTTGGCCGCGGCCGTCAGGGTGACGGTGGCGCCGGCGGCGACGTGCTGGCTCGCGGGGTGGGACGTGATGCCCAGCGCCGCGGGATCGATCGCGAGCACCGCGGGGGCGGACGTGACGAGCCCGGCGAGATTGCTGAGGATGACGGTGTAGGATCCGGCGTCCGCGGCCTGGACGTTTTCGAGCGTGAGCGACGGACCGTTCGCTCCGGCGATGAGGGCGCCGTTCTTGCGCCACTGGAACGTGGGCGCCGGGTTGGCCAGAAACTCGACCGTAAGGGTGACGTTCGTGCCAGCGGCGACGGTTCGTCCGGCCGGTGGCGTGACGATGCTGGGCCCCGCCGAGGGCGTGCTGGTGATGACGAAACTCACGAGGGTCGGGCCGTAGCTGTCGCCGCCGCCGTCCGGCCGCTCATACGCGAGCAGCGATACGGTATAGGTTCCGACCGCCGTGGGGGTGCCGCTGATGGATCCGGTCGCACCGTTGATGATGCCGGTCGCGGACATATTGGGGGCGACCAGCCCCGGGGGCAGCGTGCCGGTGAGGCGGAAGGACCCGGGCGGAACGGTGGCACCGATCACGGTGAACGCCACGGGCGTGATCGGCGTGCCGAGGGAGCCGTACACATTGTTGGCGCTCACGATGAATTGCGTGGCACCGGCCAGCGCCTGCACGGCACCGAGCGAAGCGGCCGTAAGTCCGGCAGAGCGGATCAGCACCGCGCCCCGGGTTCCCGCCGCATTCTCCAGGGCCAGTAAAACGAGTCGGGCGCAAGGCACCCGCTCGAGCAGGAGCAGGAGGGTCGCCAGAGGCAGGCGGGGAAGGAACCGGGAGAAGGAGCGCAGGCGCATGGGCAAAAAAGAGGCGGCGCCGGAGGAGAGCCGGCGCCGCGTGGTTCACCTTGGTGGGAATTATTCTTTCACCGGCGGCAGCGGACGCAACTCGTCGGGTGTAAGTTTGCCGTCAGAATTGGCATCCAGGGCCTTCAGGCTCGAGGCGGCGTTGGCGATTTCGGTCGGGGACAATGCCCGATCGCCGTCGGCGTCGAGCGCGAGCATGACGGGGTCCACCGGCCGCCCCCGGCCGCTCCCGCGCGGGGAAGCGGGGGCGTCGGCGGGCCGCTCCTTGCGGGCGGGACGATCGACCGCGCCTTCGGGAACGAGGTCGGCGAACGAGACCGCGCCGTCATTGTTGCGGTCGAGGGCGCGCAGGGCCGCGGGAGCGTTGGCGATTTCCGCGGCGGATAGCTCGCGGTCCTTGTCCGCATCGAGGGCGCGGACGATGGGATTCCCGCCACGGCCGGGGCCATGTGGACCGCGCCCGGGGCGGCCACCCGAGCGGGCATCGTCGGACGTCGGGGTCTGGGCCGGGAGGAGTGCAGCCGCGCCCAACGAGAGGCCGGCGAGGACGTAGGTGAGGTTTTTCATCGGTTTCGACCCGGCCTCCCTTTCGCCGTCCGCCAGCGGGCGAACGAACCTGCGAAACGAATGCCGGGCTGAAAGAGGAGACGGCGCGATTGTTGGCCGCGCGTTAGGCGTAACGGGAATTTTGTTACGCGCGGGTAAACGGCACGCGGAGAAAGGTGGCGCCGCGGGTCCCTGGTCTTCGGTCCCAAGCGTCCTCGATCCGCTGGCGACGGATCCGGCGAATGTGACCCGGCTGGGGGACAAGATGGCCGCCCTGAAAGGTGGAGCGGCTTGTCTCCACGCCGCTGCGGACGGGTCCCTCGAACGTCAGCCGCCTGGGGACAGGCGGCTCCACCCCAACCGCAGGGGTCCCGGCTCAGGCGGCGAGGTCGGCCGCGGGCTGCAGCGCGGCGCCGGGCCAGCCGGCGGAGGCGCGGTTGCCGGCGATGCAGCGCCAGCCTTTGCCGCCGCGCTGCCGCGTGTCCGTCAGCTCGCCGACGCATGTGCGCAGGAACGGACGGACGCGGTGCAGCCGCACCTTCACGGTGGCGAGGGAAAGTCCCGCGCGATCGGCGATCTCGCTGTAGCTGTCGCCAGCGACGAACTGGCTGACCAGCGCGCGGTCGACCGGGCTCAGCCGGGTGAGCGCGCGATCCAGCGCGGTGAGAATCTCCGTCGTCGCTCCCGGCGTCGCAGGGTCCGCGATTTGATTCACCTGCTCGTCGATTGCGACGGTCGCGGGCCGGCAATTGCGACGGCGGATGAAGTCGAGGCTCGTGTTGCGGGCGAGGGTGAAGAGCCAGGACTCGAAGACCGCGGGCTCGCGGAGCCGGCCGAGCCGGCGAAACATCTTGATGAAGACGGTCTGGGTCACGTCCTCGACGGCGTCGGGCTGCCGGATGATCGAGCGGACGAACCCGGCGACGCGGCGGGTGTAGCGTTGGACGAGCTCGGCCTGGGCATCGGAATGACCCGCGTTGGCGCGGTTCACGAGGTCGATGATCGCCTGCTTTTCGTCAGCGGTGTCGGGCTGGGTGGGGGCGGCAAGGAGATCGTGATTCGGCCTGATCATGGCCCCAGTAAGCCCGGGGCGTGTTAGCCGCTTGTTTCACCCGCGCGGAGAATTGTTAGGGCTTTGTAAAGGCGCCCGGAAAGCAGGTCGGTCCGGCCATCACTCGTCGAAACGCAAGAGGCGGGCGCTGTTGAAGATCACGAAGAAGGCACTGAATTCGTGCAGCACGGCCGCGAGGATGGGGCTGACGAGTCCGAACGCCGAGAGCGCCACGAAGAGCGCGATGAATCCGAGTCCCCAAAGGAGATTCTGGTTGATGATCCGGAGGGTGCGGTCGGAGAGCGCCACGAACTGCGGCAGGTGGCGGAGATCGTTGCCCATCAGGGCGACGTCAGCCGTCTTGATCGCGACGTCGCTGCCGAGGGCGCCCATGGCGACGCCGACGTCGCCGGCGGCGAGCGCCGGGGCGTCGTTCACGCCGTCGCCGACGACGAGCACGCGGTGACCGGCGGATTTCAACGCGCGCACCTCCTCCAGCTTCTGCTCCGGCAGGCACTCGGCGCGAAAGCGGGTGATGTCGGCCTCGCGCGCGATGTCGGCCGCGACGGCCGGGCGATCGCCGGTGAGCATGACGAACTGCTCGATCCCCAGGGCGCGCAGCCGGGCGGCGGCGTCGCGGGTCTCGGTCCGGATCGCGTCCGCGAGCAGGATCGTCCCGGCGAACGCGCCGTCGCGCGCGAGATAGAGCGTCGAGGCGTGGGGCGTGTCGGTGATCTCGGACGGGATCGCCACCCCGATGGACTCCAGCCAGCTCCGGCGTCCGGCGGCGAGGTGGCGGCTGCGCACGCCCCGTCCCGCCACTTCCTCGATCCCGGCGGGAGGCGCAAACGCAAGCCCGCGGTGCTGCGCTTCGCGGACGATCGCGCGCGCCACCGGGTGCGTGGAGCCGCTCTCGAGGCCGGCGGCGAGCGCGAGCAGTTCGTCGGCGGCGAGCGGCGCGGCGGGCGCGACCTGCACGACGCGCAACTGCCCGGTGGTGAGCGTGCCGGTCTTGTCGAAGACGACGGTGTCGATGCTGTTGGCCGCCTCGAAGAAGCGGGAACTCTTCACGAGGATGCCGAGTCGCGAGGCGACGGCGAGGGCCGCCACCATCGCGGAGGGCGAGGCGAGCACGAAGGCGCACGGCATCGCGACGATGATCACCGCGATCGCGCGTTCCACTTCGCGGGTGAAGAACAGCACGAAGCCCGCCACGATCAGCACCAGCGGCATGTAGTACCGGGTGTAGTCGTCGATCAGGCGCATCACGGGTGCGCGCGAGGTCTTGGCCTCCTCGACGATGTGGGTGACGCGGCCGATCACCGTGTCGTCGCCGGCCTTCGTGACGGCAAACTCGAAGACGCCCGAGACGTTGGTCGTGCCGGCGTACACGCTGGAACCGGGCTCGGCGTCGACCGGCAGCGATTCCCCCGTGATGGACGCCTGGTCGAGCGAGGTCCGGCCGCGCTCGATCCGCCCGTCGGCGGGGACGGTGTCGCCGGGCAGCACGCGCACGAGGTCGCCGGGGCGAAGCTCGGCGGCGTCGACGGACTGCTCCGTGCCGGCGGCGTCGAGGCGCCGCGCCTTGACGCGCGACAGCCGGGTGAGCGAACGCACCGCCTCCTCCACGCCGAGCGTGGTATGTTCCTCCAGCATCTGGCCGACGATCAGGATCGCCGCGACGATCGTGCCGGTCGCGTACTGGCCGATCGCGAAGCAGGCGAGGATCGCGAGCGCCACGAACTGATCCATGTAGTATTTCGTCGCCTCGAAGCCGTCGGCCTTCAGGGAGGTGAGGCTGTCGATCAGCACCGGGATCGCGGCCAGGCCGAGCCCGAGCATGGCCCAGAGCGCGAATACCTCGGCCTGGTCGGGCCGCAGCCATTGCGTGACGTGGCTCAGCGCGAGGCACAGCAGGCCGAGCGCCACGAGCACGAGCCGCACGTGGAGGCTGGAGAGGGCAAACC
>CALFZM010000075.1 GCA_937952235.1 uncultured Opitutia bacterium | reverse complement strand
GGCCTTCTCGGTGGACGCCTGGTAATTAAAACCCCTCGCGCTCGCCCTGCGTTTCCAGCACGCCGGCCTCTGGGTCGCGTTGTTCGGCACCACCGCCGTCGCGGCCGCGCTGCCGTGGCTGCTGGGGCGCCGCCGGCGGCCGGCCACCTATCAGGCCGTCGTGGAACCCGCGCGCTGCCACGCGTGCACCCAGTGCGTGCAGGATTGTCCGTTCGATGCGGTCACGATGGTGCCGCGCACGGACGGCAAGCGTTTCCCGTCGCAGGCCCAGGTCGACCCGGCGCGGTGCGTCGGCTGCGGCGTGTGCGCCGGCTCGTGCGACTCCGAGGGCATCGTGCTGCCCTGGTTCGACACCCACCGCGAGGAAACCCGGCTGACGGCGGAGATCGCCACGGCCCGCGCCGCCGGCGGGCCCGCGTGGGTCGCGTTCGTGGCGGGTGACATCGACGGCCCGCTGGCCCTGGCCACCGCGGCGCGCTGGCGCGAGCGGCTGCCGGAGTACCAGGTCCATGCCGTGCCCACCGCGTCGTGGGTGCGGCCCAAGTTCGTCGAGCTCCTGCTGCGCGAAGGTGTCCGGGGTGTGCTGATCGTGCGCGATGCGCGCGCCGAGGCCGCGGCCCGCGATGGCAACCGCTGGGTGCTCGACCGCCTCGCCGGCCAGCGCAAGCCGGTGTTCCGGCCCGAGCGCGCGGGCGGTCTCTCGACGTGGCGGGTGATCGACTACGATCCGGCCCGACCCGCGGAGCTGCACCGGGCCGCGACCGCGTTTCGCACCGGCTCGGATCCGGCCGTATCCACTTCCCGGCGACGTTCGCCGCTGGCCGCCGGCGCCGCCGCGGTTGTGCTGGCAGTGTTCCTCGCGGCGGCGGCGATCGCGCCGAGCCGCCTGCGGGTGGCGAATCCGGCACCGGCCGGCCCCGAGTTCGTCTTCTCCTTCAAGGCCCTGGGCGAACGGAGCGAAAGCGGCACCGTCGATGCCGCGGCCGAGGCAGCAAAGCCGATCCACATGCGCGGCCGCTCCACCGCCAAACCCCACCGCGCGCCGGTCACCGTCCGCGTCACGATCGACGGCGTCACCCGGGAACAAACTTACCGGGCAAAGGGCATCTCGCAGGATGGCCCCGCGCTGGACGAATGGCGCCAGCCACTCGCCCCGGGCCCGCGCCAGATCGCGATCGAGATCGTCACCGGCCCCGGCGCCGCCCCGCTGCGCTGGTCAGGCACGGTGACCGCCAAAGCGCGCCGGCTGCACGTCGTGACCTTCGCACCGGACACGGGCTTCCAGGTCGAGTGAGCGCTCGCACGTCGCCGTCGTTCCCGCCGGCTATGGGCAGTCGAAAGCTTAAGGTTGAACGGTGCTTTCACCTTTCAAGTACCCTCCGAAATGCGCTCACCCCACCGAGACCGGACGAGTCGATCCATTTTACCGGAGCTCGCAGAGCAGCGCAGAGATCAGGCGCCAGGGCTTTCTCTGCGTTCCTCTGCGAGCTCCGGTAAGGGCCGATGGCTCTTCAGCGGCATTTAAACCTTCAACTGCTTGCGGCTGCCTCAGGGAAACAGCCGCTGCAGCTGCCAACCGGATCCGTCGCGGGTATAGAGTCGGCGCTCGTGGCGCCGGAAGGGCCGCTCGGTCCAGAGCTCGATGCGATCCGGCACCACGCGAAAGCCCGACCAGAACGACGGGCGCGGCACTTCGCCGACGCCGAAGCGCAGCATCACGCCCGCGCAGGCCTGCTCGAGTTCGAGCGCGTGCGCCATCGGCTGCGACTGCCGCGAGGCCCACGCCCCGATCTGGCTCAGCCGGGCGCGGGACGCGAAATAGGCGTCCGCCTCGGCATCGGTCACCGGCTGCACCCGGCCTTGCACGCGCACCTGCCGTTTGAGTTCGGCCCAGTAGAAACAGAGCGACGCCAGCGGCCGGGCCCGCAACTCCGCCGCCTTCCGGCTCCCGAGATTCGTATAGAAGACGAAGCCCGCCGCGTCGGCCTGCTTGAGCAGCACCATGCGCACGTTGGGCACGCCCTCCGCGTCGCTGGTCGCGAGCGCCATCGCAGTGGGCTCCGCGACGCCGGCACGCGTCGCATCGTCCAGCCAGGACTTGAATTCGGCGATCGGGTCGGCGGGCGTTGACATCGTGATTGGAGCCTGACGCACGATTCCGAAGGGTCGAAACGAAATGGGGTGCGCCTTGATGTGCATCAACGCCACGGGACGACCGCCCTTCTATCGTCGGGGATGGTTTCCCCACCGAACCCGGCACGCTCCTTCGTTGCTTCGCCTCCCCCCATCATTCAGGGCGGGATGGGCATTGGCGTCTCGAACTGGCGCCTCGCGCGCACGGTCGCGCAGGCCGGCCAGCTCGGCGTCGTCTCGGGCACCGCCCTCAACACGCTGCTCGTCCGCCGGCTGCAGCAGGGTGACATCGGTGGCGCGGTCCGGTGGGCACTCGAGCGCTGTCCGCTCCGCGTCGCGGCTCGTCGCATCGAGACGAAATATTTTGTTCCCGGGGGAAAACCCGCCACGCAGCCGTTCCGGGCCGCGCCCATGTTCACCGCGGCGCCGTCGGACGAACTCCTGGAGCTGACGATCGTCGCGAATTTCGTCGAGGTGGCGCTCGCCCGGCACGGGCACGATGGCGTGGTCGGGCTCAACCTGCTGGAGAAGGTCCAGCTGCCCACGCTCGCGTCGCTGTTTGGCGCCATGCTCGCGGGCGTGGATTGCGTCCTGATGGGCGCCGGCATCCCGCGCGCGATCCCGGGCGTGCTCGACCAGCTGGCGGCGTGGCAGCCGGTCACGCTCGAGCTCGCGGTCGCCGGGGCGGCCCCGGACGAGTCGCACGCATGTCATTTCGATCCGCGCCGTTTCGTGCCGGAGATGCCGCCACTGCGCCGCCCGGCGTTCCTCGCCATCGTGTCGTCCGCGGCGCTCGCCACCACGCTCGCGCGCAAGGCCAGCGGCCGCGTGGATGGCTTCGTGGTGGAGGGAAACTCCGCCGGCGGACACAACGCACCGCCGCGCGGCGGCATGACCCTCGATACGCGCGGTGAACCGGTTTACGGCTCCCGCGATGAAGTCGATCTCGCGGCGATCCGCGCCCTCGGACGTCCGTTCTGGCTCGCCGGTTCGTGCGCGTTTCCGGAGAAGCTGCGCGCCGCGCGCGACGCCGGTGCGGCCGGCGTTCAGATCGGCACCGCGTTCGCGTTCTGCGCGGAGTCGGGGCTGGCACCCGAATTGAAGCGCGCCGTGCTGGCCCAGAGCGCGGCGGGAACCACGACCCTGTTCACCGATCCGCGCGCCTCGCCCACCGGCATGCCCTTCAAGGTCGCGGGCGTTGCCGGAACGGTGGCGGAGGACGCCGTCTATGCGAACCGGGCGCGCGTGTGCAACCTTGGCTACCTGCGCCAGCTCTATCGCCGGGACGACGGGGACGTCGGTTACCGCTGTCCCGCCGAGCCCGTGGACGACTTTGCGCATAAAGGCGGCGACCCCGCGGATGCGGAGGGGCGGAAATGTCTCTGCAACGGCCTGTTTGCCGCCGTGGGTCTTGGCCAGGTGCTCGACCAGGGAGACACGGAACCCGCGCTCGTCACCGCCGGTGCCGACATCGCGGAAATCGCCCGTTTCGTGCAGCCGGGATCGAACACCTATCGCGCGACCGACGTGTTGCGCTTCGTGGCGCAGGCGCTCGAGGCGCCGTAATCACGCCGGCCGCGAGCAATTCAATTTACTGAACAGGAAGGCCGGGAAGTGCGGGAAGAGATCCAAATCTTCCCGACCTTCCCGGCCTTCCTGTTTGTGATTCTGCATTGGCTGCCGCTCCGTCGCACCGGGAGACCCGCAGTCACCTCGGTTGCCTCCGGCGATTGATCTCACACTTCCGGATCGATGTACGCGCGCAGACCAGCGGAGTTGAGCAGGTGAACGCGCGGACCTTCCACGCGGATCAGGCCTTCGTCGCGGAAGCGGGCGAACGTGCGCGAGAGCGTCTCGCTCGTGACGCCGAGCTGGCCGGCGAGGTTCTTCTTGGTCACCGGCAGATCGAAGGCGGCCGCGCCCGGCGGCAGGTGCTTGAACAGCCAGTCCGCGAGGCGGCCCTCGATCTGGCGCCCCTTGTAGTCCTGCAGCGTCTGCACGAGGTGTTTCAGGTGCAGGCTCATCGACGCGAGCATGTGCAGCGAGAGCTCCGGCTTGCGGCAGATCAGGTCGCGGAACCCCGCACGCTGGACGAGGATGACCTTCGAGTTGTCCAAGGCGACGCCGTTGGCCGGATAGGCCTCGAGCGTCGCGAGGGTGACCTCCGCAAAACTCTCTGGCGGCCGGAAGACACAGATGATCTGTTCGCGGCCGTCCGGCGTGATCTTGAACACACTGATCGCGCCGGTCTGCAGCACGTAGAAACCCTCGGCCTTGTCTCCTTCCCGAAACAGCATCTCGCCCTTTTCGAGCGACTTCACGGTGCACACGTCGGCCACCGCCTCGAGGTTCTCCGAGGAGAGGTCGGCGAACATCCGGCTCTGCCGCAGCGTGGCGATCAGCGCCGTGCGACGGAGCGCGGAAAACGTGTCGGAGACTCCGGGCATGGGCCGGGAGTTTCGCGACACCCATTGACCCGAATCAAGGCAATTGCCCCGTGAATCACGATGATGAAGCCATGAACACACCGGCGCCCATGGAACTGGACGTGCGCCCGCTGCTGGCGGCGGCCCGCCCGCCCCTCGCGGCAATCCTGAACGCGGTCAACCGGCTCGCCCCGGGACAGGCCCTGCGGCTGCTGGCGCCGTTTGAACCGGCGCCGCTCTTCGCGCTCCTCGCGGAGCGCGGCTACGTCGCGGAATCCGAGCAACTGGCCGACGGCACGTGGAGCATTCTGTTCCGTCCGGGCAGCGAGGCGGCACCATGAGTTTCTCCTGTCCCCATTTCGATCCCGAGAAGGACTATTGCCGCCGGCTCGACACCGACTGCGTGCCCGGACGGCCTGGGTGCGTGCTGGGTGCGGCGAGCGTGTTCGCCGTGCCGGTCGAGGAACGCATCCGCGCGAAGGAAGAGGAGCGCCGGCGCAATGCCGATCTCTATCGCACGGACACGCTCAGCCCGGGAAACTGAACCACGGCTGCGGGAACCTCGCCCACCGGCAGCGCCCGCAGCGCCGCATCCGCGCAACCATCGGGCCGGAAGCGCTGGATCGTCCACGCCGTGACGCCGGCCTCGACCAACGACCGCGCCATCGCGGTCAGAGCCGCGGGCGGGAGCAGTTGCGGATGCCAGGTCGTGCGCACTTCCACCGCGACGCCTGTGGCGGTGAGCAGTCGCAGGCTCTCACGCGCGCGGGTGCCGTGGTCCTGACCGGTGACCTGCGCATAGCGATCGAACGGGGCCTTGAAATCGAAGCCGACCCAGTCGAGCCACGGCAGCAGCGGCGTGAGATTTTCCGGCACGGGCCCGCCGGTGTGAAGCCCCACCTTGAAACCAAGCTCGCGCACGGTCGCCGCGGCTTCCGGCAGCGCCGGCTGCAGCGTGGGCTCGCCGCCGCTGAAGACGATGCCGTCCAGCAGACCACGCCGCCGGCCCAGCCACGCCACGAGGTCCGTCCACGCCACCGGTTGCGCCGGCCGTTCGTGCGGGATGAGGTGCGGATTGTGGCAGTAACGGCACGCCCAGCCGCACCCCTGGCAGAACACCACGGCCGCCAGCTGACCGGGCCAGTCGACGGCCGAGAGCGGCTC
>CALFZM010000074.1 GCA_937952235.1 uncultured Opitutia bacterium | reverse complement strand
CCGCAGCGCCTTGCACGCCTGGGTCCCCGAGTAGTCGAACTCGCAAGCCTGGCCGATCACGATGGGACCGGCGCCGATGATGAGGATGGACTTCAGGTCAGTGCGCTTGGGCATGAACGTAGATTTCGGCGACAGTTGCGCCCGCCGAAAGCCGCGGCAAGCGGGAAAGCAGCCCCGCGGCCGACCGGGCCTGCCGCCGAGGGCAGGAATGCCGGAAAGCTCCGGCGAAACGGACGTTCAGCCCGGGCCGCCGCCGCGGGTCATTCGTTGAACTCGTCGCGCCGGCGGGAAGACTCGATCTCCGACTTGAGCGCGGCCGCGGCGACGGGATCGTGCTTGGCCTCGAGCTCGAGCACGAGCCGGAGGCGGGTCTGCAGGTCCTCCTCGCGCTGCTCGAGTTCGTTCTCCTTTTCCTGCTGGGATTGCACCTTCTCGAAGAGCCGCGCCTCCGATTCGTTGAGGAAGGCTTCCCGATCGCGCACGGCCTGCTTCGCCTCCTGCAGGCTCGCTTCCTGGCGCGCCAGCTCGGCGCGCAACGCCTCGAGGGCGGCCCGCTCCTCCGGAGCCATCGGGGCGGATCCCATGGGCGGGCGGGAGCCGGAGCGCGAAGCGTCGCCCGCGAGCCGCCGCTCCTCCACTCCGAGAACCTTGGCCGCGGCCGCCTTGTTGCCCCGGCAAGCCTGGAGCACGGATTCGACGTACTGCTTCTCCTGCCCGTAGAGAAATTCGCCCAGCGTCGGCCAGTGCTTCACTTCCCGCAGCCGGAGGGGCAACTGGTGCGAGGTGATCACCCGGGTCTCGGTGGTCGAGGCGAGCTTGGAAACCACCTGCGCCAGCTCGGTCAGGTTGCCCGGCCAGTGATACGCGGCGAGGACCGCGAGCGCATCGTCGGTGAACTCGATCAGGTTGGCCTCGAAATGCGGGTTCGTCGCGCGAGCCGCGTAGTGCTTCACCAGCAGCGGGATGTCCTCCCGCCGCGCGCGCAGCGGCGGCAGTTGCACCGGCAGCGAGGCGACTCGGTAAAAGAGCTCGTCGTGGAACTTGCCCTCGTCGACCAGTTGCTCCAGGTCCGCGCCGGTCGTACAGATCAGCCGAAAGCCCTGGGCGGAGTTGCGCAGCACGGTCACCAGCTCGTACTGCACCTCCTCGGGCAGGCCCTCGATGTTCTGCAGGTAGAGCGTGCCGCCCCGCGCCTGCCGCACCCAGGCGCCGCCCTCGCCGCCATGTCCCAGCAGTCCCTCGCAAAGCTGGGTGTGATTGCACAGCGCGCAATCGATGCGCACGAAACTCGACTCGGGCCCGCCCGTCGCGGCGTGGAGGACCTCCGCCACCGCGGTCTTGCCCGTGCCATTCTCGCCCGTCAGCAGCACGGGCGTGCGGACCGTGGCGAGCTTCCTCACCTGCGCGACGAGCTTGGCGAGCGCGGCGCTGCGCCCGATCAGCCGGGCTTCCATTTCGTCGCTCCGCACGTCGGCCGCGGGAGCTTCCGCCGCCCGCTCCTGCTGGAATTTCTTGAACTCGAGCGCCCGTCGCAGGGTCGACAGCAGCTCGTCCACCCGGAACGGTTTCTGCAGGTAGTCGAACGCCCCCAGCTTCAGCGCCTGGATCGCGCTCTCCGTCGAGGCGTAGGCGGTCATGATGATCACCACGGCGTCGGGATCGTAGTGCTTCAGCTGCCGCAGCATCGTGATCCCGTCCATCGGCTTCATGTCGATGTCGGCCAGGACCAGGTCGAACCGCTCCTGCTTGTACAGCGCGAGCGCCATCTCGCCATCGGTCGCAAACGACGTCGCGAAGCCCGTCGGTTGGATGACCGCGTCGAGCATCTCGTGGATCGAGACGAGGTCGTCGACGATGAGAACGGAAGGCATGTCGGAGTGTCCGGAACTGCATACGTTCCGGAGAGCTTGGCGTGAAGTCAAACCGCGCCCTGGCGCGGCGCCGCGCTCAGTTCAGCCCCCCGGCCACGGCACCCAACTGGAAGATCGGGAGGAACATCGCCATGACGATGCCACCGACGATGATGCCGAGAAAAACGATGAGCATCGGCTCGATCAGCGACGTGAGCGCGGCGACCGTCGCCTCGCACTCCACGTCGTAGAAATCGGCGATCTTGTTCATCATGCCGTCGACGTTGCCCGTGGCCTCGCCCGCCTTGACCATGTGCTTCATCATCGGCGGGAAGAATTCGTCCGCCGCCAGCACTTCCGAGACCTGGCCGCCCTGGCTCACATGCTTGGCCACCTCCTCGCAGGCATCCTCGATCTGCACCTTGCCGCTCGCCGCGGAAACGATCTCGAGCGTGCGCAGGATCGGCACGCCGGATCGGATCAGCGTCGCGTACGTGCGGCAGAACCGCGAAAGCGCGATCTTGTGGATCAGGTTGCCGAAGATCGGCGCCCGGACGAGGAACTTGTCGCGCATGCGGCGGCCATTGGGCGTGGCCGTGAACTTGCCGAGGCCCCACCACGCGCCGTAGGTGCACAGGCCGATCGCCCACCACCAGGCCTTCATGAAATTCGACAGGTCGATGAGGAACTGCGTCGGCGCCGGAAGCTTCGCCCCGAAGTCCGCGAACATCGCCGCGAACACCGGGATGACGAAGATGAGCAGCACGTTGACCAGCGCCACCGCCAGACCGATCACCGCGATCGGGTAGGTCATCGCGGATTTCACCTTCTTGGTCAGCTTGACCGTCGATTCGAAATACGACGCGACCTTGCCCAGGATTTCTGCAAGTCCGCCGCTGGCCTCGCCCGCCTCCACCATCGAGACGAAGAGCGTGTTGAAGCAGTTCGGGAACTTCTTCACCGCCGAGGAGAAGGAGTTGCCCTGCGAGATGTCCGCGCGGACGTCCCGGATGATGATCCGGAACACGGCGTCCTCCGTCTGATCCTGCAGCGCCTCGAGACATTGCACGAGCGGCAGGCCCGCGGTCAGCAGCGAGGCGAGCTGTTGGGTGAAGATCGCGAGTTCGCCCAGCGGCAGCCGGTAGGACTTGGCCTTTTTCTCCAGCGCCTTCTGCTTCGCGAGCGCCTGGGCGACCTTCACCTGATGGGCTTTCTTCTGGGGAGCCTGCCGCGAGCCGAGACCGGCAGGAGCCGACGAGGTGGTGAGGAGTGCCATAGAATCCAGACAACGGCACAGGAAGCACGCCCGCAACGTGGCCGGGGGTAAAAATCCGGTGAGAAACCGGCGCGGCCCAGTCACTTCGGTGTTTACGCGACCGGCGCCTCCACGCCGAGGATGCGGGCTTGACCGACGGCAGCGGCCGATGAAGCTCCGCACTGCGCCCCGCGGGCGTAGTTTAGTGGTAAAACTCCTGCCTTCCAAGCAGGCCTCGTCGGTTCGATTCCGTCCGCCCGCACCAGCCTTCGCCGAGCCTACGGCTGGCAGGCCGGCTCATCTCCTCGGACGCGCAACGACTCCCGGATGATCGAATACGGACGGCGAAGGC
>CALFZM010000073.1 GCA_937952235.1 uncultured Opitutia bacterium | reverse complement strand
GTCTGGGGCGAACCGGCCGGCGACGAGCTGGCGGTCACCACCGTCAAGCCCGACGGCACGCCGTCCGTGGACAGATCGCGCGGCCTGATGATGAGCGGCGACAAGAACTTCCGCCCGTCCGATGCGATCTTCGGCGCGGACGGCGCGCTCTACATCAGCGATTGGTACAATCCCATCATCGGCCACCTGCAGCACAATGCCCGCGACCCCAACCGCAATCGCGAGCGCGGCCGCATCTATCGCATGGTCTACACCGCGCGTCCGCTCCAGAAGCCCGTCGCCATTGCCGGCGCCCCCCTGGCCGCGCTGCTGGAGAACCTCACGTCGCCGGTGGATGGGGTGCGTCACCGCACCCGGGTCGAGCTGAGCGGACGCGACACGAAGGAGGTCATCGCCG
This sequence comes from uncultured Opitutia bacterium, assembly GCA_937952235.1. Classification (GTDB taxonomy): domain Bacteria; phylum Verrucomicrobiota; class Verrucomicrobiia; order Opitutales; family Opitutaceae; genus ER46. Next base: position 10,251 of record CALFZM010000073.1, on the reverse strand, counting down.
CGATGCAGCAGTGGATGAAGCGATTCGATCCGAACAGGAGGGAGGACGCGCGCAGCCTGCTCGAGGCCCTCTGGGTTCACCAGCAGCACAACGTCCGCCATGACGCGTTGCTCGGCCAGCTCCTGAATTCGCCCGAGCCCCACGCGCGCTTCGCCGCCCGGACCGCGAAGCACCTTTGGTTCGACGTGGAAGCCTCGTTTCGCGGCGGCGTCATCGCTGACGAGAAGGAGTGGGGCGCGAGGAAGTCCGGCATCGTTTCCGACCGGCCCAACCTCACCGACATCCGCATCGCCACCGTGCCCGAGAAGATGCTGTACGATGTGAAGGAGCTCACCGTGCAGGCCGGCAAGAAGATCCGCCTGACGTTCGCGAATCCCGATTTCATGCCGCACAACATCGTGCTCGTGAAACCCGGCACCGCCGACGCGGTGGGCGAGAAGGCCATGGAGCTCGGCGCGAGGGGTTTCGACGTCGGCTTCGTCCCCGAGAGCCCCGACATTCTCTGGGCGAGCAAGCTCGTGGATCACGGCAAGGAAGAAGTCATCACCTTCACGGCCCCGACGACGCCGGGGGCATATCCGTTTCTCTGCACCTTCCCGGGGCACCACATCCTCATGCGTGGCACGCTGCACGTGAAATGATCCATCCACGCTTCATTAGACGGAAATCCTTTCTCCAACTGCGAACACGGCTTCATGAAACTCCTCCCCCGCCTTTCGCTCCTGGCGCTGGCGTTCCCGCTTCAGGCCGTCGCGTCCACCCCACTCCGGCCGAACATCCTCTATCTCGTGGCCGACGATCTCGGCTACGCGGATCTCGGCGCGCAGGGCAGCACCGACATCCCGACGCCGCATCTCGATTCCATCGCGAAGAACGGCGTCCGGTTCACTCACGGCTACGTCTCGGCGCCGGTATGCAGCCCCAGCCGGGCGGGGTTGATCACGGGTCGCTACCAGACGCGCTTGGGCCACGAACTCAATCATCCGATGGCCGACCGCGCGCCCGTCGGCATGCCGGTGGATCAGAAGACGGCCGCCGACTGGTTCAAGTCCGCCGGGTATGCGACCGCGCATATCGGCAAGTGGCACCTGGGGAATCCCAACCTGCCGCAGTTCGCGCCGACGGCCCGCGGTTTCGATCACAGCGTCTGGTCGCCCGGCCAGAACAAGCTTCCGCCGCTGACGCTGTGGCGTAACGGAAGGAAGGAGACAGCGGACGATGCCTTCGTCGACCTGGCGCTCGCTCGGGAAGCCGCCGACTACATCGCGCGACACCCTTCGGCGCCGTGGTTCATGTACCTGGCGTTTCTCACGCCGCATGAACCGATGAACCTGCCTCCCGGGGCGGAAGAGTCGTTCTCGACGATCTCCGCCGAAAAGCGCCGCAAATGCGCGGCGATGATCTCGCTGCTCGACCAGGGCGTAGGCCGGGTGCTGCAGGCGCTGCGCGATTCCGGTCAGGAGGAACGCACGCTCGTGATCTTCCACAGCGACAACGGTGCACCACCCGGCAACGGCTCCGTCAACACGCCCTTGCGCGGCCACAAGAACACCCTGTGGGAAGGCGGCATCCGCGCGCCCTTCGTTCTGCAGTGGAAAGGCACGGTGCCCGCCGGACGCGTCGTGGATGCGCCGATCCTGTCGATCGACATTCTGCCCACCGCGCTGGCCGCCGCGAATGTCCGCGTGCCCGCGGAAGCGAAGCTCGACGGTGCGAACCTGCTGCCCTTCCTGACCGGAAAGATCGCCACGCCGCCCGAGCGCACCTTGTTCTGGCGCTACGGCCAACAACACGCGATTCGCCAGGGTGACTGGAAATTCGTTCGCGCGTCGGACTCGAGCGCGAAGCCACCGGTACTCAAGACCGGGCTCTACGACGTCGTCCGCGATCCGGCCGAAGCGCATGACCGCGCCGCCGAGCACCCCGAAAAGGTGAGGGCCCTCGAAGCACTCTGGCGCGAATGGGACCGCCAGAATGTGCCGGCGCTCTGGGGCAATGAGTCCACCCGGTAAGGTCGAGCCATTCAGGGCGAACCCTCGCCCGACACCTCCATCGCACGTCATGCCCTGCTCCACCCACCGTCTTCCATCCAGCTTCCGCTTGGGCGCGCTCTTCCTGCTCGTCTCGGGGTCGCTTTTCGCGGCCGAGCGCGCGTCGGTCGGCAACGACCTCATCACCCGCGACGTGTCGTGGACGAGCGGTCGCCTCGCGACCCAGGCGATCGCCAACCGCCTCGGCCAGACCCGAGCGCAGGTTTCCGGCGGCGACGAATTTGCGCTCACGTTTCGTCTGCAAGGAGCTGCCGCCGACATCAGGCTGACGGCGGCGGACTTCACCGCCCGCGACACTTTCGCCAACCCGGACGGCACCTCGCTCGACGTCCACCTCTCGGGCAGGACCGCACCGCTGGATCTCGTGGTGCGCTACGTCGCAAAACCCGGCGAGGCCTGGATGCGCAAACAACTCCTCGTCACCCCGCGCCAGGCGTTGCGAATCGCGAAGGTCGAAGTCGAACACCTCGCGATCGACGATGCTCACGCGCCCTACCGCGCCAATCAACTGACCGCGCAGGGCCGCGAGCAGTGGCGGCCGCCGCTCGGCCAGCCCGTCTACACACGCAACAGCGGCACGTGGTGGGGCCTCGAGTTTCCTGCCGCGCGCAACGAGGTGACGGACGGCGCGCTGGCGTGCCGCTACCTCACCGCCGTCGACCTGAAGCCCGGAGAAACCTGGTCGAGCCATCCCGCCGTCGTGGGCGTTTCCGATGACCCGGCCTTCGTGAAAGACGCATTCCTGGACTACATCAATGCGACGCGCGCGCGGCCGTTGCGGCTGCAGACTCAATACAACTCCTGGTTCGACTACGGCCGGAACGTGGACGCCGACAAATTTGCCGCCAGCGTGCGCAAGGTGCACGAGGAACTCGTGGTCGACCGCGGCGTATCGCCGCTGCGGGCCTACGTGATCGACGATGGCTGGCAGGACACGGCCCGGGACTGGACGAAAACCGGCGTGTGGCCTGCGAATGAGAAGTTCGGTTCCAACTTCGAAAACTCACGGGCCGAGATCGCCCGGGCGAAATCCGCGCTCGGCCTGTGGCTGAGTCCCGGCTGCTTGTTTGGCGCCCAGCGCGCGATTCCCAAGATGCGCGAGGCCGGCTGGCGTGCGCTCGATCCGTGGATGTCGATGACCGGGACGCACTACATGGATGCCCTCGAAAAGCGGATGGTCGGGCTCGCCGCGGACGGCGTCGCCTACTTCAAGCTCGACGGCGTCTTCGGTCACCTCAATACGCGCAACTTCGACGTCGAAGGCTTCAAGGGCTCCGAACCCGAGTTGAACGACGCCAGGCACGACGAAGCGAAGGAGCGCTACCTGTCACTCGGCTCCGAGCGCCTGATACGGATTTTCCAGCGCATGGACCAGGCGAATCCCGATATCTACATCGTGATCTCGAACGGCGCGTTTCTCAGCTCCTGGTGGCTGCAGCACGTCGACGCCGTGTGGATGATCAACGCCGGCGACGCCGCCAAGGGAGCGGATCGCACCGCCGAGCTGGTCTATCGCGACGGCGCCTACTTCCAGCTCGCCGCCGCGACGGCGGACAACACGCAGTTCCCGCTCAATTCCATCTTCAATCACGAGCCGAAGAAGACCACGACCGGTGAGGAGGCGGATGTCTTCCGTCGATATTTGCTGATGAACCTCTCGCGCGGGACGGGCTTCGTGGAGCTCTACCTCAAAACCTTCGAGCTGAGCGAAGGGGACTGGGACGTGCTGGCCGACGGCATGAAGTGGGTGCACCGGGCATTTCCCGCCTTCAAGCGGGCGCGGATGATCGGCGGCAACCCGAAGCAGGGCCAAGTCTATGGCTACTCCGGCTGGACGGGAGACACGGGATACGTGTCGCTGCACAATCCGTCGAACGAGTCGCGCGAGTTCACGATCACCTTCGACCGCGCGCTCGGGCTGCCGGCGAACGCACACACGCGGAATGTGTCTTATGTCGTCTCTTCACCGCTGGCCGCGGATGCCGGTGTGATGCCGAAAACAGTCACCTCAGGCCAGACCTGGACGCTCACGCTTCCGCCGCGGGCGATCCGCGTCGTGGAATTCCGCGGATCGCGCTGATTACTTTCCTTTCTTCCTGACAGGATTTCCGCGTTCCATGCCCGGCCGCCATGACGGATCAACCGGGTTCGCGATCTCCAGCGGAGTGTCGTCGCCCAGTTGTCGCTGCAGCTGCTTCATTGCGGCCAGCAACGCCCGGATACGATCTGTCTGTTCAAGCTTGCCGGAGAGATCGGTCATCTCGTGTGGGTCGGCCTGCAGATCGAAAAGCTGCGTCTTGTCGATCTGAGGATAGCGAATCAACTTCCAGCGATCGTCCCGGATCGCGCGCTGGACGTCCTTGTAGCCGGTGAAAAGGAAGTCGCGCACGTTCTCCGACTTGCCGGCAATCACCGGCCCGAGGCTTCGCCCGTCGAGCTTCGCGGGAATGGCCGTACCGGTAAGCTCACAGAGGGTCGGATAGAGATCCATCAGGTACGCAAACGCCTTGGTCTCGCCTTTCCGGATGCCGGGACCGGCGAAGATCAACGGGACGTGCATCCCGCCAAATTCGTAGAGGTTCTGTTTGCCGAGCAGACCGTGTTCTCCGAGCGATAGCCCGTTGTCGCCGGAAACAATGAAGATCGTGTTGTCGTACTGCCCCGCATCTTTCAACGCCTCGATGAGCCGCCCCACCTGCGCGTCCCAGTACGATATCGAGGCGTAGTACTTCGCCAGCTTGCCCGTGACGTTCTCCTTCGTACGAGGCCAGGGCAGGGTCCGCTCATCCCGCACCGCCATCTCGCCGTTGTCGAACGGATGATACGGCCGGAAGTTAACGGGCAGCGGGATGTCGGATGTCGGATACATCCGATAAAACTCCTCCGTCGCGAACTGCGGATCGTGCGGTTCATGGCCGGCCATGTAGAGAAAGAGCGGCCGCTTGCCGGCATGCGCCTGGACGAAGCGGATCAGGTTGTCCACGTGTCCCGCGGCCGTGCTCCCGTCCAGGTTCTCGTCGAACTCGAGATCGCCGTTCTTGGGCTTCCCGCTGCGCTGGGAAACATAGCCGGCCGCGCGGAACGTCTCCGCCAGCGTCGGCGATTCCGGTTGGCGTCGGAAGTAGCCCACTCCGCGGAGGATCATCTGCCGGCTCGGGATGCAGACCGCGGAAACGTGGGAGCCCAGGGTGTACGCGCGCCGGAAGATCAGCCCGCGTTCGACCAGCCGGTCGATGTTCGGCGTCTTGACGATGGGATGCCCCAGCGCGCCGATGCAGTCCGCGCGCAGGTCGTCGGCGAGGAGGAGGCAGATGTTCGGTTTGCCCGCGGGAACGGGCTGGCCGGCAGCGAGCAAACCGGCAGACGGTATCAGCAGCAGCGTGGCGGCCAACGCCAGGACGAGATGACTTTTCATGGTTTTCCCGGGATCCGCCTCAGAACGAACCGCGCAGCCCGATGGCCATCTGGATGCCGTATTCCTGCTCCGCCCGCAGCCGCGCATGGCTGGGCGTCAGGTCGCCGTAGCGCAGGATCCGGTAGGGCCGGTTGAGGATGTTGTTGGCGCTGCCGACGAACGAGAGCCGCCGGCTGAACTGATAGGAGAAGTTCACGTCGAGCACCGTCCGCGCCTCGATGTACTCGTAGCCGTTTGGGCCATACGCCGCCATGGGCGCGCGCTTGTCGAGGCCGCGGTAGTTCCAGCGCGCCGTGAAGGTGAACCGCTTCGGCGCGAACGTGAATCCCCAATTGCCGCTCTTCGGGATGAAGCTCGTGAACGCGGCGCCCGGGGCGCCGTCCAGTTCCAGCCGGGTGCCGTTGGCGAAGAGCGTGAAGAGGCTGCCCCATTTTCCCAGCATGCGGAGATTCTGCCGGAGATTGATCTCGGCGCCGGTGATCCGGGCATCGCCCGCGTTGAAGTCCGAATTGATGTTCCAATCGAGATAGCGGTCCGGCAGGCCGAGTTCGGCGAGGACCGCCGGCGTGGCCCGACGGGAGCTTTCGCCGAAGAAGTTCTTCAGCTCCTTCAGGAAGATGCCGGCCGTGATGAGCCCGCCGCTGTCGGTGTAGTATTCAACCGAGAGATCGAAATTGTCGGCCGTCCAGGGCAACAGCGCGGGATTCCGGACGTTGAGCGTCCCGCGAAACTGTCCGGGCTGCAGATCGTCGTCCTCGTCGGGGTCGGTCGCGCTCGTGCTCGCGACCGTGCGCGGGATGATATCGGAGAAATTGGGCCGGCCATAGGTCTTCGCCCAGGCGGCGCGGACGAGGAAGTTCTCCGTCGTGTTGTAGGTCAGGTGGAGGCTCGGGTAGTAGCCGTCGTATTCGCGATGGGTGAAGAACGCGCGGTACTCGCGGGTGAGCAGGCTCTCGGCCAGCGAGCCGGCGGCGCCCGCCTCGGGGCGGCGGAGGCGCTGGCCGGCGGCATTGCGGACGAAGGAGCCGTCGGGATTGCGCTGCCAGATCCGCTCCGTGTCGACGAGCCCGCCGATGCCGTCGTCGGTCGTCTTCTCGAAACGCACGCCGCCGAGGACCCGCAGGCGGCTGTTGAAAAGCCGCGTGTCGCCCTGCACGTAGGCGGACTGGACCTTCTCCTTGATGTTCTCGTTGTTGTCGATGTGGCTGTTCCGGCTCGTGGCCTGCTGCGCATCGGTTTCCTGGTACAGCAGCGGATCGAGCTGGTAGGCGAGAAACGTCCGCCGCGGCGACATCCAGTTGACGCTGGGCATGCCGTAGCCGGTATCCACGCCCCGGTAGTTCTGCATCAGATACGGGTCGATCGGCGCGTTGGGCGAGGTGCCGCCCGGCCCCATGAACGTCCACGTCCGGACCTGGATGTTGGTGTCCAGCATCACCCGCTTCTCGAACATGCCAGCCTGGATCGCGGTCGGGACCGGCAGGAAATCGAGCGTGCGGCGGACGTTGACGAAGCCCTGGTTGGTGTAGCTCCGATTATGGAGGTTGGAGGTATTGGCGGTGTTGTGGCGTAGATTATCCGGATTGTTCCAGTCGACGGGCCGGTTGTTGTTGTCGAAGACTTCGATGCCGCCGGGGATCGCGCCGCCGGCGAGCCCGAGGAAGTTGATCCGCACCGGCGCTCGCTGGACGGCGTTCGTCGTGTGAAAGAAGCCGGCGTCGAAATAGCGGCGCTTGGTCTGCGACGCGGAGCGGCTCACGCCGGTTTCGACCCGCCAGCGACCGTTGTCGTAGCGATAGCCGACATTGCTCGTGTCGGTGATCTGGTTGATCAGCTGGTTGGTGCCGCTGTTGGTCAGCGCGCCGCGACCCGTGGCGCCCAGCGTCTGAGTGGGGTCCCACGCCAGCGGCCGGCCGCCGGCGACCGAGGGCGTGGCGTTGGTGCCGGCATTGAAGGTGTAGGTGAGCGAGCCGATGCGGGTATCGGTCCGGCTGGCGACGTGGCCGAAGGAGAGCACGCCGTTTTCGGTCATCTTCCAATCGGCCTTCACGCTCAGCGTGTTGCGCGTGAGGTCGCGCGGACCGTCGAGCAGCGCGACCGAGCTGAAGAAGGGATTGGCGTAGTCGATCGGCGTGCCTGCCGGGCTGCCGGGCGGAACGATCGACGACCACATCGACAAGGTGCGGTGCTGCTCGTTGAAGGAGCGCGAGTGATTCGCCGCGATCACCATTCCGAAGCGCTTCGTCACGGGCCAGGTGAAATCGAGGCTGGCGCCGGGGAAGATCTTGTAGGTCATCTTGTCCCCGTGGGAGTGCGGCGTCTTCTTGAGGTCGAGGTTCTCGTGATTGCCGATCAGGTTGAACGAGTAGCGGAGCTGCCGTCCGCTGCGCTCGAACGCGCTCTTGCTCACGAGGTTGATCGCGCCGGCAAGCGAGTCGGCGGGATTGGCGGGCGTCGGCACCTTGGCGACCTCGATCCGCGCGATGTCATTGAGCGCCATCGAGCGCACGTCGACGGACCGGGTGGCGCCGACCCAGATGTTGGAGGCTGGCGCGCCGTCGTTCGTGATCGACGTCATGGCGCCGCCGATACCGCGGACGGACACTCCGGCGACGTCGGCGAGATCGCTCTCGACCGTGACGCCGGGGAGAAATTTCATGAATTCGCCGACACTGCCACCCAGGACATCGCCCAGCGAATCGGTCGACAGGACATTTTTGATATTGGGCGCGAAGCGCTGCTCGTTGGTCGCGATCGCCATCGCATCCGTCTCCCGGTCCTGCGCGACGACAAAAGCATCCAGCTTGATCGTGCCGTCCCCTTGGGCGCCGTACCTGGCCAGGGAGGTAAGCTCGATGTTGCGCTCGACGCTGCCGCCAATGGGGACATTCACCGACACGGTCTGGAGATCCAGGTCGGTAAAGAAGACCTCGAGCGTGACGCTGCCGCTTGGCACGCCCGCGAGGCGGTAGGTACCGTCACGATCAGTGAACACCGTCAGGCTGGTGCCTTTGACGCTGACGCGAGCGTTGTTGAGATACTGCCCCGTGGCAACGTTGAGAACCCGCCCCGTTATAGAGCCGGTGGACTGGGCTGAACTTGTCGACGGTGAAGCTTCGGTGGCGTCTGCGGCCACAACATGGATCGGAAGCAGGGCCAAGCAAGTCAGGGGTATAAGAACTGTCTTATGCATGGGGCGGATGAATTTGAGAAGACACGCCCCTACCAACCGCCAAAAGATACCGTCGGCGCTGGATCGTCGATTGGTGGACGAAATCGCAAACCGAAAGCCTTCGTAACGGTGAACGTGAAGCATCGCGGGGCACGTGGTCACTCCGCGAACATCCCTGATTTGCCGAATTTTCTTGGGAGTTTCGCGAACTTTGTCGGCCATGAAGATCGAACGGGGCGACCTGGTCATCGCGGATGCACCTTAGGGCGGCGCGGGCATCACCGAGAGCCGCATCGGGACGGAGTCGCTCTACAGGAAAGCGCACGGGTACATCATCACCACGTTACCCGCGCTCGGGGATGTGGATCGCATCGAGTACGACCTCGTCTGGCACCTGACGGGCATGGCCGGACAACCGTTGCTCTGAGCCGACGTGCCGTCCCGGCATGTGGGGCCAACAAGTCGCGCTTCCTTTCCCGCCCGACGCGGCCGGACATATCCCAAGCCGCCCGCACGTGTACGTAGGGATGCGAAGGCAAGGTTCGGCTTCCCGGTTGCCGGGCGAGAGGCCTGAGGAAGAGGATGAGGCATGAGAGCCAGCATCCTGGTCGCGACCGCCTTGTCCTGCGCCGCCGGCGCCGCCGCCGCCGACGTCTACGGCAACAAGGGTGTCGCATGGACCAACAACGATTCCATCATCTTCGACCTGCAGCGCAAGCGGGCCCAGATGGAGCGGGCTGCGTCCGGCCCCACGTCGCAACAGCTCATCGAAGCCTGGGTGCGGGGACGCCAGGAAGCGCGCCGCCAGTGGGTGGCGGATGAAGGCGACCGCGCGGCCGCCCGCGCCACGCGGTCGAAACCGAAGCCCCAGCCCGAAGCGCCCCGCGTCTCGTACGAGGCGTGGTCCGAGGACCACAATCGCAAGCGGGCAAACGCCGGCGATCTCGACGGCATGTACCTGTATGGCCGCCGGCTGCTCGAGACGGGCCGCAGCCATGGGCAGGGCTGGTTGGAAGATGCGGCGAAGCGCGGCGATCTCGACTCGGCGAAGTATCTTCTCGATCGCGCGAACGGCCTATCGGGAGGGAAGAAGGACCTCGGGCAGAAGCGGCGCTGGCTGACGCTGCTGATGAATCGTCCGAACGACGCCAACGCGCGCTGGCACTACGGAGAGTTGCTGGCCGCCACGTACGACGGGTCAGAAGGACCGCGCGATGCGTCGGGCCTGGCCCGGGTGCTCGAGGGCCTGCTCAAGGGCGGCGATGAGCACGACGCGGCCTTCCATCCGGTGGCTGCCACGCAACTGAGCGAGTTGTACTCGAGCGGCGAAGGCGTGACGCATGACCTGGAGCGGGCGCTGGCGCTCGCGCGGGAGGCGCTGGCGCACACCCGGCACCCGACGTCCGCGCAGTGGATGCAACTCGCCGCGGTCCTGGCGATGAGCGAGGGCAGTTACCGCGATCACCATGCGGAGATCGTCCGGCTCTGGTTTCGGGCGGCGGAAGGGAAAGGGCCGGGACAGGCCCGGGCGGTCGACCAGTTGCTCGCGTTGTTCGCCGGCGAGAACGAAAGCCTGGCCAGCTTTCTCCCGATGGATGAATTGCGGCGGACGT
>CALFZM010000072.1 GCA_937952235.1 uncultured Opitutia bacterium | reverse complement strand
TGATGGCCGACGACCTGGGCTTTGATCCGATTGCGCTGCGCGACAAGTACCGCGACCTGTATCGGCGCCAGACGGTGGCCGTGCGTTCGGCCCCGAATAGCAAAGGCCGTTCTCCTGTGGGCTCCGACAACGAGCGCACGCAGCGCAAGGCCGAGCAGCATTCGTGGAGCGAGGCGGCCGGCGATAAGGGCGCACGGCGAAATCGGCTGCGCGAGCAAGAGGGGCAAGGTGCCGCGCTCACGCTCGCCGGCGAGGAGGCCATAGGTGAGCACGATGACCAGCAGCGGCGCGAGCGAGACTACGACGAACGCGACGTCGAACGGACCGATGAGGAGGCGGTGAGGATTCTCCGGTTCGGCCGTGCCGAGCAGCGTCGGCGGCGGGCCCGGCGTCAGCGTGAGCGTTTGCGGCAGGAGATCGCTCTGACCGGTGGTCAGGGCGGCGAGCGGCGTCGGCGGCAGCACGACCGTGTGCTGCATCTGAAAGTGCGCGAAGCCATACGGATTGCGGGGATCGCGCGTCGGCGTGATCAGCGGGTTCGGGGCGCGGTCCAGCTCGGCCGCCTGCGCGCGCGACTTCGTCGCGAGATCGGCCCGGACGCGGGCGGCGGAGGCGCCGAACTCCACCAATCGCTCGCGCCAGGCGAGGCCGTTGCGCAAGGCAAATGCGAGGGCGGCGACGCCGAGCAGCGCGGCGATCCAGAACGCGGCATCGCGGCGGAGCGCGCGCCATTCCCAGCGGAAGATCGTGGAGAACGCGCTCATACGGGGCGGAGGGCGGCGGCGCTGCGCCAGGCCAGAGCGGCGGCGACGACGAGCCAGAGACCGAGCAGCGCGAGCGGCGTCGCGTTCCGGGCGAGGAGCGTCGCGGCCGACGCCGGCGTGTAGGTGAACGCGGGGACTTTTTCCCAGAGCGCGTGGTCGGCGAAATAGACTTCGCCGGCCTTGAGCGGCCGGGCGGTGATCTCGTCGTTCATCAGCTTCTGGACGAGGCGCCGGTAGTGTTCGCTCGCTTGGACGAAGTCGCGGTGCTGCGCGAAATCGGTGCCGGCCAGCGCGGTCGAGAGCGACTGCACGCCGAGCAGCGGAAACAGCGCCGCCCCACCCCGCAGCACGCGGTTCTGGGCCTCCATCTGGCCGAAGAGCTCGCCGTAGTAGCGGTCGAAGATCTGGTAACCGTGCTCTTCGCCGAGCTGGAGCTGGAGTCCGCGGACGTTGATCGGGAGATCTTCCGGTTTCGTGACGTTGTGCTGCTTCAGGAGCGCGGCGACCGTGTTCTGCAGCGTGGTCGGCGCACCGTGCGGGTCGCCCAGCTCGGCTTTCATGCGGGCCTTGAACGCGACCGGCTCCGGCAACGGATGAAGCGAACCGGCGACGGCAGCCATCGCGCGCGGCGCGACCAGGCAGTTGAGCGCCCAGAAGCCGAGCAGCGTGACGAGCGCCAGCCGCGGCGTGGCGGCGCGAGCGGAGACCGCGAGCGAAACGAGCGCGAAGACGCCGAGGTAGCCGAGATAGATTCCCGCCAGCGGAACGAAGCGGCCGGCGCCGGCGGTCGGGGCGGCGAGCGCGAGGGCCACCGCGCCGAGCGCGAGTGCGGGCACGACGATGACGCCGAGCGCGGCGGAGAGGCCGAGCGCCTTGCCGAGCACGAGATCGCGCGCGCGCAGCCCGATCGCGAGGAGCTGGCGCAGCGTGCCGCGCTCGCGCTCGCCCGCGAAGGTATTGAACGCGAGCAGCACGATCACGAGCGGCAGTAGCGCCTGGAGTACCAGCGCGACGGTGAGATCGCCGAAGCGCTGCGCGAGCGTCGCATCCTCCGCGGGACGGAAGAGCATCTCGTTCTGCTTGTGCGCCTCGATCCACACCGCGACGCCGGTGTAGGGCTCGACGCCGGGATCGAGGAACGCCGGCGCGAGCCGCGGCTTGAACGCATAGAGCCCGTAGTGCGCAGCGCTGTGCGGGTTCTTCGGCGGCTGTTTATACCAGCGCGACTGCTCCGTGGATTGCGCGGTCTGTTGTTGTGCGACGAGGTCGCGCTGGTAGCGGGCACCGGCGAGCACCGCGACGACGAGCAGCGCGAGCACGATGGCGGCGGACCAGCGGAACCGGCCGTCGCGGAGCAGCTCCGCGAACTCCTTGCGTGCAATCGTGGCGACCATGGGTTCGAAGCGGTTCGCGACCGCGCTCAATGTTTCCAACCGAGTTCCACGAACGTCGTGCGCATCGGGAGCGCGTGGACGACGTAGTGGCGGTCGTTGGTGGCGTTATCGATGCCAACGGAGGCGGTGAGGCCGCGCGGGCCGTGCCAGCTCACTTTGCCTTCAACGAGGAAGTAGCCGGTGATCGTCCAGTAGTTCTCGTGACGGAAATCCGAGTTGTCCTGATTCCAGAAGGGATCGCTCGCGTAACGCGCGCCGGTCGTGACCGTCCAGTGCTGAGCGGGACGGAACGTGAGCAGAGCCTTGGCCTGCCACTTCGGGATGCGCGGCATCACCCTGCCGTTCGACGCGGGGAGATTCGCGTTGCGCTCGACGAGGGCGTCGGTGCGCGTGACGTTGGCGTAGAGGTCGAGCCAGTCGACGAACAGTCGGCGCTTCTCGAAGCCGAGCTCAGCGCCGCGCGTGCGGACTTCGTCGATGTTCTGAACGTTGGTGATGTTGGTGTTCGCGTTGAGCTGGTTCAGGAGCGTGTTGCGCATCGACTCCTGGAAGAGCGTGAAGCGGAAGCCGCCCCCGGCGAAGGCGCGCTCGGCCGTGAGATCGATCGTGGTGCCGCGCTCGGGTTTCAGATTCGGATTGTTGCGCGTGATCGCGCCGTCGGCGGCGACGGATCCCTGGAAGAGCTCGCCCACGGTCGGGTAACGCGTGGCATGCGCCGCGGAGGCGCGGAATTCCCATCGCGGATCGCCGACGGGGCGAAACGCGAGCGTCGCGCCGGGCTTGAGATTGGTGTCGCTGCGCGCGGGCAGATCCGTGCGCGAGCGGCCGGTGGCGATGTCGCGGGCCTTGGCGCCATCGAAGGCGCGCCATTTCTCGGCGCGGAGGCCGGCGGTGAGTTTCCACTCGGGCGTGAGCGTCCACGCGTCCTGCACAAAGAGCGCGTGCAGGGACGTTGTGCCGTAGTTGCCGTCGGCGAGCGTCGTGCGGGAGCCCAGATCACGCCAGTCGGTCGCGTTGAACTGCTCGCTCTCGAGGAAGTAGGTGTCGTAGTGATAACCCGCGACCGCGCGGTGGCCGCCGGCGAGCGTCGGCGACGCGATGCGAAAATCGAACGTGCGCCAGCCGGTGTCGCCATCGTCGGTGATGAGGCCCGTGCCGCCATTGATGCCGACGGTGCGCGGCTGGTTGGAGGCGCGATTGGCGTTGTCGGTGATCGCGAAGACGCTGCCGAGGACGGACACGTCCCAGCCGCCGGCGGCGCGGTGCTCGCCGCCGAGCGAGCCGAGCAGATTGCCGCGCGTCCAGCGGTAGAGGCTGAAATCGGCGGCGGGGATCGTGAAGACGCGGCCGTCGAGTTCGACGCGACCGGTGTGAACGGGATTATCCGCGGCATCGCGCACGTAGCTGCGCGGGTCGCGACGCTGCTCCTCATTGCCCCACCAAATGAGATTCGCACGGAGCTTCGTCTGCGGTGCGAGATCGTAGCCGAGCTTCAGCTCTACGAGATCGTGCTCCACCTCGAGCGGGCCGGCTTCCCCGTAGATGAAGCGGTCGGCGCCGACGAGATCCTGATCGCGAAAACCGCCCGTCACGACGGTCGCAGGCGTCGCATTGGGCGCCGTGGTCGCCGAACGCACGATGAACCGGTAATCCATCGGATGTGAGTCATTGCGCAGGCGATTGTAGAAGAGGAAGGCGGAGAGCGGTCCCGCGCGACTTCCGACGGACACAGCGAAGTTGCTGCCGCGGAACGTCTCCTTGCGGCCATACTCGTCGTAGTTGTGAAAGAAGATCGTGGCTTTCGCCGTCGCCTCGGCCTTGTCGGGCATCCGCGTGGTGAAGTTGAGCACGCCGGCGAGCGCGTTGCCGCCATGGAGCGCGGAGAACGGACCGAAGATCAACTCGGTGCGCTCGATCTCCTCGGGCGCGACGAGCGTCATCCGCGGGGTGTTGAGCAGGCCGCTGTTCAGGAAATTGCTGAGGAGCAGTCCGTCGGCCTGCACGACCGTGCGCGCAGTCTGGTCATGGCGGGTGCCGCGGATGCTGATGCCGGAGTTCATGTCGCCGATGAAGCGGCGACGAAACGCGAGATTGGGCAGGTATTTCACCGCGTCCTCGACCACGATCACGTTGTAGGTCTGCGCCTCCTCCGCGGAGACGACGACGCTGGTCGTAGCGGGCTTGGGATCGAGGCCGGTGTAGGCGCCTTCGACGCGATAGGCTTCGAGTTTTTGAATCCCTTCGCCCGGGACGCGGGCGGAATTTGGAGGCGTGGGCGCCGTTTGGGCGCGCAGCGCTGAGGCGAGCAAGGCAAGTGAAAGCGAGGAAAGAATACGGGCGTGCATGACGAGTCTGAGTCCGAACGGGGAAGAGCGCGCAGATCCGCGGAATGCGGAATGCGCTGGAGAACGCCGCGCCGACACAGGCGCGCGCGGATCAACGGGACGGATTACTCAGACCGCCGGCGGAGCCTGTGGCGGCAGATGCAGGTAGCGCGGCTGCGCCAGCGCCAGCTGCTCAAAGGCGCGGAAATTGACCGCGCGCAAAATTCCCTCGCAGGGCTGAGCCACGGCCAAGGCGGCGTGATGCACCACGCCATGCGAGAAAAGTGTCACCGCGCACTCGTGCGCGGGTTCAGTTTGGTCCGCACCGTGCGTACTGTGCTGCGATTTCGCCCCGTGATGATGATGCGGGCACGCCGCACCGTCGGGCGCGTGGCGATCATGCAGCCATGCATGCAGCCCGGGGCTGACGCTCGCCAGACTCAGCAGCATCACCATGCATGCGCTCAGCAGCGCGATGGCGCGCGCGGCGAGCGGGGCAGCATGCTGGCGGGACGTCATGTCGGGAAGAAGCGGGACGACTCTATCAAAGCTGTCAACATGCCAAGCCGGAAGCACACCGTGCCGGCGCGGGCCACATCTCCGCCGAGCCATGGCTTGGCAGGATCCCGGCGGGTCACAGCGGGTTGTCCGTTCGCACCCGGTTCTCCTCGGGAACCACGAGAGTCCCACTTCGCTGGCGATTTCCTCGGCAGCATCCGCTCTGCGAACGGTTGCACGCGGAGTGTCTTTCCACCGCCGAACAAAAAAGAACCGCACGTGGGAATACGTGCGGAGTGCTGGCGGAGAAGGAGCGATTTCAACAAGAACCGGACCGGCGCTCGTGATTGCGGCTCACCGGCGCCTCATTTGCGAAGGTTCGTTCACGCCTCGAACCCGAGCTGCGTCCCATTCTTCGAGCGAACCAAACCAGTGCATAGGACGGCCGAGCCATCCGGAGCCACGTCGCCGGCGTGAACCGAGCCCTCCTGCGCTGAAGCGTCGGAGGGCAACCTTCGCGAGACCCAGCGAAATGTTTGAAAGGGTGCGATCTGGGCAGATCCGGCCGGATTTACCTCTGAGAACGCCGTGCGCCGGCGTGCGTTGCAGACATTTCGGGCCGCCGGGGTCCGCTGAGGCTCAGCGAAATGGTTGAAATGGGTGACGCGGGCTTGGTGGCGGGCACTACGCACCCATTTGTGAAGCGGGTCGCCGAAATGGGTCGGTCACGCGGCCGCCAACGCCCGGGCCCGTTCGAGCGGTTGGCCGCACAGGTCGATGTGCTGCCGATGGGTGCCGGGATGTTCGACCCTGATGACGCGAACGCCGAGTTGGCGTGCCGTTCTTTCTAAACGCTCGCGATCCTGGTCGAACAGGTGGGCAAGCTGGCGGCGCCCTTTGAAACATGAGGGCGTGTCCCTGCAAAGGTAGGCGAAGCGTCCGTCCATCAGGTGCAGGGCCTGGCCGCCTGCTATCGAGTGCGCGTAGGCGGCTCGAATTTCTCGCTGATCGAACACGCGCATGAACTGACTCAGGTGGTTAGGGACACGCGGGTGGTCCTAATGCGTGTTAGGCGAAGGGTCGCCATTGATCGTGAAGTCTCTGGCGTCGCGCTCTGCCGTGTAGCGTTCGCCGCCCTTGGGCTCGTGGTAGCATCCGCAGTGCGTGACGATCCACTTTTGCTCCTGCCAGTCTGTCGGCTGGTTCATGTGCCCGAAGAGTCCTCCGGTCGTCCACCGATTGCAGTTCGGACACTGAACGCCTAACAAATCCCCAGAGCCAACGCCGTGCGCTGCTCCGTCCTGCGGTCGTGGCCTGTTTCCGGCGTGGCTCATCTCAGGAGTTAGGGCTTGCCGGGCTTGGCCGGCTCGATTTTCGGGAGCGCCAGAAGAGCAAGCTCCATCTCGCGCGTGATTTCGACCTCGCCGGCCTCGCGGCGCGTGATCGTCTCTCGCTGGACGCCGAGCAGCGCGGCCACAGTCGCCTGTGTGCCGCGCGCTTTGCGTTCGCGTCGATATTGCGCCGGGTTCATCGGTCGCTGCCGATCTCCACGACGCGCTCGCCATCGACCTCGATGAAGCACCAGCCGCCGTCTTCGGCATACTCTTTGAATTTCGCCTTGAGCGTGCGGAGGTTGGTCACCCCCTTGATCTCGCCGGCGAAGTAGTCGGCGATGGCGGCATTGAGGTTCTTGGCTTCGACTTCGCCGGAGCCGGCGTCAGTGCGGATGTAGTAGGTTTTCATTTTCGAGCTTTTGTTTTTCTCGGGCGTGATTGCCTTCGATGCGCCCCATGTGAGGACTCCTCACACGCATTGCAAGCCTTATTTGTGCGTTTTCCTCACTTTATTTTTATCGTGCGATCTTCCACCGGACTGCCCTAACAAGCGGCCAGAGCACAACGCGGATGAACGTCCGTCCTGCATGCTATAGTCTTTTCCCGCGTGGCTCATCCGCGACGTTGGTAGAGCTTGACTATAGTCACGCTTTAGTCTAAGTATGAAATGTGGATGTTAATAATACAAAGAGAACCTTTATAGATCACAGAGGTGCGAGTCATTCAGCGGACAACCCGCCGAACGAGTTCGAATTTACTTCGGGACGCATACTCCATAGAATAAGCGCGACGGAGTTTCTTTTCTTCGATCGACGGAATGGGCCAGAAGAACTCCCGGGACACGCGGATCAATGGATGGGGCCCCTGCGGGATTCATCGCGCCGCGGGAGATAGGGAGTCGATTTCGATCCCGATGGCCAGCGCCGGCCCCGCGCCCGCACCGTAGCATGCCACGAAGCCCGGGAGCCAATCCGGGTAATGCACGACGTGGGCTCCGGTTACGCGCCCGCGGAGGCGCTGGGATTTGCCGTAGCCGCACGAGAGAACCACGGGCCTGCCTGGGTAGCAGGTGCGCTTGTTCCAGCGTGAGCCGAGCAGGCGATACTCTTCGCGTTTCTCGCCGCGGGCGAACCGCTGAAAATACTCCGCCTTCAGCGGGATGAACAGCGGCGACGCCGGCCGGGCCTCGCGACCCATTTCCACGACCGCATTCATTGCGCCGCGTGCGCCACCGCCCCGTTCGCCGCCATCGCGAGCATGGCGTCCTCGATCACCCGAGCGGATTTGCCGGGTTCAAACTTCGCACAGAACGCCAGCACCTCGCGCAGAGCCTCCTCCGGAGACCTTGAGTTGAGAATGATCCCCCGGATCGGGGCGAGTTCGCCAGGGAACACCGCGGCCAGGTCGGCAGCGGCAGCCTCAGCGATCAGGTCGACGGAATCGTCGGCCTTTTTTTTTAGAGCCAGCGAGGCCGCGCTGAACGGCAGGAGGCCGCCCGGGCCCCCCGGGCCGGCCATCGGCGGCGGCTTCTCCGAGCGCCGCACCGGCAACCCAATCTTCTCCGAAATAATCGTGAGCGCGGAGTCGTCGACCTCGAGGCCGGCTCCGGTGAGGGAATCCAGCGTGTCGCACAGCGCCGCCACCTCGGCCGGCGCGATCGATCCCCAGACCGGGATCGGCGGCCGTCCCGGATGGCCGTTGATCTCGAGGAACTGCCGGAACAAGCCGTTGCGCAGCGTCGCCGCCAGGCGTCGCGCGTCGCCGGCGCGCTTTTCATCGTGCTTGCCCGCCTGCGCGTTCGCCGTCCCGGAGTTCATCCCGGTCGCCTGCGCGTCGGAGCTCAGCGTCTCGCCCAGGATCAGCTTCGAAGTCTCTCGGTTGCAAAGTTCGATGAAGGTCTTGTAGGCCTCACCCGAGTCGCTTGCAGCAGCCTGCTTAATTTCCACGTCAGTCTCGCGACTCACCACCAGGCCGCCAAGTCGGGTCGCGAGCGAGAACGCCCGTTCCATGATCGTGCGCGATTGATCGTCGCCCTGATTGTACTTGCCTACCACGAAGGGCGCGCCGTAGCGATCGAGGAATCGCGCCCACCAGTCACGCGACATGTGGCTCAGGAGCCACCAAAAGACGAGCGACCGCATGGGGCCACCCCAGTTGTCGGGAACCGCCTTCAATAGATGGCCCCTATGGATAATATAGCGCGCCGCTTCCGGCACGAATTGTTTTGCGTTCGGATAGCCTTTATCATCCGTCTCCCTCAGCTCCATCCGGCCATTCGTGTACGTGAGGAGTTGATACGGTACGGGCGTCAGCTTCTGCAGCTCGTACCGGAGCCCGGGCTTCGTGCTCGGTTGGTAAGTTTTCTCGACGAGCGCGACCGGCCACAGCACCGAATCGAGAAGGTAAGCGCAGGCATCTTCCCAGTCGTCGTGCTTCGTCAGCTCGATCTTCACCAGCTCCGCCGCCGCGACGTCGTCGGCGTTGTTCTTGTCGTACGGCTGCACGCTCAACGTGTCGCTGAGCACCGCTTCCTTCCGGTCCTGCAGGCGGCCTTGCAGGTGCGAGCCGGTGATGATGATGTCCTGATAGAGCGCGAACAAGCGCTCGGTGTCGCCCTGCTCCGCCGAGGTGAGGATTTCGTGGACGTGATCAACGGTAAGCGTCGCAGCTAGTGAGTTGGGCATCGCGCGCGGGGAGTACACGGTGCGTCGCTGGACCGGCAGGAAGTCGGCAAGGTAGGCAAGCAGGGCTTTGGCGCGTTCGGCGATGGTGCTCATGGGGCGCGGAAGTCGGAGTGTCAGATCGCGCGCCGGACACCGGCACGCGGCGCGAAGCGCGCAGCGAAGGGATTGAGGACACGGCGAGCAGGCGAGCGACTGGCCGCCATCGAACCGGTGCCGGCGGCGGCAGCCTCGGCCGCGCCGCCGCGGCTTTTCACGGCGTGCACGGCAAGCTTCTTCGCGTCGAAGGTGTCGCCATGGTTGCCGTGCTCGTCCACCTCGGTGTCGAATGTGTCCCCTACCTTCTTCACCAGGCGCATGTCAGCGCAGAGCCAGTCGGCCTCGGGGATCGGCGCGTAGCCGTCGTCGAACAGCTCCACGAGCTGGCTGCCAAGGTACTGCTTGAAGTTCATGGGCAGCCCGCGGTATTCGGTACCCTCGCTCGCGATCACGGGCTCGACGACTACCTTGCCCGCGAAATGGGTCTTCAGGTTGGCGGCGAAGAACCGCTCGTTGCTCGCGTCGACGCACAGCTTGCCGATCCGCAGGCCGTGCGGGATGCCGCCAAGGATCGCCTCGAGGATGGCGATCGCGACGGCCGGGTCGTTCGTCCGAAAACGGATCATCAGCCGCGTGACGCAATGGTGGCCGACGAGCTGATCCAGGCAGATCGCGCTGGGGTTCGACACCGTCGACCGCGACTTGCCCTTGCCCCCACCCGCTTTCTTGAGCGTCGTCGCGACGTCGAAGCCGAGTCCGAGCCGCGGGTAGCGGTCGTCGATATAGTGCTGCCAGCCCTTCGGCAGCACGGCGGAAACCGGGATGTCGTTGCTGCGGCTCCCTGCCGGAGAAACTGGAGTTCTTGCGGGAGCTGCATGACCGCCGCGGCTGCTCGCTCGCGCTCATCGCCACCAGCCGCCTGGAGGAGGAGCTGAACAAGGGCACGTACATTTTCGAGCAGGTGCTCGGCCGCATCGGAATGCCGATCCGGCTGCCGCGCCTCCTGGGCGAAGCTCACATCCGGCCCATCGTCGTGCAGTATTTCCCGCGGCCGAGCGCGAAGCTGCTCACCGCCTGCGGTCAGCTCTCGAACAACCAAATGCCGCGCCAGCAGGGCCGACTCCGGCTGCTCTCGCAGGTGCTGCGTTTGGCGAGCCGCATCGCGTCGAAGAAGAAGACCAGGCTGGCGGAACAGCACTTCTTCGAAGCGCTCGCCGCCCGCGAGCAGATGATGGGCGAGGTATTCCGCAAGGAGGCCTGAACGTGAGCGACGCTCTCGATCACACCGAAGCGGCCCTCTGCATGGAGCGCCTCGCCGAGCACCAGCGGGTCAACGGGCTCACCGACGGCGCGATCGTGCGCGCGTTCCCGGCGCTCGGGAGCGTGCGCACCTGGCGCCGAATGGCGGCGCGGCAATGGGACACCCTGCCGCTCGACGTCTGGCTGCCGAAGCTGCGCGAGATCTGCGCCGAGCTTGGCGACGGCAACGGTGCGGGCGACGTGCCGGCCGCGGCCGCAGTGCCCACGGCTATTGTCACCCGGCATCTCACCGAGGCCGACCGCTGCCGGCGGGAGCGCAATCTCGGCCTCGCCAGGAGTCACTGCCGCGCCGCGCGCGTGGCGATCGAGGAATTTCAAAGGAGCCTGCAATGAAGAACACCGGGCAGAATGTCACGATCCTCGTGGTGAAGACCGCCGGCCGCTTTCACGCCACGGCTGGGACAGCCGCGGCATGGGGTGACTACGCGACGATCGCGGCGCGCGATGCGGCCGCTTTGCACTTCGGCGTTCCCTCCGAGCGGATCCAAGTCGAGCCCGTGAATGCGACCCTCGTCGCCACGGTGAAACAGGCATGACACGATGAAGACGACGTCCACCAAGATCCTTCGCGGCTTCGAGCCCGGCTGGTTCGGCCGCCTCATGGACCGGCTATTCCCGGAGATTGGCAGCGAAATCGAGGTCCGCATTGCCGAGAATGCGCGCGGCGGATTCTCGATCTTTCCGGCCAACGACGCCGCCCGGCAACTATTCGCCGCACCGGGCGAGTCTGCCGATTCCGCCGCGGAGGTCGGAAACTTCGGCACGTACGCGGACGCGTATCGGCGCGCGGCGCGCGACAACTGCTGGACGGTGGTCGA
>CALFZM010000071.1 GCA_937952235.1 uncultured Opitutia bacterium | reverse complement strand
CCCGCCCACCCACGGCAGGACCAGGGCAACCAGCAAGGCACGGACGACGGACAGCGACGTTTTCATGGCGAGCAGGGAGTCGGGAGCTTCCGTTCGCCCGGGCCACGTCCCGTTTCCCACGTCGCCCGGGTGGGAAACGACGGGGTGGGATCGGGTTGCGACGGGCGGGCGGACATTTCGACGACAGGCGAGGGACGGGCGTCCGCGTAAAAAACAGACTCCCCAAGCCGAGATATCGGCTTGGGGAGTCGAAACTCAAGGAACGGGCCACCGGCCGGGAGGCCGGCCTCCGATTCAGCGGAGGAACCGACGACGGAGCAGGCCGAGGGCGGCCAGCGCGCCACCGAGCAGCGCGATCGAGCTGCCGGCGTCCGGAACGTTGTTGTTCACGTTGCGGTACGTGCCCGTCGCCGAGATCGAGGCGATCTTGAGGTAGGTGTCGCCGCCGTTGCTGCCATAGTTGGAGCCATTGAGCAGGCGGACCTGGTACTCCATGATGCCGTCCTGGAGGCCGGCGATCAGCCCGGCAAAATCGCCGAGGTTGGCGGAGTACGGGGCATAATTCGGGGCCGGGTGGGCGCCGTTGACCTCCAGATTGCTGAAGATCTTGGTGCCGGTGATGTTGGTGCCGTTGACGAAGATGTCGACGTTCTCGGCGCCGTCCGACTCGTCGTCGGCGAACCAGAACGTGACCGTCGCGGACGTCACGATCATGGTCGCCGGGTTGTAACCCGCTCCCAGCAGATTGAACTGCGTGCCATTGGCGCCGGTGGTCGACGTGTAGACCGAGTTCGAATTGTTGGTGGCGCCGTAGAGGAACTTCAGCGGCGGGGTGTCGACCGTCTCGGTCGTGAAGTTCCACGTCAGCGCGTACGAGGAACTGGTGAAGAGGGCTGCGAGAGCCAGGATGATGGTCTTTTTCATGATGTGGGAAAGTTGCTGCCCCCCATTTAGCAACGCTGATGCCACCAGACGGCATTACGGTAACCACGCATCGTTAAGTGTCTGTCTGACAACGATGCCAACCGAGAGCGCTGCACGAAGTACGTAGGAACGAACTTAGGGTTGATTCCCTATCTGTAAGCCTTTCCGACGCGGACATGCCGATGGTTTACAGTTTTGTGCCCCCGCGGCCCTTTCCGGGGAACGGTCTCATCGTAAAGAGCCCGGGGCGGGCGGTCCCCGGGCCGAATGATTCCGCTCCAAGCGGCGCAACGCATCGCGCGATTTGACCCCACCCGGGAGCCTTGCACGCTGCCGCCGTGCTCTCCGATGCCTTCGCTGGCCTGCAGAAGCTCATGCTCCCTGACCGGTGGCAGGCGCAGGCGTTGGCGGCGCTGCGGGAGGGCCGCGACGTGGTGGTCGATGCTCCCACCGGTGCGGGGAAGACCTACGTTTTCGAACGCTGGGCCGAACAGACCAATTTCACCCGCCGGGCGCTCTTCACCGTGCCAACCCGGGCGCTGGCCAACGACAAATTCGCGGAGTGGCGGGCCCGCGACTGGCAGGTCGGGATCATGACCGGCGACCTCTGCGTCCGGCCCGAGGCCCCCGTCGTCGTGGCGACGCTGGAGGCCGTGCAGGGGCTCGTCGTTTCCGCGGCCGCCGGCGGATCCGGGCGACCGGGCCGGGACGGCCGGGGCTCCGGGTTTCAACTGCTGGTGGTCGACGAATACCACTGGCTGGCGGACGCGCATCGCGGCAATCACTACGAAGGCGTGCTGCTGGCGGCGCCGCGCGAGCTGCAGCTCCTCCTGCTTTCCGGGGCGGTGGCCAACCCGGGCGACGTGGCGGGATGGCTGCGGCGGCTGGGCCGCGCGGCGGATGTCGTGCAGCATCGCGAGCGGCCGGTACCGCTGGAGGAGGTGGAGGCCGACGATCTCATTCACGGGCTGCCGCGCTGCGTCGAGGGGTTCTGGTCGAGGCGGGTTGCCGGCGCCCTGCGCGAAGGACTGGGGCCCGTGCTCGTCTTCGCCCCGCACCGCGCCGACGCCGAACGCCTCGCCCGGCAGTTCGCCCGCGAGCTGCCCCTGGCCGACGTGCTCTCGCTCACGCCGGAGCAGGAGCAACTGTGCGGGCCGCAGCTTTCGAAACTGCTTTCGCGCCGCGTCGCGTACCACCACAGCGGGCTCAGCTACGCCCAGCGGGCCGGCGTGATCGAACCGCTGGCGAAGGCCGGGCAGTTGCGGGCGGTGGTCGCCACCCTCGGCCTCAGTGCCGGCATCAATTTTTCCCTCCGCTCCGTGCTGATCACCGCCGGCGGATTTCGCCACGATCACCTCGAACGCGAGATACCGCCCCACGACCTGCTGCAAATGGTCGGCCGGGCCGGTCGCCGCGGCCTCGACGACCGGGGCTACGTGCTCGTCAGCAGCAGCACGCCCAGGCTGCGCCGGGCCGAACCGCTGCGGCTGAAACGCGCGAATCCCCTGCCCTGGGCGCTCTTCCTGCGGCAGTTGCAGGCCGGCCGCGACGCTGCGGAGCTGGCCCTGACCGAAGCCGGCCGCTTCTTCGCCGACGAACGCATTCCGCTCGGGGTGGAACATACGGGGCGCACCGACGCCCCCGAGCCGCCCTGCGGGGAGAAAACGGACACCGGTCGCGCGCGCCTCGTGCGGCGCGAACGCAATCCGGGTCCGCACTGCCCCACTTGCCCGCAACGCCCGGCCTGCCTCGCCCTTTCCCCCTCGCCCACGCTGCTCTGGCAGTGGCAGCGCACGGGCGTGCTCGACCGCAGCCTGCGACTCACCGTCCGGGGCGAAATCGTGTCGTGCTTCCTCGGCCCGGAGGGCCTCGCCCTGGCGGCCGCGCTCGAGGACCGGCGCTACGCGCTCGACGACCTGGTCTTCGATGCCGCCAACCTCTTCGCCGGCGACCGCTTCGCCGGCACCAACCCACGCTGGATCGGCCGGCTCGCCGATGCCTGCACCCGGGCCTACCGCCGCCTTACCATCGAAGGCTGGCTGCTCGACGGCGTGCCCGCGCAGTACGGCTCCGGCGCCGCCGAGTCGGTGCGGGCGCTCGTCGCCGAGGGCGCGCGGACGCGCGAGGTCCTGGACGAGGTCGAGACCGCGGGCCGCGGTGATGTCGACCGGCTCCTGACCGAATGGCGGAGCCTGCTGCGCCAGGTCGCCCAGTCCGGCCCGCTCGTCGGCGACGGCGCCCCGATGACCGGCCGGGACCATTTCATTGCCCAGCGTTGGGACGATTTTCGCGCCCTGGCCCGCTACTGGCTCCGCGATGCCACCGCGGGCACCCTGCCCGACCTGCCGCCGCTCACCGCGGACCAACGCCGGCCGGTGAATCACCGCGTGCTGCGCAATCCGGCGCCGGCTCCCCCTGGCCGGCGTCCGGATGCAGCCGGCGCGGAGCTTGCGCCGCGCCTGTCCCGCTGAGCGGGAAAAGACCGCCGACGGCCGTGCGCGGCGGCGGCGCCGCGAATCGCCTTTCCGTCCCCCGGCCGCCTGGGCCACGCTCGCCCGACCTTCCCCCGCGTGAACCCAGCCCACACCCGTTCCGTGCTCCAGCTCGTCGGCGCCGCCCTTTGCTGGAGCCTGGCCGGAGTGCTGATCAAGTACATCGCCACTTCCTGGCCCGGGCTCGCCGTGGCGGGAGGGCGGGGCCTGGTCGCCGCGCTGTTCCTGATGGCGACGAACGGGCGGTTGAACTTTCACCTCTCGCGCGCGCAACTGCTCGGCGCCCTCGGCTACGCCGGGTGCACGATCTCGTTCTGCGTGGCGACGACGCGCACCAGCGCGGCCAACGCGATCCTGCTGCAATACACCGCGCCGATCTGGGTGGCGCTGTTCGGCACCTGGCTGCTCGGAGAACGCGCGAGCCGGGCGGACTGGATCACGATCGCCGTGGCGCTCGCGGGCATGGCGCTCTTCTTCGGCGACAGCCTCACCCTCGGGCACCTCGACGGCGACCTGCTGGCCGTGTTCAGCGGCGTGTGTTTCGCCGGCACCGCGATGGCGCTCCGCCAGCAGAAGGAAGGTTCGCCGGTCGAGTCGATCATCCTCGGCAACCTGCTCGCCTTCGCGGTCGGGCTGCCGTCGATCGTCCAGGCCCCGCCGCTGCCCCCCACCGGCTGGGTCGCCCTGCTCGCCCTCGGCATCGTCCAACTGGGGGTTTCGTACTGGCTCTACGCGCGGGCGATCCGGCACGTCACGGCGCTCGAGGCCGTCATCATCCCGGTGATCGAGCCGGTGCTCAATCCGGTCTGGGTGCTGGTCTTCCTCGGCGAGCGTCCCTCGCCGTGGGCGCTGGCCGGCGGCGCGATCGTGCTGGGCGCCGTCACGGCCCGCGCGGTGATCTCGATCCGCGCGCGGGCAGCGTAGGCCCGCCGCCGGCGCTCCTCCCGGCGACGGTCACCCGGAACTTTTCGCCGGGGGCCGCAACTGCAGCAGCACGTTCGCCGCCGTGATCAATCCGCCGCCGAGGAGCAGCGTCCAGGTGGCGGACTCATTGGCGTATTCGATGCCCGCCCATCGCGAGAAAAGGGCGGGGAGAAAGAGCGCCATGAGCGTCCCGAACACCGGCTCGACGCAATAGATGAGCCCCGCCTCGGTCGCGGTGATCTTCGGCTGCCAGGCGTTCATCAGCATGTAGGCGCCGTACGTGCAGAGCAGCGTGAGCGCAGCCGTGAAGGCCAGCCAGGAAGGGGAAAGCCAGGGCGCCGCCAGCGCCGTCGTCGTCGGTGCGGATGCCACCGCCGCCGTGCCCAGCACGAGGGCCTGCACGAGGAACATGACGCACGTGATCGGCAGCGCGCGGTTGCCGGCGTACTCCGTGCGCTCGAGCGTCAGGATCTGCCCCATGAAGAACAGCGAGGCGAGCAGCGTCTCCGCCTCGCCGCGCCCAAGGCGCAGCTCGGTCCAGTCGAACCGCCCGAGCAGCGCGACACCGGCCAGCACCAGCGCGCAGCAGACCCAGACGCGCGCGCCCGGGTCGCGCCGCGCCCGTACCGCGACCCACACGGGGATCAGGATCGCGTAGAACTGGGTGAGGAAAGCCGAGGTGCTCGCCGCGGTATACTGCAGGCCGTCGTTCTGCAGCAGCATGCCTGCCGCGGAGAAGAGTCCCAGCGTCACCCCCTGGCGCCACTCCGCGGGCGTCGCCTGCCAGAGGACGCGCGGACGCAGCACGAGCAACAACCCCGTCGCGAGCACGAAGCGCGGCGCCACCGCATACAGGCTCGAAAACCACGTGCCAGCGGAGCCCGGGACGAGTTTCTCCTGCAGCAGCACGATGGACTTGATGAGGGGAAAGCTCAGCCCCCAGAAAAAATTCGCGACGAGCAGCATCAGCACGGCGCGGGCGTGGGCGGCGGGAGGAGACGCGGGCATCGACAGCCCGGCACGCTGCGCGGAGGGAATGACGCCGCCAAGGCAATTGCCGGCGGCTGGACAGCTCCGCGCCCGTCCGCAAGTTTCCGGGCATGGCAAAGGCGAAGGCACCGGAGCGGATGGCAAAGCGGGAGTACGAGGCCCGCGTGCCCGCGCTCCGCGAGGCGCTGATCCGGCTGCAACTCGCGCTGCAGGCCGCGCCGTTCCCGGTGCTGCTGGTGATCGCCGGCGACGACGCCTCGGGGAAGGGCGATGTGGTCAACGTCCTCAATGGCTGGCTCGACCCGCGCGGCGTGGAGACGCTGGCGTTTCACGACATGACGGACGAGGAACGCGAGCGGCCGCCGATGTGGCGCTACTGGCGCTCGCTCCCGCCGCGCGGCCGGATGGCGGTGTACGCGGGCGGCTGGCATGCGGACGTGCTCGCCTCCGATCCGCGACGTCCGCGGGAACTCGCGCACCTGCGCGAGACCCTGCGCCATCTCGCGCACTTCGAAGGGCTGCTCGCGGCCGACGGCGCGCTGATCGTGAAGGTGTGGCTGCGCCTGACGCGCGAGGAGCAGCGGGAGCGGCTGCAAGCGCTCGAGGAGAATCCCGACACGGCCTGGCGCGTGTCCCCCGACGACTGGCGGCATCACCGCAACTACGAGCATCGTGCACGGCTCGCCGACCAGGTCCGCCGCGCCACCGACCTGCCGGAGGCGCCCTGGCACATCGTCGATGCCGCGGATCCCCGCGCGCGCAACGTCGCGGTCGCCGACGTCCTGCTGGCCCGCTTCCACGACCACCTGCCCACCCATGGCCGCCCGCCGCAGCCGACGCGCCCGCGGCGCCTCGTCCCGCTCCGCCCCATCGGCGTGCAACGGCTGCGACGGCTGCGGCTCGACCAGCACATCCCGGAGGCCGAGTACGAGCTGAAGCGCGACAAATGGCTCGGCCGGCTGAACCGGGCGGTGCGCCGCGCGGCCGAGGCGGGTCATTCGATCGTGTGGGTGTTCGAAGGCTGGGACGCCGCCGGCAAGGGCGGCGCCATCCGCCGCCTCACCAGCGCGATCGACGCGCGCGACTATCGCGTGATCCCCGTCGCGCGGCCCACGGACGAGGAAAAGGCCCACCACTACCTGTGGCGCTTCTGGCGCCACGTGCCGCGCGCGGGTCGCGTGACGATCTACGACCGCTCCTGGTACGGGCGCGTGCTGGTCGAGCGCATCGAGGGCTTCTGCCGCGAGCCGGAGTGGCGGCGCGCCTACACGGAGTTGAACGACTTCGAAGCCCAGCTCACCGAGCACGGCATCATCGTGCTCAAGTTCTGGCTGCACCTCTCGAAGGACGAGCAGCTCCGCCGTTTCCGCCACCGCGAGGAGACGTCGTACAAGCAGCACAAGATCAACCCGGAGGACTGGCGCAACCGCCGCAAATGGGACGCCTACGAGACGGCCGTCGGGGACATGCTCGCGCTCACGCACAAACCGCACGCACCCTGGCATCTCGTGCCGGCGAACAACAAGCGCTTTGCCCGGCTCCAGATCCTGAAGCTCTCGTGCCGCCAGATCGACGCCGCCCTGGCTGGGTGAGCCGCTTCCCCGCCCGCGCCGCTCAGGGCGAGGACGCGCGGTGAGTCCGGAACGCCCGCAGCGCCCCTTCGAGATCGGCGGGCTTGAGCGGCTTGGTGAGGTACTCGTTCAATCCCTCGGCCATCCCACGCGCGCGCTGCTCGTCGCGTACGTCCGCCGTGAGCGCGATGATCCACAGCCCCTGCGCCGCCGCTCCCGCGCGGCCGGCACGGATCTCCTTCACGGCCGAGATGCCGTCCATCAGCGGCATGTGCACGTCGACCACCACGACGTCGAACTCCGCGGCGCGCGCCCGCAGCAGCTCGAGCGCCTCGGGGGCGCTCGCCACCGAGGTGGTCCGGCAGCCGAGCCCGTCCAGCACCCGCTCGACGAGCAACTGGCTCACGGCGTCGTCGTCCACGAGCAGGACGTGATAGCCGAAACGCGCCAGCGGCCGCGGGTGCGGCAGGCTGCCGATCGACCCGGCGAGGAGCGCGAAGAAGCCGACATGGTGCACGGGTTTGTTCACGAGCAGCCGGAAATGCGATCGCAGCGCCGTCCGCAGGTCGTTGGCCAGCGTGATCGGCACCAGGCCGATGAGCCGGTCGGCCGGCACCCCGAAGAGCGGCGCCGGCTGCTGCACGAGCTTTCGCGCGGCGTCCTCGCCGACTTCCACGAGCACGATGTCCGCACCGGCGTCCGCCATGGCCTCGAGATTCCCGGCCTCGACGACATCCGCGCGCCAGTCCCGCGCCAGTCCCGCAATCTCCCGCCGCAACCCGGGCGTCCCCACCACCAGGCCGAGCCGCAGCCCGATGAGCGTGCGCGCAGGCGGCACGCGCGCCGCCACCTTGGCGCGGATGGTGAAGCGAAACGTGGATCCGGCCCCGGGCGTGCTCTCGAGCCCGATGGTGCCGCCCATCAGCTCCACGAGGTTTCGGCAGATCGCGAGCCCGAGGCCGGTCCCGCCGTACCGCCGCGTGGTGGAATCGTCGACCTGCGAGAAGGCCCGGAACAGCCGGGCGTGATGCTCCGGCGCGATGCCGATCCCGGTGTCGCGGACCGCGAACTCGAGCGCGCAGGTCTCGGGCGCGCCGGCCGGTCCGGGTTCCTCCGGTACCGGGATCCGGCGCACCGTCACCTCCACCTCGCCGCGGTCGGTGAACTTCACCGCGTTGCCAATCAGGTTGGCCAGCACCTGCCGCAACCGGCCCGCATCCGCCAGCACCGCCGCGGGCACGTCGTCGGCGACGCGATGCAGCAGCTCGAGGCGCTTCGCGTCGGCCTTCGGCGCCAGCATGTCGAGGGTGTCCTCCACGCACTCGCGCGGATCGCACGTCAGCGGATCGAGTTTCAACTTGCCCGACTCGATGCGCGCGTAGTCGAGGATGTCGCCGGTGAGCTGGATGAGCGCCTCCGTGCTCATCCGGATCGTCTGCACATATTCCCGCTGTTCGGTCGTGAGGGGCGTGTCGAGCAGCAGGCTGGTGAAGCCCACGATGCCGTTGAGCGGCGTGCGCACCTCATGGCTCATGGTGGCGAGGAACTGCCCCTTCGCCCGGTCGCCGGCCTGGGCCCGGTCGCGCGCGTCGCGCAGCTCGGCCTCGCGCTCCTTGGCTTCGGTCGCGTCGTTGCACACCACGACGAAACAGCTCAACGCCCCGTCGCGGCGCCGCACCGGCGTCACCACGCCGCGCACCGGCCGCAGCGACCCGTCCTTGCGCCGGTTGCGCCAGTCGCCCTCCCAGGGATGGTCGGACCGCGGCGAGGCGATGAGGTGCACGATCGGATCGACCGCCGAATCGAGTTCGCGGAACTCGCGCCAGGGCCGGCCCACGAGCTCGTCGCGCGCGAAGCCCATTTGCGCGCACAGTCCGCGGTTGGCGAACTCGATCCGGCCATCGAGGCCGACGACCATGATCGCCGCATCGCTCTGCTCGACCGCCTCGGAGAGGTGACGGCTGAGGTGGAGCTGCGTGAGCTGCCGACGGGCGAGGAACCAGCCCAGCAGGGGCAGGCCGAGCGCCAGCCAGACCAGTGCGGCGCCTTCCGCGGTCGCGCGCCACAGCTCGCGCGACCAGCCCGGCGCCTCGATTTCCAGCGCGAGCGCGTCGGGCGGCTCCACGCCGGACGAGACCGGCGCATAGGCGAGAAATGCGAATCCGCCCGCCCGCTCGAGCGGGCCGAGCACTTCCGGCGCGGCCGCCTTCAGCCAGGCGGGCCAGCCCGCCCCGGGCGGCGGCGCGGTGTGGGTGGTGCCGGGCATCACCTCGTCGGGACGGCCGGGCTCGGTCGCATCGGCCAGCACGACCTCGCGCCCGGGCTCGACGGAGCGGAGCAGCGTCACCGCCCGCAGCCGCGGGTCCGCCGCCTTGAAACGCGCCAGCCGTTCCTTCAGCGTCCGGTACGTCTCCGTCCCCTGGTCGAAGCGGGTGCCGGCGAGCCGGCGGAGATCCCCCGCCTCGAAGGCGGCCACCGTCCGGCGCACGTCATCCGCGAGCGCGTCCCGGATTTCGCGGGCCCGGTCGTGCCGGCACCAGGCTCCGGCCGCGCCGCCGGCCATCACGATCAGTCCCCCGAGCAGGACGAGCCGGAAATGCGACACGGGGGGTTTCGGCGACATGGAGCGGAGCGGCTGCGCTCAGTCCACCCCTGCCGCGCGGGGGGCGCAACCCCGTTCCTCCGAGCCCCGGGCGCTACGCGTCGTCCTCCGCCGCCTGCGCGCGCCTGCGCTTCTGCACGGCCTGGCGCAGCAGGTACTCGATCTGGCCGTTGACGCTGCGGAGCTCGTCCGCCGCCCATGCCTCGACCTCGCGCCAGAGCTCCGGATCGATCCGGAGCAGAAATGACTTTCTTTCCTCGGCCGCCATGTACCCTTCGACGCGACGGTCAACGCCGCTTCACCATCGCCTGCAGGAGGTAGCCGGTCGCGCCGGCATTGCCGTACGCGACGCCGCCGCTCGGTTCCCAGCCTGCGGCCGCAAGTTTCCGGACGTCCTGCGCGAGCCGCTCCGCCGCCTTCTCGAGGTCGGGCCAGAGGGCGTGGGTGATCTTCTTCACGACGATGCGATATTCCATGGGTGCGTGGGTTGAGGGTGGCGCAACGGAGCGGGGCGGGCGCTCAGTGATAGAGCGTGCCGGTGTTGATCACCGGGTGCGCCTCGGATTCGCCGCAGAGGACGACCAGCAGGTTGGAAACCATCGCCGCCTTCCGCTCCTCGTCGAGGCTCACCACGCGCTTGGCCGACAGCTCCTGCAACGCCTGTTCCACCATGCTGACGGCGCCGTGCACGATCTTCTGCCGCGCGGCAATGACGGCCTCGGCCTGCTGGCGGCGCAGCATGGCCTGCGCGATCTCGGGAGCGTAGGCGAGGTGCGTGAGGCGCGCCTCCTCGACCAGGACGCCGGCTTTCGCGAGGCGCTCCTGCAATTCGGCCTTCAACGCCGCGGAGACGTCGTCCGCGCCGTCGCGCAGCGTGGTCTCACCCGGCGCACCGTCGTCGTACGCATAACGGCTCGCGACGTGGCGCACCGCCGATTCGCTCTGCACCGCCACGTAGTTCTCGTAGCTGTCGACATCGAACACCGCCTGCGCCGTGTCCTGCACGCGCCAGACCACGACCGCCGCGATCTCGATCGGATTGCCGCGCTTCTCGTTCACCTTGAGTTTCTCGCCGTTCAGGTTGCGGGCGCGCAGCGAGAGCTTGATGCGGTGGTTGAACGGATTGGTGTGGAAGAAGCCGCTCGCGCGCACTGTGCCGCGGTACGCCCCGAACAGCACGAGCACCGCCGCCTCGTTCGGCTGCAAGGTGAAGAAGCCGCGGGCGAGCACGATCGCAGTCCCCAGCACGACCACGCCGGCGATCAACGCCGGCACGCCCCCGCCGCCGCGGATGGCCGCCTGGACCAGATAGGCGCTCAGGGCGAACAACGCGAACTCGAGGGCGAGCATCGCCCACCCGTTGCGGGCGGAAGCGATGCGCTCGAAGTTCTGCGACCGGGCCGGAAGTGGGGAGGTATTCATGGAGTGAAGTGGGATATCGTGGTGATATCACTTTGTTATCCCGTCAAGGCCAAAAAAAACCGCCGGAGCGCGCGGCTCCGGCGGCGGAAAGGGGATCGTCGGATCAGGAAACGTGGTTCGAGACCAGCTTGGTCATCTCGAACATCGAAACCGACTTCTTCTTGTTGAAGATCGGCAGGAGCTTCTCGTCGGCGTTGATCTGGGTCTTCACCTTCTTGTCCTGCAGGCCGTTCTTCTTGATGTAGGCCCAGAGCTTCTTGGTGAGCTCCGTGCGCGGGAGGGGGTTCGCTCCGACGATCGCGGCGAGCGCGGCATCGGGGGTAACCGGTTTCATGAAGGCGGCGTTGGGTTTACGGGCAGCTTTTTTAGCCATGGTAAGTGTGGATTGTGACAGTTTCCCTCTGAGACAGGGACGCTTCTAGAGGGAATTTCCCGCACTTGCATAGGAAAATCTGAAAGATTCTAGAGGGCGGGAAGGCGGATCGCGTCGCGCAAGTCATCGTGGAAGCTCCTTCACGTGCGATCGTCGACCTGGACGAACTGCCGGTACAGGACCGCATAGTGTCCGCCCGACGCGAGCAGTTCCGCGTGGGTGCCCCGCTCGATCACGCGGCCCTGATCGAGCACGAGCACGAGGTCCGCGTGCCGGATCGTGCTCAGCCGGTGCGCGACGACGAAGCTCGTCCGGCCGCGCAGGAGCGCGACCAGCGCGCGCTGCAGCCGCGCCTCCGTCACGGCGTCGATCGCGCTCGTCGCCTCGTCGAGGATCACCAGCCGCGGATCGGCGATCAGCGCGCGCGTGAAGCACACGAGCTGGCGCTCGCCGACGGAGAGCGCCGCCCCGCGTTCGCCGACGTCGGTGTGCAGGCCGCGCGGCAGGGCATCCAGAATATCGATACAGTCGAGCCGCGTCGCCGCCGCCCGCACGTCGGCCTCGGTCGCCTCCGGCCGCGCCCGGCGGATGTTGTCCAGCACGGTGCCGCTGAAGAGGAAGTTCTGCTGCTGCACCATGCCCATCTGCCGGTGCAACGACAGGCTGGTCACAGTGCGGATCTCGTGGCCGTCCACATAGACGCCGCCCCGCGTCGGCAGGTGAAACTTCGCCGCGAGGTTGATGATCGAGCTCTTGCCGCTGCCGGTGTGGCCGACCAGCGCCACGGTCTCGCCCGGCCGGGCCGTGAACGAGACGCCGTGCAGCACCAGGCACGCCGGATCGTACCCGAAGGACACGTCGCGAAACTCCACGTGCATGCCCGCGGCGGGGCCGGCGCCGGCACGCGGTCCGCCCGGCCCCGCCGGCAGCGGCTGGGCGTCCGGCGCGTCCTCCCAGTCGGGCTTCGCGTCGATCAGGTTGAAGACGCGCTCGGCCCCCGCCATGGCCACGAGCGCCTGGTTGTACTGGTTTCCGATGATCGCGATCGGCGCGAAGAACTGGTTCGCGAGCAGGAAGAACGTGATCAGCGCGCCCACGTCCATGTCGCCCTGGTACACGCGCCACCCGCCGAACATCAGCAGGATCGCGACGAAGAACTGGCTGTTCAGCTCGAGCAGCGGCGTGAGGATCGCGGAGGTGCGGGCCAGCGCCACGCTGAAGCGCGAGTGGTCGGCGAGCAGGTTCCGGAACAGCCCCGCGTTCGTCTGCTGCCGCACGAAACCCTGGGTGACGCGGATGCCGTTGACCGATTCCGCGAGCGTGGCGGTCACGCGGCTGAAGCTGTCGCTGGCGGCGCGCGAATAGTGGCTCAGTCTCACGCGGAAATGCCGGTTGATCACCCACAGCACCGGGGCGAGGCCGAGCACGACGAGGAAGAGCGCCCAGTCGGACCAGGCCATCACGACCGCGGAGAAGAGCATCTGCCCCGCCTGGATCGCACTGACGAACATCACGTCCTGGATGCCCACGCGCAGCGCCTCCACGTCGCTCGTGACGCGGCCGATGATCCGCCCCAGCTTCACGCGGTGGAAGAAGCTCATCGGCTGCCGCTGCGTGCGCGCGAACAGCTCCGCGCGCAGCCCGTTGACCACGGTCTCGCCGATCTCGAGCGCGTACCGCTGGCGGAAGTGGAAGAGGCCGTCGGTCGAGAGCGCCAGCGCGAAGTAGCCGAGGAGCCCGAGCCAGAGCGCGCCGGGGTCGCCGCCGGCGATCGGGCCCTTGATGATGAGCGTCGAGAGCCAGACGAGCGCGGGCAGCTGCGCCGCGCGGACGACCGTGAGCGCCCCCAGCGCCACGAGCTTCCGGCGCGCCGGCGCCGCATAGGTGAAGAGGCGGCGGATCAGCGACCATTCGAGCGGCCGCTGCAGCTCGCCGTCCTCCTCGTCGTCGCGCACGCGCCGCACGAGGCCGACCTCGCGCATCTCCAGCACGGCGGCGGGCGGGCGTTTCATGCGGCGCCCTCCCGCAGCTTGAGCTGCTGCAGCTCGCGGTTGTCGACGAGCTGGAGGCTGGCGACGTGCAGGTACGGCCCCGGCTCGCGCATCAACTGTTCGTGGGTGCCGCGCTGCACGATCCGGCCGCGTTCCATCACGATGATGAAATCCGCGCGGCGCAGCGTGCTGAGCCGGTGCGCGACGATGAACGTCGTCCGCCCGGCGATCGCCCGGTCGAGCGCCTCGAAGATCTCGTGCTCGGTCTCGCTGTCGATCGCGGCCGTGGGGTCGTCGAGCAGCAGGATCGCGGGCTCGAGCAGCAC